>JBAXBB010000007.1:0-39580 GCA_037142235.1 Actinomycetes bacterium
GGACGACGGGATTCGAACCCGCGACCCTCACCTTGGCAAGGTGATGCTCTACCAGCTGAGCCACGTCCGCGTGGACGCCAGGATAGCGGACCGCAGCCGATCCGCCCGATGGCGGCGAACGCGGCGTGCGCCGGTGGCGCAGCCGGTGGCGCTGGACCACACTGGACCCATGGCCCGCCTCCGTCGTCGCATCGATGTCTTCGCCGTGGTGGCCGGGACGATCCGACTCGCCTCCGGGGTGTCGTTCCTCGTCGCTCCCGAAGCCGCGAACCGGCTCTGGGGCGACCCCGAGGAGACGACCGCCACCGCGAGCCTCCTGCTCCGATCGATGGGCTACCGCGACGCGCTCGTGGGCGGGCTCCTGCTCGCCAGCGGACTCCGCGGCGCTCCGACCACCGCCGGCTGGTTCCTGGCCTCGGCCGGGGCCGACGCCGCCGACCTCCTGGGCGGCGTGGCCAACCGGGACCGGATGACTTCCGACCAGCACCGCCGCGGGATCGGCGGGGCCGCCGTCGGGGTCGGAGTCGGTCTGCTCGGCGCCGCGCGGGCGGCGCGCCGACGCTGAGGTCGGTCAGGTCCCGGCGAGCCGGGCCACCACCGGGGCGAACGCCTCGAAGGTGTCTTCCCCCAGCACGACGTACGACACGCCCCACTCCTCGCGTCGTTGCACCAAGGTGTTGCACACCTCGTCGACCGAGCCGACCAGCGCGACCGCCGAGCCCAGGGCTTCGTCGGCGGTGACCCCGAAGCCCGGGGCCAGCATCTCGGCGAACCCGCGCGCGTCGTCGGTGATCGAAGCCAAGAAGTAGCGGATCTGCAGTTCGAGGTCGTCGAAGCGCTCCCCCGCACCCTCCCGGATCCACTCCAGCTTCTGGAGGGTCATGTCGGCGAGGGAGTCGGTCGCGGCATCGGCCGTGATCGCCCCGGCGCGCAGGTTCGGGTTGATCCCGACGATGTCGGCCTCACGCCCGGCCAGGCGCAGCACCTTCGGACCTCCACCCCCGACCACGATCGGGGGGTGGGGCCGCTGCACCGGCGCCGGCTGAGCGTCGTAGCCCGTGATCGTGTAGTGGTCCCCGGCGAACGAGAACGGACCGTCGGCGAAGCAGCCCTTCACGACCCGAAGCGCCTCGTCGAGCCGGGCGATCCTCACCCCGGGGGCGTCGTAGGGCAGGCCCAACTGCTCGTAGTCGGCGAGCATCCACCCGGCGCCCAGCCCCAGTTCGAGTCGACCGTCGGAGAGCAGGTCGAGCGTGGCCGACTCCTTGGCCACCACCGCCGGGTGCTTGTAGTCGTTGCCGAGGACCAGGTGCCCGACCCGCAAGGTGGTGGTCGCGGCCGCCGCGAACGACAGAGCGACCATCGGGGCCAACGGCGTGTCGTCGAAATGATCGGGCATGAACAACGTCGAGTACCCGAGGTCCTCGATCCGACGGGCCAGCGTCGTCCACTCCGCGCCGGAGCCTCCGCCGTTGACCTGGACCCCGAACCGGAACTTCCGCGAGTGCGCCACCGTGTCTCCTGTCGTCGATCGGTCAGGTGCCGGCAAGCCGGGCCACGACCGGCGCGAACGCCTCGACCTGCTCGATCGGCACCACGTGGTAGGTCATGTCCCAGCGCGCCCGGCGCCGCTCGAGCGTTTCGCAGATCTCGTCGATGGTGCCCACCAACCCCACCGGGCTGTCGAGCACCTCCTCGGGGGTGGTCTCGAACGCTCCCGCCATCAGCGACGCGATCGAAGCGGCATCGTCGGTGATCATCACGAAGCCGGCCAGAGCCTGGAGCTCGAGGTCGGCGTAGCGGGGACCGGCCGCCTCGCGCACCCACCGCACCTTGTCGTCGGTACTGGCGGGGTTCAGCGACGGCGCCGTGGCCGGGTCGTCGGCCCGCCCGGAGTCGAGCTTGGCGTTGATCCCCACGATGTCGGCTTCGCGAGCGGCCAGCGCGAGCACCCGGCGCCCACCCCCGCCGATGACCAACGGCGGACCCGGCCGCTGGAGCGGCTTGGGGTCACCCTCCAGGCCAGTGATGCGGTAGTGCTCGCCCCGGAAGGTGAGCGGGCCGTCGGCCCAGAGACCTTTGAGGATCGCGATCGACTCGGCGAGGCGGTCGATCCGCACCCCCGGTCGGTCGAGCGGGATCCCAGCCTGCTCGTAGTCGGCCGTCATCCAGCCCGCGCCGATCCCCAACTCGAGCCGACCGTCGGAGAGCAGGTCGACGGTCGCCGCCTCCTTGGCCACCACGACCGGGTGCTTGTAATCGTTGCCGAGCACGAGCGTGCCCACCCGCAGGGTGGTCGTGAGCGCCGCCACGGTGGCGATCGCGGGCATCGGGGCCAGCGGGTGGTCCACGAAATGGTCAGGGACGTAGAGCGAGGAGTACCCGAGGTCCTCGGCCGCGCGGGTCCACTCGCGCACCTGCGCGAGCGAGGGGGCCTTGGGCATCATCACCCCGAACCGGAACCGACGATCGTGTGCCATGCGCGGGAGGCTACCCAACCCGGGAGCGCCGGACGACCTGGCGTCAGCGACCCGTGGACCCGAAGCCGAACGCGTCGCGGGTGGTGCCGTCGAGGGCGTCCACTTCGTCCCACTCGACCGCCGCGACCGCCTGGATCACCAGTTGGGCGATGCGGTCGCCGCGCTCCACGGTGTAGGCCGTGGTGGGATCGGTGTTCACGAGCAGCACCTTCACCTCACCCCGGTACTGCGCGTCGATCAGCCCGGGGGCGTTGAGGCAGGTGACGCCGTGCCCCAACGCGAGCCCCGACCGAGGGAGCACGAACCCGCCGTGGCCGGGCGGCACGGCGATGGCGATGCCGGTGGGCACCAGGGCCCGTCCGCCGCCCGGCGCCAACGTGACCGACTCCCGGGCGTGGAGGTCGACCCCGGCGTCGTCGGGGTGCTGGCGCCGCGGGAGCGGCAGGTCGGGATCGAGGCGGACGACGGGGAGGCGCACGGTCGGGGCCGACGGCGTCAGTCGAAGTCGGCAGCCAGCGAGGCGCGGGTCTCCGGGGAGAACTCGGTCTCGGCGCGGTATTCGGGGTGGTCGATGCGCAGCACCACCGGCCCGGCGGCGAACGCCGCCTGCTGCTCGGGGGTGAACGCGAAGCGCAGGTAATGGACGGTGGTGGTGATCTCGTCCTCACGCGTGAGCCGGTCCTCGTCGATCTCGGATCCGACGGACGCGACGCCCGCGACCTCGAGGCTCACGTGGTCCTGGAGGCCGACGAGCTTCGGGAGCCACTCCCGCAACGCCCCCGGCTCCGTCAACTCGACGAACAGCGTGGCCGAGAGCTCGCCGGGCTCAGGGAGGAGACCGTTGTAGACGAAGACCTCGTGGGCGATCTGCTCGTCGCTGAGCATGCGCTCCGCCCGGGCCATCTCCTGGATCTGGAACCGCATGGTGTCGGTGTTCTCGAACACCAGCGTCATGAGGTCGCCGAGGGGCACCCGGCGATCGCGCTTGGCCGCGATGACCGCCGCCCGGAAGTCGTCGCGTTCGCGCTCGTAGGCCCGGAGGTCGGTGATGTCGTCGACGGTCAGTTTGCGCACGGCAGTTCTCCTCTGCTCCCCCGGTCGGTGGCGGACCCACCCATGAGGTGGCGCCGTCGTGACGACGGCCCCGGGGGTTCGCCCCGGGGCCGTCGTCACGCTGGGCGTGGAGCCGGGCTCAGGACAGGTTCTCGAGGCCCTGTCCGAAGCGGCCGGCGTGGCTCTTCTCGGCCCGGGCGAGGGTCTCGAGCCACTCGGCGATCTCCGGGAAGCCCTCGTCGCGCGCGGTGCGGGCGAAGCCCGGGTACATCTCCGAGTACTCGTAGGTCTCGCCGGCGATGGAGGCCTTGAGGTTGTCGGTGGTAGGACCGACGGGCTCGCCGGTGGCGGGGTCGCCCACCTCGGCGAGGAAGTCGAAGTGGCCGAACGCGTGTCCGGTCTCACCCTCGGCCACCGAGCGGAACAGCGCCGCGGCGTCGGGGTAGCCCTCGACATCAGCCTTCTGCGCGAAGTACAGGTAGCGGCGGTTCGCCTGGCTCTCGCCCGCGAACGCCTCCTTGAGGTTGGTCTCGGTCTGGGTTCCCTTGAGTGCGGGCATTCCTTGCTCCTTGTGTGGGTTCGGTGGTTGGTTCAGAGGTGGATCGGTTGGAGGTCGCGGACGGGTGGAGCGTCGATCGGGGCCGCGGTCACGACACCGGAGCGCCCGCGCACTCGGCACAGACCCCCCGGAAGTGGACCTGCACGTCGGTGACCGCGAAGCCCTGTCGCTCGCGGTCGGTGATGCGGAGGTCGGCGAGGTCGACCAACACGTCGCGGACGCTGCCGCATTCCGTGCAGATGACGTGCTGGTGGGCGCGCTCGACGTTGGGGTCGACGCGCACCGAGCCCGTGCCGACGTCGAGGAGGCTGACCTCGCCGAGGCCCTCGAGATCGTGGACCGTCTGGTAGACGGTCTTGAGCGAGATGGTCGGCATCTCCGCCCGTGCCGCCTCGTGGAGCGCCTCGACCGTGGGGTGCTCCCGGTTCCCCTCGAGGAGCCGGCACACCACCTGGCGCTGCGGGGTGACCCGCAGACCGCGGGCCCGGAAGCGTTCGGCGAGTTCCTCGACGCTGGTCATGGGCGACACCTTATCACCAATGATTGTCATCTGACAACTCTTGGTGATCGGGTCGGGACCGGACCGACCGGACCCGGCCTACGCTCCCCGCGTGGCTCTGCTGATCCCCAACGTCGTGCGGGGTGCGGCCCGGGTGGCGCCCCGCTCGTCCGCCGCCACCCTCGGCGACGACGTCATCACCTACGCCGACCTCGACGCGCGCTCCGACCGGTTGGCCCACGTCCTGCGCGGGCTCGGCGTGGGTCACGGGGACCGGGTGGTGTGGTGGGGTGAGACCTCGCTCGCCGCGCTGCCGATCTTCGCCGCCGCCGGGAAGGTCGGGGCCGTGTTCGCACCGCTCAACGCGCGCTACGGCGCGGCCGAGGCCGAGACGGTCGCCGGCTACGCGCGGCCCCGGCTCTTGATCGCCGACGCCGCACACGCGCCGCTGGCCGAGGGCTGGGACGTGCCCATGATCGATCACGGTCGGCTCCACGCGGCCGCCGAGAGCACCGCGACCGGCCCCGCCACCGAGCCCCGGCTCGACGAGCGTGATCCCCACGTCCTGTTCTTCACCAGCGGGAGCACCGGACGCCCCAAGGGCGTGGTCCTGTCACACCGGGCGAACGTCCTGCGGAGCATCGCCAGCCCGACCACCGACCACTCGGGCAGCACCGTGTGCATGTTCCCGCTGTTCCACATGGCGGGCTGGTCGATGGCCATGAACGCCTTCCAGGCCCGGCGGCCGGTCCACTTCGTCACCACCGGCGAGGCCCACGACCTCCTCCGCGCGGTCGAGCGCCACCGGGCCACCCGTCTGTACCTGATCCCGGCGGTGTGGGCGCGGGTCCTCCGTCACGACCTCTCCGGCTACGACCTCTCCTCGCTGCGCGAGACCGACACCGGAACGTCGGCCACGCCCCCGGAACTCGTCGCCGCCATCCGCGAGGCCTTTCCCCACACGGTCACGCGCGTCTACTACGGCTCGACCGAGGCCGGGCCCGGTGCCCTGCTCCCCCACGCCGACGTGCTGCGCAAGCCCGGGGCGGTCGGCATCGCGCCCCCGGGGGTCTTCCTCCGCCTCGCCGACGACGGCGAGGTCTGCGTCACCAGCGACTTCTTGATGGACGGCTACTTCGAGCAACCCGACGCGACCGCCGGGGCGCTCCGCGAAGGCTGGTACCACACCGGCGACCTCGGATCGTTCGACGACGACGGCTACCTCTCCATCGTGGGACGCGTCCGCGACGTGCTCCGCACCGGTGGCGAGACGGTGGCGCCGGCCGAGGTCGAGGCGGTCCTGGCCGAGCACCCCGACGTCGAGGAGGTGGCCGTGGTCGGGATCCCCGACGAGCAGTGGGGCGAGGTGGTGTGCGCAGTCGTGGTGCCTCGACCCGGCGCCTCGGCCACCCTCGACGTGGACTCCCTGCGCGCCCACTGCACCGGACGGCTCGCCCCCTTCAAGCACCCCCGACGGATCGAGGTGGTCGACGAACTCCCGCGCACTCCGGCCACCGGACAGGTCCAACGCACCCTGATCGTCGAGCGGATCGTCAGCGCCCCCCGCTGATCGGCCACGGCACACCGGCGCCGGGCGCGGTGCCTGTCGGCCACCGGCCACCGGAGGCCTTGCGCACAGGCCCTCCGTGAGGTAATGCTTACGATCAGATCCCAGACCATCCCGGATCGCACCGAGGGAGAAACCACCATGTTGCGTTCACGTCTCACGAGCGGCATCGCCGCTGCCTGCGTCACGGCACTCGCCGTGGTCACCGTCGTCGGCGTCGGGCCGGCCTCGGCCGCCAAGATCGACCCGCTCGTGAAGAACGTCAAGAAGGTCTCGGCCCCCAAGACGTGTCCGTCGATCCCCGGGGTCACCGACTCCGAGATCAAGCTCGGCTCCATCGCCCCCATGACGGGTCCGAACTCGGGCTCGGGCTTCTTCCCGAACATCATCGAGGGCATCAACGCCCGCATCGCCGCGGCCAACGACGCCAAGGAGCTCGGCAGCCGGAAGCTCACCCTGGTCTCCCTCGACGACAAGGGCGACCCGGCCCAGAACCTCGCCGCGGCCCAGAACCTGGTCGAGCAGGAGAAGGTCTACGCCGTGCTCCCCGAGAGCGCCGCCGGCGCGGCCAGTGCTCCGTACCTGAGCCAGAAGAAGGTTCCGGCCGTCGGCTGGCAGCTGGGCCTCGACATCTTCGGCAAGTACCCGAACTTCTTCGGGTTCCAGAACGCCAACGCGGCCGACCTCAAGACGAACTACACCAGCCGTAACGCCGCCTCCATGGCTAAGGCCGGTGCGAAGAAGGTCGCCCTCGTCGCCAGCAACACCGGCAACAGTGCGGTGTTCATCGAGCAGGTCGCGGACTCCATCGGCCGCTTCGGCAAGGACCTCGGGCTCACGGTCGCCTACAAGACCACCGACGTGCCGGTCGGGAACACCGAGTGGGGTTCCTACGCCCAGCAGATCAAGAGCTCGGGTGCCGACACCCTCTACACGGCGCTCGGCACCACCGACAACATCGCCCTCGTCAACGCACTCAAGCAGGCCGGGGCACCGGTGGAGCACATCATCCTGTCCGCCGGGTACGACCCGCGGGTCGCCGCCCTGCCTGCCTTCGACGGTGCGGTCCTCGGTCTCGAGTTCAAGCCGCTCGAGACCACTCCCGAGCCCCCGGGTATCACGGCCTTCAAGGCCGCCATGGCCAAGTACAAGCCCGACGCCACGGTCAACCAGTCGAGCGCGGTGGGCTGGCTGACCGCCAACACCTTCATCGAGGGCGTCAAGGCGGCCGGCGTGGCGTGCCCCACCCAGCAGGCGTTCATCAACAACCTGCGCCTCACCAAGGGCTACACCGCCGACGGCTGGTTCGACCCGATCAACTTCCAGGAAGTCTTCAACAAGCCGTTCGCCTGCGCCTACTACGTGCAGATCACGGGCGGGAAGTTCGTCCCGGCGTTCGGCGGCGACAAGGTCTGCGGCCAGTTCGTCACGAACAACAAGCTCGTGGCACCGACCGCCGCACCCACGACGACCACCGCCGGCTAGTCCGGCCCAGGGAACACCGTCAGGACCGGCCGGACCCGGCCGGTCCTGACGCACTCCGGGGGGAGTCCGCGTGACGCCGTACCTCATCGCCGGTCTGGTCACCGGGTGCATCTACGCCATCTCGGCCCTCGGGCTCGTGCTGACGTACTCCTCGTCGCGGGTCTTCAACTTCGCGCACGGGGTCATCGCCTGGTCGGTGGCGGTGTTCTACTACTGGCTCCACGAGTTCAAGGGCGGGCCCCGTTGGCCGATCGTCGTCGCGGCCCCGGTGGCGATCCTCGTCGTGGCCCCACTCCTCGGGCTCGTGCTCTACCGCGTGCTGTTCCGCCGCCTCACGAACGCCTCGCCCACGGTCCGGCTCGTCTCCACCGTGGGCCTCTGGGTGGCGCTCCCGGCCCTGGTCAAGATCCTCTTCACCTTCACGACCGAAGGCGAGCTGTTCGAACCCGACGGGCTGGTCCACAACCCACCCGACCCGCAGTTCCTCAAGGTGTTCGGCACGTACATGAACACCAACCAGTTCGTGGTGATCATCAGCGCCGTCGCGATCGCCGTGGTCGCGACGTTGGTCTTGCGCCTCACCCCCCTCGGCCTGGCGACCCGCGCCTCGGTCGACCACCCTCGCAACGCCGGCATCGCCGGCATCGACACCGATCGGGTCACCGCCGCTTCCTGGATGGCGGGCACCGCCCTGGCCGGGTTCGCGGGCGTGCTCCTGACCCCGATCGTGGGCCTCCAGGAGTTCCAGTTCACCCTCCTGCTGGTCGGGTCACTGGTCGCGGTCGTCATCGGCCGGATGACCAGCCTGCCCCTGGCCTTCGCCGGAGCCATCGGCGTCGGCGTGCTGCAGCAGCTCTGGGTGAAGGTGCAGCCGGACTCAGGCTTCTTCTCCACCGGAGTCTCGGCCAGCATCCCCTTCGTCGTGATGCTGATCTTCCTCATCGCCTACAGCTTCCGGTCCGACGGCCTGCGCCGCGAGGCCTTCACCGTCGACGCCCGGGCGGGCGGTGGCGTCCACGGTGACGCGCCTCCGCTGCCACCCAGCCACGGTTGGCGCCGGGCAGCCGGTCCGATCGTCCTCGTCGTGGCCCTCGCCATCGTCCCGTGGGCCTTCGACTCCTACTGGCTCAACATCTTCACCATCGGCGTGGCGCTCTCGATCATCTTCTTGTCGTTCACGCTCGTCACGGGCGAAGGCGGCATCATCTCGCTCGCGCAGGTCACCTTCGCCGGCATCGGCGGGTTCGCCGCCGCCCGGCTCGCCGACTCCACCGACGTGCTCCACGTCGGGATCCCGGTCTGGGCGGCGATCCTCGTCGGTGCGCTGATCGCGGTCCCGTTCGGCCTGGCCGTCGCGCTGCCCAGCCTCCGGATCGGCGACCTCTACCTCGCTCTGCTCACGGTCGGGTTCGCCCTCCTGGTGCAGGAGTTCGTCTGGAAGCGGGTGGAGTTCGAGAACTTCGGCGCGGGGCGCATCCTGGCGCGACCGTTCGGCCTCGGGCTCGACGACCGGATCCCGATGTACTACCTCGTCGTCGCGGTCTTCCTCGTCTGCGCGTTGCTGATCGTCAACGTCAAGCGCGCCACCGCCGGACTGGTGTTCGCCGCGATCCGCTCGAGCGAGCCCGCCTCCACGACCTCGGGGATCAGCATCGTGCGCGCCAAGTTGGTCCTCTTCGGGGTGAGCGCGTTCGTCGCCGGACTCGGTGGTGCGCTCTGGGGCACGACGGTGGGCAGCGTGACCCCGGCCTCCTTCAACGTGCTGATCGGCGTGGTGTGGTTGGCGGTCATCGTCACCTGGGGCGTGCGCAGCGTGGTGGGAGCGCTGCTCGCAGGGCTGCTCTTCGCGATCGCTCCGTTCAAACTCGCGGTGATCCTCATCCTCCCGCTGGTCTTCCTGGCCGGCGGCCTGTTCACCCGCCTGCTCCTGGCCCGGGCGTACCGCAAGCCCCTCGGCCTGGTGGCCATGGCCGCGTGCGTCGTCGCGGGTGGCGGCCTGAGTTGGGTGACGTGGGACCGGATGTCCGACGACACCGCCGTGCACGTCGTGCTCGTCGTCCTGGCGCTCGCGATCGGTCTGATCCTCGTCCTGCGGATGATCCGCCTGGCCGACCGACCCCCGGTCCTCCGCGTCGGCCTTGCGCTCGGCTTCGGAGCCCTGGCCGTGGTCGCCGCGATCTGGGCGATCGGGATCGACCTCTCCAAGTCGACCATCGGAGAGATCCCCACCATGCTGTTCGGCCTCGGAGCCATCGGGCTGGCCCGCGAGCCCCGCGGCGTCCTCTACGACATGGTCAACCGGCAGCGCCTTCGCCGACTCGCAGACACCGAACGCGCCGAGGAGCAGGCTGCGCTCGCACTCGAGGCCGCGGAGGTCGGATCGTGACCGGCACCGGGAACGCTGCGGCGGCGGACGGCACCGCCATCACGCCACCGCTCCTCGCCGCCGAGGGTGTGACCGTGCGCTTCGGCGGCGTCGTGGCCCTCGACGACGTCCGCATCGCCGTGCCGAACGGCTCGACGGTCGGGCTGGTGGGTCCCAACGGAGCGGGGAAGACCACGCTCTTCGGAGTCCTGTCCGGACTCCTCCGGCCCCGGACCGGCCGCGTGACGATGTCGGGCCACGACGTCACCCGGCGGAGTCCCCAGGCCCGGGCTCGGCTCGGCCTGGCCCGAACCTTCCAGCGGATGGAGCTCTTCACCGAACTCACCGTGCGTGAGCACCTGGTGATCGCGCAGCGGGTGCACGCGGGTCGCCAGAGCCTGCTCGGTTTCGCGCGCGACCTGAGCGGCTTCGGCGAGCGGCCCGGACCGGGCGAGGACGACCGGGTCGACGGCATCCTCGATCTCATCGGGCTCACGGCGGTGGCCGACCGGCCGGCGGTGTCGGTGCCGCTCGGCACCGGGCGTCTGATCGAAGTGGCGCGGGCCCTGGCCGCCGAACCCGCCGTGATGCTGCTCGACGAGCCGTCGTCGGGCCTCGATTCCCAGGAGACCGACCACCTCGGGGAGGCCCTCCAACGGGTCCGCGCCGAGCGCGGCACCGCCTTCGTGCTCGTGGAGCACAACGTCGAGTTCGTGCTCGCCCTCTCCGACCGGATCACCGTGCTCGACTTCGGGCGGGTGCTCCTCGAGGGCACCCCCGACGAGATCCGCCACAGTCCGGTGGTGCAGGCCGCCTACTTCGGTGCCCCGGTCGACGGAGCGGAGGCGAGTTCATGACCACCCCGGCCGGAGCGCCGAGCGATCCCCACCCCCTCCTCCGGGTCACCGACCTCGAGGTCGCGTACGGCGCGGCGCGCGCCCTGTTCGGCGTGTCCCTCGACGTCCCGGCGCGTTCGGTGACCGCCGTGCTCGGTGCCAACGGAGCCGGGAAGTCGTCGCTGGCGAGTGCGATCGCCGGGGTGGTCCGGCCCCGCGCCGGGCGCATCGAGTTCGACGGCCACGACCTCACTGGCATCTCGGCCCACCGGGTCAGCCGCCTGGGTCTGGCCTACGTCCCCGAGTCGCGCAACCTCTTCCCCCACCTGTCGGTCCGCGACAACCTCCGGGCCCAGATCCGCTTCACCGTGCCCCGGGCGCAACGAGCCGCCGCCCTCGAGCGTGCCCTCGACCTGTTCCCCGTGCTCGCCGAGCGCCGCCGTCAAGCCGCGGGCACCCTCTCGGGCGGCGAGCAGCAGATGCTGAGCCTGGCCCGCGTGCTGGCGGCTCCACCCAAACTCCTCGTCGCCGACGAGATGTCGATGGGCCTCGCCCCCAAGATGGTCGACCTCGTGTTCGAATCGCTCGCCCGCATCCGCGACGAAGGCGTGGCCGTGCTGCTCGTCGAGCAGTTCGTCGAGCGGGCGCTCGCGTTCGCCGACCACGCGGTGATCCTGCGCCACGGCCTCGTGGGCTGGACGGGCCCGGCCCACGCCGCCGGCGACGAGCTCCTCGCCGAGTACCTCGGCGGCGAGTCGGCGTCGTCGCTCTGACCCGGCGCCCCACCCTCGGCGGGTGATCGGCCGGAGGGAGGTCGTCAGGCCTGCTGGGTCCCGACGGCGAGGTCCCGGAACGGCGTGTGCTTGTCGGGGCCCGGCTCCTTGGGCAAGCCCAGGACCCGCTCACCCACGATGTTCTTCTGGACCTCGTCACTCCCGCCGTAGATCGACGGAGCCGGCGCCCAAACCGTCGCCTCCTGGAAGTTCCCGCCACCGGGGGTGTCGTCGCCCAGGACCATCGCCCACGGGCCGATGAGCTCGGGTCCGAGGTCACGGCCGTGGCGCTCGACCCGGCTCATCAGGAGCTTCGACAGGTTGCCGTCACCGGGCATGGGGGTCCCGGCCGTGCGGAGCTGCTTGGCCCGCAACGACATCATGCGCCCGATCTCGTCGAGCACGTAGGCCTGCGCGAGGTGCTGACGGAGCACCGGCTCCTGGTCGCGCCCGAGCTCCTTCACGACCCGGCGCATCAACGCACCGCTGCGCTCCGCTCGCGACGACCGCGCGGCGGCGGAACGGGCCCCGTCCATCATCGGTCCGACCAGCAGGCCGAGCATCTCGCCCTTCCGGCCGGGGAAGCCTCCACCCGAAGCGCCCGACCCGCCGGCGCCGAGGCCGGCCCGTTCGGCGGTGAGCGTGGTGTTGGCGGCGATCCATCCGCCCCCGAGCCCGTTGATGCACTCGGAATCGGCGACTCGGGCGTCGGTGAAGAACACCTCGCAGAACAGCGAGCGACCGGTCATCTCCTTGAGGGGACGCACCTCGACCCCGGGCTGGTCCATCGGGAACGCGAAGTAGGAGATGCCCTTGTGCTTGGGCTGGTCGGGGTCGGTGCGCGCGAGCAGCATGCCGAAGTCGGCGGTCTGCGCCCCCGACGTCCAGACCTTCTGCCCGTTGACGATCCACTCGTCGCCGTCGCGCACGGCCTTGGTCTGGAGGGAGGCGAGGTCCGAGCCGGCCCCGGGCTCGGAGAACAGCTGGCACCAGGCCTCCTGGCCCGCGACGATCGGCCGCAGGTAGCGCGCCTTGTGCGCCTCGGTGCCGTGCGTGAGGATCGTCGGTCCGGCGAGCAACAGCCCGAGCCCGGCGGGCGGTCCGGGCACGTTGCCGGCCCGGAGCTCCTCCGCCACCACCCGGGCGGCGGCGCCGGGGAGGCCCTTGCCCAGCCACTCGGCCGGCCAGGTCGGCACCGCCCACCCCGAGTCGGCGAGGCGTTCCCACCACTGGCCGAGGGTCAGGTCGGGGTCCCAGGCCTCGCCGATGAACCGCTTGACCTCGAGTCGGACTTCATCGTCGGTGAGCAAGGTCACTCCAAGAAGGTGAGGACGGTGTCGGACGGGCGACAGATCAGGGCGTCATCGCCGGAGAACACGACCGGTCGCGCCATGAGCTCCGGGTGCTCGAGCAACAACGTGACCACGGACTCGCGGGTGGTGTGGGCGGACTCGTCGAGCCCCAACTCGCCGAAGCGCTTGTCCTTGCGGACCAGCGTGGCGGGCTCGTCGGGGATGGCGTCGAGGATGCGCTCGAGGTCGGCCCGACCGGGCGGGGTCTTCAGGTACTCGACGACGTCGAACTCGACGCCCCGGTCCCGGAGGATCTCCAGCACCCCCCGCGACTGCCCACAGGCGGGATTGTGGTAGACGGTCAGTCGACCCATGAGGCAAGGCTACCCTCGGGTAACCGTCGCCCGCCCACCGGATCCCCGGGGGGCCGACCCAGGAGATCCCTTGCCCGACGCCCCTGGCACCCACCGCCCCACGTTCCTCGGCCGCGACGACGTCAACAGCGTCGAGTCGATCCTCGCCGACGACGACCTCGACTTCGGCACCGACGTCCACGCCCGGGCGATCGGCGGCGACGCCGTCTTCACCTGGGACTACGAGCGCACCCGTCCGGCCCTCTCCACCCTCTACGAGAAGGCCAAGGTGCGCCAGTGGAACGCCAACGACCTCCCGTGGGACACCGAGGTCGACGTGGAGCACGTCGCCCGCTCGCTCGGCGGCGCCACGGCGGGCCTGCGCCAGACCTTGGTCGACGCCGAAGGCTCTCCCATGCGCCACTGGGGCGAGCGCGAGTGGACGACCTTCAACGTCGAGGCCATCAACCACCGTCTGAGTCAGTTCCTCCACGGTGAGCAGGGTGCGCTGGTCTGCACGGCGAAGATCGTCGAGACCGTGCCCTGGATCGACGCCAAGTACTACGCCTCGACCCAGGTGATGGACGAGGCCCGCCACGTCGAGGTCTTCGCCCGCTACCTCGACGAGAAGCTCGAGGGTCACTACCCCGTCACCCCGGCCCTGCAGCTCCTCATCGACGACGTCGTGAGCGACTCCCGCTGGGACATGACCTACATGGGGATGCAGATCATGATCGAGGGCCTCGCCCTCGCCGCGTTCGGGTTCATGCACATGATGGCCGACGAGCCGTTGCTCAAGGAGCTCCTGCGCTACGTGATGGCCGACGAGGCCCGCCACGTGGCCTTCGGCGTGATCTCCCTCAAGGAGTACTACGCGGGTCTCACCCAGGCCGAGATCCTCGAGCGTCAGGAATTCGCGTTCGAGGCCGCCCTCCGGATGCGCGACCGCCTCATGATGCACGCCGTGTGGGAGCGCATGGGCATCGACCGCGCCGACATCACCCGGCTGATGTTCGCGCTCCGCGCGGAGGGCACCAACCCGTTCCAGGCGGCGCTGTTCTCCAAGATCGTTCCGAACTGCCGCAAACTCGGCCTCCTCGACGCCGGCGACGGCTGGCTGCGCGAGCGCTTCACCGAGATCGGGGTGATCGACTTCGAGCACGCCGTCGACACCGAGCTCGAGTACGAGCTGCTCGACGCCACCGCCGCCGCCTGAGCGCCGCCCCGGCCGGATCTGCAACACTGCTGGCGCACACCAGCACCACTGCGCGACCATTCACCACACGACCGCACATTGCGAGGGGGCAACCGTGGCGTTCAAGGAGTACCCGGTCCGGGTCGGTTCGATGCTGTACACGCAGGTCGATCCGGAACCCGGTTACGAGGTCGAGTACAACCGCTGGTACGAGCGAGACCACTTCTACGCCGGTTGCATGATCGGCCCGTGGCTGTTCGCCGGCCGCCGCTGGGTCGCCACCCGCGACCTCAAGGACCTCCGCTTCCCCGACGACACGCCCTTCGTGCCCGCCGTGCGCGACGGCTCCTACGTCGCGATCTACTGGATCCACGCCGACCACCACGACGACCACATCGCGTGGGCGACCGAGCAGGTCAACTGGCTCTACGCCCACGACCGTGGGTTCGCGAACCGGGTCCACAAGCACACCGGCCTGTTCGACCACCTGGCGCGCTGGTACCGCGACGACGACCCGGTGCCCCTCGAGCTCGCCCTCGACAAGCCCGAGTACACCGGCATGGTGTCGCTCGCCGTCCAACCCCATGAAGGCGTCGACAACGAGGCCGTCATCGCCTGGTTCGACGCCAACCTCCCGGCGTTCCTCGACGGGAGCGCGGTGGCCAACGTCTCGGCGTGGCAGGCGGTGCCCCTCCTCGACAGCGCACCGTCGTTCGTCCCCGTCGACCCCGACGCCGGGACCCGCGTGCTCCAGCTCTACCACCTCGAGGCCGACCCGCGCGACGACTGGCAGACCTGGCGCGACTGGGCCGCCACGATCGACGGCTCCGGGATCATGAGCACCGTGTGGTGCGGACCCTGGATCCCCACGATCATCGGCACCGACACCTACACCGACCAGCTCTGGTGAGCCTCGGCCCCGGTCAGGGGCCGGTGAGCAGCACCTGGGGTCGTCCGAGCGCGTCGGCCAAGAGCCGGCCGTAGTCGGCGCGCGGAACCTCTCGCGCGCCCAGCGAGGCGAGGTGCTCCGTGCACCACTGCACGTCGAGCAGGACCCCGCCCCCCAGGCGCAGCCGCTCCACGAGGTGGACCAGCGCCACCTTCGAACCGTCGGTCACGGTGTGGAACATCGACTCACCCGCGAACGCGCCCCCGACCGCCACCCCGTAGAGGCCCCCCACGAGGTCGGGTTCCGGGCCCGGCGTCCACACCTCCACGCTGTGCGCCCAGCCCAGGTCGTGCAGACGCGTGTACGCCTCCACGAACGCCTCGTCGATCCACCCACCTGGTCGCGGCACCCCGGCGCACGCACTGATCACCGCGCCGAACGCGGCGTCGACCGTCACCGTGAACCGCGTCGCCGACCGGCGCAACGAACGGCTGACCCGCAGCCCGTCGAGGGGCAGGACCCCACGCGGATCGGGCGCCCACCAGCCCAACGGGCCGTGAGCCGACAGACGCATCGGAAACAGGCCGGACCGGTAGGCGGCGAGCAGGGTCCCGGGCTCGAGATCGGCCCCGACCCCAGCCACCTCGCCCGCCCCGGCGGCCTCGGGAAGAGGCAGTTCCCACCGGGAGGGCGGGGGCTCGACGGGTCCACCCGGATGCGCCACGGCCCGCACGCTAGGGCCTGCCCGGACCGCACGGACCCCGGGACCTGACTAGCCTGTCGGTCTCGGGTGGCTCCGAAGCCCCCGTTGCGCGCACCCTTATGGCTCCCGCGAACTCCGCGCCGACACCGGCGCCGTCCACGGCCCACCGGGCCTGCTCCACCCGGTCCGGAAGGACCGTCGTCCGTCGCGGCCTCGGAGCCCTCGCGGCGCTCATCGTGCTGGCCGTCGTCGGCCCCGCGGCCCTGACCATCCCCGCCGGGGCCCAGACCACGACTCCCCCGGGTGTGGCCGAGGCCGACGCCGAGGTCGCCCGCCTCCGAGCCCAGGCCGACGAACTCTCCGCGAAGTACTTCGCGGCGCTCGCCGACCTCTCCGGGGTCCAGCGCCGCATCGACGACGACGAGGCCCGGATCCCCGTCCTCGACGCCGAGCGCCAGCGGCTCCAGGAACTCGCCCGAGAGCGCGCCGCCACCGCGTACCAACGCTCCGGTGCCGACCTCGGACTCCTCTTCGGCGCCCGCGGTCCCCTCGACGCCGCCCGACGCACCCAACTGCTGAACCAGCTCAACGCCCGCGACGCCACGGTCGTGCAGTCCCTGCGGGACGCAACCCGCGCGCTCCAGGCCGAGCGCGACCAGCTGCGGGCCGCCCGGGTCCAGGCCGACGCCGCGCTCGCGACGGTCAAGGAGCAGGGGGCCCAGATCGACCAGCTCCTGTCCGACGCCCAGGCCCGCCGCGCCGACGCGATCGCCGCCGTCACCACCACGACGCCGCCCACGACCGCCGGGCGGACCACCACGACCGTTCGCCCGACCGGGACCACCGCACCTGCCGGCCCGCCGGTCGCACCGCCCGGGTACGTGCCCACGCCCGGCGTGCACCCGCACCACGACGAGCCGTTCCTCATGTGTACCCGTACCCGCGAGGCCAGTGGGAACTACGGCGCCGTGAACCCGGCCGGTCCGTACCTCGGCGCGTACCAGTTCTTGCAGTCGACGTGGAACAGCGTGGCCAACCACGCCGGCCGCACCGACCTGATCGCCGTGCCCCCGAACGCCGCCTCGCCCTACGACCAGGACGACCTCGCCTGGGCGGAGTTCCAATGGCAGGGCGCGGGCCCGTGGGGCGGGCTCTGCGCCGACGCCTGACCGACGCCGTCAGTTCCCCGCGAGCATCCCCTCGATCATCGCCGACATCATCTGCTCGTCGGACATCGAGCGCCAGGCGTCGATCATGCCGACGCTCATCGGGTCGCACCCGATCCGCATCGGCGCGGCATCGTCGAGCACCCCGTCGGCGATGAGTCGGGCCGCCTCCGCGGTGGGCGTCACCATCCCGTCGATCCCCACCGAACGACCGTCGAACATCCGCTGCGCCATCGCCGCGTACGCCGGGTTGTCGACGGCGGCGTAGGGGGTGTCGGAGTCGGCGAGCATGTCGGTGTCGATCGGACCGGGCATGACCTCGAGCACCCGGATCCCGAACGGAGCGAGCTCCGCCCGCAGCGTCTCGCTGATCGCACTCACGGCGGCCTTGCTGGACCGGTAGGGCGCGTAGAACGGCACCGGCGCCAGGATCGACGACGACGTGACGTTGCAGAGCACCCCACCCCCGTTCGCCCGGAGCACCGGGATCGCCCGGCGCGTCACCTCCACCAACCCGAAGACGTTGGTCTCGAACATCCTGCGCCACAGGTCGAGCGGGGTGTCCTCGAACGCCGGGTGCTCGGCCTCGACCCCGGCGTTGTTCACCAGCACGCGGAGCCCGTCGGGGATCACGATCGAGCCACCGTCGGTGACGTCGAGGCGCTCGACCCGCACCACACCGCCGCGGGCCGCCGCCTCTTCGACCAGCCCGTCGCCCGCCGCGGGGTTGCGCATCGACGCCACGACCTCGAACCCCCGCGCCGCCAGTTCCACCGCGACCGCGCGCCCGATCCCCCGGCTCGCCCCCGTGACCAGCGCCGTTCCCGTTGCGTCCACATCGACTCCCGTCTCCGGCCCGCACCGCGTGCGGGACCACCCGCATTGTGGCCCACCCGACCTGCGCCCCGCACTCCCGGGCCTATCGTCGTGGGCGTGCGCCCCGTGGAACGCAACGACCGGCTCCGCGACGAACTCGTCCGTCGCGCGTCCGCGCCCGCCGCGCCGGGCAACGCCGACCGCCTCTGGGACATTCTCGACGAATACGAGATGTGGCCCGGATTCCGACTCGTCGGCGCGGAGGGCGAGCAGGCCGCCTGGCTGATCGTCCAGTTGGGCGACCCCGAGTTGCAGCGCCGCTGTCTCGACCACCTCGAGATCGCCGTCGACCAGCACGACGCCCCGGTCGTCCATTTCGCCTGCCTCGAGGACCGGGTCAAGATGGCCGACGGTCGGCCGCAGGTCTACGGGTCGCAGTGGGTCGTGGGAGACGACGGCCGCCTCGCTCCATGGCCGATCGAGGACCCAGACCGCGTGGAGATCCGGCGCGCCCGGGTGGGTCTGGCGCCGATGGCGCTCCAGCGACTCGTGCTCGAGGCCGAGTACGAGGGACGGGGCCGGCCGGAGTGGCCCGTCACCGCCGCTCCACCCCCCTAGTCGGGCACCACCGTGTCGACCGCCCGCCAGCAGTACCACGCCGCCACCGACCGGTAGGGCCGGAAGCGCTCGCCCAGGGGCTCGAGTTCCTTCGGGCTGGGCATCGCGCGCAGGCCGGCCAGCACCGCGTAACCCTTGCGGACCCCGAGGTCGTCGACCGGCCAGACGTCGAGTCGGCGCAACTGGAACATGCAGAACATCTCGGCGGTCCAGCGACCGATGCCACGCACCCGGGTGAGCTCGCCCACCACCACGGCGTCGGCGAGCCGGCCCATCCGGGCGAGCCGGACGTCGCCGTCGAGCACCCGCGCCGCGAGATCACGGATCGAGGCCGCCTTGGCGGCCGACAGTCCCGCCGAGCGCAGACGCTCCTCCGGCATCGCCAGCACCGACTCGGGTCGCGGTCGACCATCGAACAGCGCCTCGAACCGACCATGGATCGTGCTCGCGGCGGCACCGGCGAGCTGTTGGTAGCAGACCATGCGCGCCAGTTCGGCGAAATGGGTCCGGCGTGGCCGGCCCCGGCCGACCGTGCACGGCCCGACCGCGTCGACCAGCGCCCGCAGGGCGGGGTCCCTCCGTGCAAGATCCCGGGAGGCGACGACGTACGGATCGACCGGCACCGGGGCGAACCTAGAGGGCCGGTTCGGAGTCGCCCAGCTCCATCCGGGTGCGCAACGGCAACTCCGGGAGGAAGCACACGATCACGAAGGCCACGATCGCGATCGGCACTCCGGCGAGGAACACCGTCGAGAGCGCACCGGCGAACGCGTCCACCACCCCCGCCTGCACCCGGGGCGACAGCGTGGCGATCTGGTCGGGGCTCCCCCGCAGGAGGGCCGGGTCGATCCCCCGGGCGAGGCGCCCGAGATGGGCGGTCAGCTCGACCGTGAGCCGCGTGCTCAAGATGGCGCCGAGCGCCGCCGAGCCCACGGCGGCGCCCATCGAGCGCACGGTGGTCATCGCCGACGTGGCCGCGCCGACGTCGGGGAGGGGCACCGCGTTCTGGACCGCCAGCATGAGCGCCGGGGTCGTCATCCCGATGCCCGCGCCCACGATCACCATGCACCCGATCGCCACCCAGACGGTCGTGTCGACGGTGATCAGCGACAGGATCAGGAAGGCCGTCCCGATCAGGGCGATGCCGAGGAGTGGGAAGACCTTGTAGCGACCGGTCCGGGTGGTCAGGCGTCCGGCGGCGATCGTGGCGGTCAGGATGCCGATCATCTGGGGGAGCAACAGGAGACCCGAGTTGGTGGCGGTGTTGCCCCGGACGATCTGGAAGTAGACCGGGACGAAGAGGATCGTGCCGAACATGAGCAGCCCGAAGACGGTGATCGCCGCCGAACTGATGCGGAACACCCGCAGCGAGAACAGTCGCGGCGGAATGATCGGATCGCGAGCCCGGCGCTCGACCGCGACCAGGGACGCCAGCAGCACCCCGGCCGCCACCACGAGCCCGCCGATCTCCGGCGAGAGCCAGTCGTAGCGCTGCCCGCCCCACTCGGTCACCAGGAGCAGGCTCACGATCAACCCGATCAGCAGCGCCGCCCCGAGATAGTCGATGGGGACGCCGGTGCGCGGCCGCCGGGGCAGTTTCAGCACCGCGGAGGTGATGAGGAGCGCGAGCACGCCGATCGGGACGTTGATGAAGAAGATCCACCGCCACGAGAGGTGGTCCACGAAGAAGCCCCCCACCAGCGGTCCGAT
Source organism: Actinomycetes bacterium (assembly GCA_037142235.1). Taxonomy (GTDB): domain Bacteria; phylum Actinomycetota; class Acidimicrobiia; order IMCC26256; family PALSA-555; genus CAIUKV01. The sequence goes on from JBAXBB010000007.1 coordinate 20,360, forward strand.
GACACTCGCCACCGCCCAGACCGACGCCACGTACCCCTGGTACTTCCCCCGCTCCCGGGGGGCGACGATGTCGGCGAGCACGCCGAAGTTCAGGACCACCAAGCCGCCCGCGCCGAAACCCTGCACCGCCCGTGCGCCGATCAACTCGCCCATGTTCTGGGCCAGTCCGGCGAACACGGAACCGACCACGAACACCACGATCGACACCTGGAAGAGCTGTCGACGACCGTAGAGGTCGCTCAACTTCCCGACCACGGGCATGGCCGCGGTCGACGTGAGCAGGTAGACCGACGCGATCCAGGCGAGTTGATCGACCCCGCCGAAATCGCCCACGATGCGCGGGAGAGCCGTCGCCACGATCGTCTGATCGAGCGCGGCGAGGAACGATCCGGACATCAGCCCCAGCAGGACGATCTGGATCTGGCGGTGCGTGAACGTGTACGCCCCGACGGCGGACGTCTGCTCACCGGTCGCGGTCACGGGCCGATTGGATCACGACGGCGCCCGTCGCGCCAGCGCGACCAGGTGCCGGAGCAGCCCGGGAGCCACCCGCCCCGGACCCGGTGATACCGTCGCACGGCGTCGCCACCGGGACCGTCCCGGGTCCGGCGACCAGTTCCGGGAGAGGGCAACGCATGGAGATCGCGGGTTCGAAGATCCTGGTCACCGGGGCCTCGTCCGGCATCGGTGCCGCCCTCGCACCGCTGCTCGCCGAACGGGGCGCCACGGTGGGCATCGTCGCCCGCCGGGCCGACCGGCTCGAGGAGGTCGTCGCCCGGTGTCAAGCCCACACCCCCGACTCGCGCGCGTGGGTGGCCGACCTCGGCGACCTCGGCCGGGCGGTCGCGGTGGCGCACGAAGCCTGGGACCACTTCGGCGGGCTCGACTGCGTGGTGCACAACGCCGCGATCCCCAAGCGGGTGCCGATCCAACGCCTCACCCCCACGGAGGCCGACGAGACGATGCGGGTGAACTACACGTCACCGGTGCACATGACCCTCGCCCTGCTCCCGCCGATGCTCGAGCGCGGCCGGGGGCTCACGGTCCTGGTCTCGAGCATGGGTGGTCGCATCGGGATCTTCCACGAAGCCGCCTACTGCGCGTCGAAGTTCGCGCTCTCCGGCTTCGCCGAGTCGATGGCCATGGATCTCCACGGCACCGGAGTCTCGGTCAAGCTCGTCCACCCCGGCCCGATCGACACCGAGATCTGGAGCCAGGCCGCCAACGACGACGCCAACTACGACGGCCCCCTCCACTCGGCCGCCGACTGCGCTGCGAGCATCGCGGACGCCATCGTCGCCGACGGCTTCGAGTTCTACGTGCCTCCCGACTTCCCCGGCGGCGGGCCGATGGCCGAGATGGTGGCCGGGAAGTCGGCCAACGTGAACGCGTTCGTCGCCGCCATGGGCGCGATGTACGCGGGCGGCGCCTGATCCTCCGCGTCGTCGTCGCGCTGGTCCTCCTCGGAGGGATCGTCGCCGCCTCGTTCGACGCGAGCCGCGCGAACCCGGCAACGTCGTCCCCCACGCACCGGTCGCAGGCCCTCGGGCTCCCCGTGGCCCAGAGCCCCGACACCATCGTGGGAGCATCGCCCGACGTCCTCGGCGCCCGCGTGGAGTGCACCGACCCGGCAACGTGTGCGGTGGTCTGGGAGACCGCACGCTTCCCGCTGGAGGTCTACGCCGGCCCCACCCCCGACCGCATCGACCACTCGACCCCCGTCGCCACGGCGACGGGAGGGTCCGCCGTCCCGGTGCCCGTCGACCCCCTCGGACCCACGTACTTCGAGGTCGTCGCCGAGGGGTCCGCCGCCGGACCGGTGGTCACGGCGCCCGACCTGCGGCTGGCGTCGGTGCACGTCCGCGACCTCGGGGGGGAGATGGCGGCCGGTGGTCGGCTCGTCCGCTGGGGCCGCTTGTTCAGCACCGACGACCTCGCCCTCGCCGCACCCGACGACCAGGACCGGATCGCCGCCCTCGGGTTGCCCACCACCTGCCCACGCCCGGCGCGGCGGGCCGGCGCACCCCGCGACCCCACCCGGCCGGCGGCGCTCCGGCGAGACCGTCGGCTCCTGACGTCGATCGCGGACTCACCGGATGCCGCCTGGACCCGGTGCGGCGGACCTCCCAGCGACTGGCCCGCGGCCCTGGTCCTCAGTGCGCTCGGCGTGAGCCGCGAGACCGTCGCCGGGGCCGTCCTCGCCGGGCAGGCCGCCGCCGGGCGCACGCCCGACCGCTCGGCCCTCGACGCTGCGTTCACCGTCGTGGTCCTGCGGTTCGGGTCGTTCCGCAGCTACCTCACCCGCGGCCTGCACTTCGGACCCCCCGAACGCCGACGGCTGCGCGCACGCGACACCGGGCCACTCCCCGACCCGTGATCCACCCGGGCGGAGCCAGGCCGGGGCGCCCGGGGTAGGTTCGGAGGGTGACCGAACGCCTGTACTTCCGCCAACTGCTCTCCGGTCGTGACTTCGCCGTCGGGGATCCGCTCGCCACCCAGATGGTCAACTTCACGTACCTGATCGGCGACCGCGAGAAGGGCGAGGCGGTCGCGGTCGACCCGGCCTACGGAGTCGGCGAGCTCGTCGACCTCCTGGCCGCCGACGGACTCCGGCTCACCGGCGTGCTCGGAACCCATTACCACGCCGACCACATCGGCGGCTCAATCTTCGGCCACTCGATCGAGGGCTTCGCCGAACTCGCCGGCCGCACCGACGTCGACGCCCGCTTGCACGTCCAGCGAGCCGAGGCCGACTACGTCAAGCAGCAGACGGGGGTCTCCGACTCCGACCTCGTCCTCCACGACGGCGGCGACGTCGTGACGGTCGGCGACATCCCCATCACCTTGCTGCACACGCCCGGACACACGCCCGGGAGTCAGTGCTTCCTGGTCGACGGACGACTCGTGTCGGGCGACACCTTGTTCCTCGAAGGGTGCGGACGGACCGATCTCCCCGGCGCCGACCCCGACGCCATGTACGACAGCCTCGTCAACAAGCTCGCCACGGTCCCCGACGACACCGTGCTCTATCCCGGCCACCTCTACTCCGCCGAAGCCTCGGCGCCACTCGGCGAGACCCGGCTCAGCAACTTCGTGTTCCGGGTCCAGGGCCTGGAGCAGTGGCGCCTGCTGATGGGGCACTGAGCCCGAGCACTGAGCCCGAGCACTGAGCCCGAGCACTGAGCCCGAGCACCGAGCCGACGACCCCGAGCAGGCGACCCCAACCATGGACGATCTCGAGATCCACGACGAGCGCATCGACTCCGAGGTCGGTGGGCCACTGGTCGGCGCCCAGTGGCGCGAGCTCATGACGCGCTACGGCGTCGCCGAGGCGAACGCCGGCTTCGACGCGCTCGACCCGGAGCACTTCACCCCCCCGCACGGAGCGTTCGTCGTCGCGTGGATCGACGGCGCACCCGTCGGGTGCGGTGGCGTCCGACCGTTCGACGACGTCAGCGGCGAGATCAAGCGGATGTACGTCGTCCCGTCGGCTCGTCGCCGCGGCATCGCGGTCCGGGTGCTCCAGACGGTCGAGGACCGCGCCCGCGGACTCGGTTACGCCCGGCTCGTCCTCGAGACCGGCATCGCCCAGCCCGAGGCCATCTCCCTCTACGAGCGCGAGGGTTACACCGGCGTCCCGGGTTTCGGGCCCCACGCCGACCTCGACGTCCTGCGCTGGTACGCCAAGCTGCTCTGAAGGATCGGTCCGGCCGCCGAGGCGGTGTCGGCGCTACCCGGCGTCGAACTCCACGTGGACGGCATCGGGGCCTCGGAAGGCGAGCCCCTGGATCACCGGCGCGGGCCGCGTGGGGTCGAGCCGCAGGTTCGGCAGTCCGTCGAGGATCGCCTCGAGTCCCGTGCGCAGTTCGAGGCGGGCCAGGTGCATGCCGAGGCACTGGTGCTGGCCCGTCCCGAAGGTCATGGAGTTCTGCGCCGGACGGTCGAGATCGAACTCCTCGGACCGCGGGTACCGGTCCTCGTCGTGGTTGGCCGAGGCGGTCAGCACACTGATGGCGGTTCCCGCCCCCACCGGACAACCACCGACCTCGGTGTCGCGCACGGCCACCCGGCTGACCTGGGTGATGGAGGACTCCCAGCGCAGGGTCTCCTCGATCAGGGCCGGGATCAGCGAGCGGTCGGCGACGACCCGGTCGTAGAGACCGGGCACGGTGAGCAACGCCGTGAGCGCGTTGCCCATGGCCCGGAACGTGGTCTCGGCGCCCGCCGGAAGCAGGAGGCGGAGGAATCCGTAGATCTTCTCGTCGGTGAGCCGCTCGCCGTCGATCTCGGCGTGGACCATGTCGGAGATGAGGTCACCGGTGTGTTCGACTCGACGGGCCTCGACGATCGGCGCGAGGTAGTCGCGCATCGCCTGCGAGGCGCGCAAGCCCTGCTCGGGGTTGAGGGGCCCGGTGTTGATCTCGACCGCCCACTGGGCGAACTGGGCGCTGTCCTCGAGCGGGACCCCGACGATGCCGCAGATGACCTGCACCGGGTACTGACCGGTGATCGACTCCACCAGGTCGGCCTTCCCGAGGGGCCGGATCTCGGCGATGAGGCGCTCGATCGCCGGGCGCACCAGGAGCGCATCCCACTGCTCGAGCTGCGAGGGCCGGAAGGCGTGCGACACCAGCGCCCGGTAGGAGCGGTGCTCCTTGCCGTCCATGGCGAGGATGAGGTCACCCATGAACCGGCCGATGTGGTCGGCGTTGATCGACGACGAGAACGTCTCGCCGTCGCGGAGCACCGACTCGACGTCGGCCCACTTGGTGACCGCCACCATCGGACGGTCGTTGCCCATGGCCGAGCCGTCGACCGGGATGACCGGACACTCGGCCCGGGCCTGCGACCACCCCGGGTACGGCTGCCCCGTGAAGAAATCGACGTTCAGGTCGATCTGCGGAGTCTCGCTCGCCATGGTTCCCCCCGGAGTCCACGATCCCGGAGCGACCGAACGGCCACCCCGCCACGCCCGAGGGCGCTGCCGACACGCTAGCCACCGGGTGGATTACCCTGCGACGCCGTGGCGGTCGTGCGCACCTCCGAGCGCACCTCGGGGCGCGGTTCCCGACCGGTCCGACCGTGGATCGACGCCACCGTCCTCGCATTCGCGGCATTGGTCGGCCTGGCCGTGGTGTGGCGCCTCTGGGACGCCGACCTCGGAATCCCGTTCGTCTACCTCCAACCCGATCGCGGGCCGCTCACCTACGCCCCGGACGCCCCCTTCTACCTGATGCTCGCGAAAGGGGCGATCAGCCACGGCTGGTTCCTCAGCAACCCCGCGCTCGGCTGGCCGTTCGGTCAGGCCCTCCACGAGTTCCCCCAGGGCCTCGACAACCTCAACCTGATCGTCCTGCAGGTGTTCGCCTGGCTTACCGGCAACCCGTCGGCGGCGGTGAACCTGCTGTTCCTCTCGACTTTCGTGGGCATCCCGGTCGTCACCTACCTCGCAGGACGCCGCCTCGGCCTGTCCCGGCTGGCCGGCGGTGTGGTGGCCCTCCTCTTCACGTTCCTCCCGTACCACTTCGCCCGCGGCACGGCACACGTGTTCCTCTCGTGTTCTTGGCTGGTGCCCCTCGCCGGACTCCTCCTCGTGGAGGTCGTCTCCGATCGACCCCCCTTCACCCGCGACGCGCCCAGGTCGCCCGTTGCGCCCGACGCCTCCGACGGTCCCGAGGCGACCGTCGACACCCGCCGCCGCCGGGATTGGCGCGTCTGCCTGCGCAGTCGTTCGTCGCTCTGGTGGTTCCTCGCCTGCGCCGGTCTGGCCTCCACCGGCTCCTACTACGCCGCCATCGCCATGACGCTCCTCGTCGGCGTGGTCCTGGTCGATGCGCTCGCCCGCCGACGCGGTCGCGTGGTGGCCTCGGCCGGGATCGCACTCGCAGCGATCTTCGCCGTGGTCCTGTTCAACCTGCTGCCGACGTTCGTCTCCTGGGCCGAGCACGGGCGCAACACGCACCTCGTCCAGCGCGGCCCCAGCGAGACCGAGGTCAACGGGCTGAAGATCTCGCAGTTGGTGCTGCCGGTCGAGGGGCACCGCATCGGCTTCCTCGCCGCGGCGTCCGCCGACAGCACGCGCTTCACCGTCATCCCGGCCGAGCGCGGCCAACAGCTCGGCGCGATCGGCGCCGTCGGCTTCGTCGCGCTCCTCGGTGCCGTCCTCGTCGCGGCCCGGCGCCGGCGCGGCGCCGGCACGCCGGACGCCGTCACCACCGCCGCCGTCACCGCTGCCGTCACCACCGCCGACGCGGCCCCGAACGCGCCACCCGTGAGTCCCGCCGCTCCGGTCGCCAGCGCACCGGTCGAGGTGCTGCGCACCTTCGGCGTCGCCACGGTCATCGCCCTCGTCATCGCGGCGGTGAGCGGATTCTCGCTGATCATCTCGGGCCTCGGCGTCAAGGAGATCCGGTCCTGGAACCGCGTCTCGGTGTTCATCGGGTTCTTCGCCCTCGTCGCGGTCGGCTTCGGGATCGACTGGGCCCGCCGGCGGTTCGCACACCGGCGGTGGATCCGTCCCGTCAGCGTGGTCGTGTGCGCCCTCCTCGTGGTGGTCGGCGTGCTCGACCAGGTGTCGCCGCTCACCGTGCCCCACTACGCGGCGACCCGTCGGACCTTCGACTCCGACCGCGTCTTCTTCGGCCGGGTCCAACGCACCCTCCCGAAGGGCGCCGCGGTGTTCGACCTCCCCTACGTGTTCTTCCCCGAGTCGGGGGCCGTCGACGGCATCGGCCCCTACGACACCGTGCGCGGGTTCCTCCACACCGACGACCTGAACTGGTCGTGGGGCGGGGTGATCGGCACTCCTGCCGACTGGGTCGCCGCCACTGCGCACCTCACGGAGACCGACCCCGCCGAGATGCTCGACCGCGTCACCGCGGTCGGCTTCCGTGGGCTCGTACTGGACCGCCGCGGCGACCGCAGCACTGCCAGCGACGCCTCCGGGCCGCGCGAGCAGGCGATCACCGCCCACCTGGGCGCACCCGAGAACGTCAGCCCCGACGGCACCCTCGCCTTCTGGGACCTCCGACCCTGGGCCCGCGAGGCGCGCGCCCGCCTCGGCCCGGCCGGCTGGCGCGCCAAACGGGGCGAAGCGCTCGCGGATCGGGCACCCGACGCCCGAGCGGTCGGCTGAGACGGTCCGAACCCGGCGACGGCCTGACTACGCTCCGCGTCGTGACCGACACCGCCCGCTCCCATGCCCATGACCTCGACCCGTTCGCCGAGACCGAGGACCAGCAGGCCCTGCGGGCCCTCGCCCGCGAGGTCGCCGAGCGTGAGCTCGCCCCCCGGGCGCGCCAGGGCGACGAGACCGAGGAGTTCCCCCAGGCCTCCTGGGACGCCATGCGGGCCGCCGACCTCTTCTCCATCACCATCGGCGAGCGGTGGGGCGGCATGGGCCTCGGCGACATCGAGTCGTCGATCGTGCTGGAGGAACTCGGCCGGGCCGACGTCTCGTCCGCGATCCTCGCCCAGCTGATCTTCAACGGTCCGCCCCGCGCCATCGAGCACCTCGGCAGCGACCACCTCCGCGACAAGTGGCTGCCCCTTGCGGCCAGCGGTGAGGCGCTGTTCTGCATCGGGATCAGCGAGACCGAGGCGGGCTCCGCGGTCAACCACATGCGCGCGCGTCTCACCCCCGACGGCGACGGCTTCCGCCTCAACGCCTACAAGAACTACGTCACCGGCGGCCACAAGTCACGCGTCTGCGTGGTGTGGTGCCGGTTCCCGGGGAGCGAGGGATCCAAGGGCATCGGTGCAGTGGTCGTCGACCTCGAGTCGCCCGGCGTCACCGTCGCCGGGACCCACGTGAAGATGGGCCTCCGCGCCACGAGCGAGGCCGAGTTGGCGTTCGACGACGTCTACATCGCCCCCGAAGACGTGCTCCTCGCGGGCGACCCCGACGACTCGGAGTCGTTCAAGACCCTGATCAGCCACATCAACCACGAGCGGTGCGGCAATGCGGCCATGTGCCTCGGCGCGGCCCAGGGGGCACTGGAATACGCCGTCGGCTACCTCAACGAACGGGTGGTGGGAGGTCGGCCCCTCGCCGACCTCCAGGGCCTGCAGTGGAAGGTCGCCGACATGACCACTCAGATCGAGGGGGCCCGGCTGCTGCTCAAGCGGGCGGTCCACCTGGCGGGTCCGCACGGCACGCCGCCCGCACTCGAGACCGCCATGGCCAAGACCGCCGCCAACCTGGCCGCCAAGTTCGTGTGCGACGAAGCGATCCAGTTGCTCGGCGGGTACGGCTTCAGCCGCGAATACCCGGTGGAACGCGTCTACCGCGACATCCGCGGGCTCTGCATCGGTGCGGGGACCGTGGAGATCCAGCGCAACTTCATCGGGTCGCAGATCCTGCGCGGGGCGGTCCCCGCCGGGAGCTCGTGGCTGGGCCGCCGGGCCTGACCGCCCACCCGTGACCCTCCGACCCACCTACCGGCACCCCCGGGCCCGCGAGTACGGGGCGCCCGACGGCCCCTGGGACCTGCCCTCCCTCGACGCCGTGCTCAGCGGCGCCACCCGCACCGCGCGCGGGGTGCTCGTGGTCGACGAGTCCGACGGCACCCGGCTCGACGGTCGGGCCCTGGAGGCCATGGTGGCGCACGTCGCCGGCGGCCTGCGCGAGCGCGGGGTCGGCCGGGGCGATGTCGTGGCCTGGCAGGCACCCAACTGGCACGAGGTGGTCGTCTTGTACCGGGCGTGCTGGCGACTCGGCGCGGTCGCCGCTCCGATCCACCACCTCGCTGGTGAGGCCGACGCCACCCGGATGCTCGAGGCGATCGGCCCGGCCGTCTGGCTGCCCCGCTCCGACGTGCGCGGCGATGCGTTCGCCCGCCTGCTGACGGGCGCTCCGGTCACCACCTCCCCGGCCCGACCCTCCGACCTCGCCGCCGTGGTCTTCACCTCCGGGTCCACGGGCGGCCCGAAGGCAGCCCTGCACACCCAGCGCAGCCTGGCCTACAAGGCGCGCACGATGGTGGGGGTCCACGGGCTCCGTCGGCGCGACGTCGTCGCGATGCCCGCGCCGCTCGCCCACGTGAGCGGACTGCTCAACGGCGTGCTCGTCCCGGGGGCGGCGCCGTTCACCACCTACCTGATCGAGCGGTGGGATCCGGCCCGGGCCCTCGACACCATCGCCCGCGAACGCATCTCGTTCATGATCGGGCCGACCACCTTCTTCCTCGGGCTCATGCACGATCCGGCGTTCACCCCGGAGAAGGTGGCGTCGCTCCGCCTGGTGTCGAGCGGAGGCGGCGGCGTGAGCGCCGCGTTCGTGGAGGAGGCCAGCCGGGTGCTCGGGGCGCGGGTCAAGCGCACGTACGGCTCCACGGAGGCGCCCACGATCGCGACCAGCGGTCCTCGCGACTCCCGGCACCGCGCCGCCCGCACCGACGGCCGGGCCATCGGCGCGGTGGCGTTGCGCGTCACCGATCCCTCCAACGGGCGTGAGGTCCTCCACGGCGAGCGCGGCGAACTCTGGGTCCAGGGACCGGAACTCTTCAGCGGCTACGTGGAGGCCGAGCAGACCGCCGCTGCGGTCACACGGGGCTGGTTCCGTACGGGCGACCTCGCCACCCTCGATCCCGACGGCTGGCTCACCATCGTGGGCCGCATCAAGGACGTCATCATCCGAGCCGGCGAGAACATCTCGGCCACCGAGGTCGAGTCGGTGCTCGAGGCGCACCCGGCGGTCCGCCAAGCCGTGGCCGTCGGCGAGCCCGACGACCGTCTCGGTGAGCGCGTCTGCGCGTTCGTGGTCACGACGGGCGCCTTCGACCTCGCGGCCTGCCGGGCCTGGTTCACCGACCAGGGGGTCGCCCGCTTCAAGACCCCCGAACGGGTGGAGGTCCTCGCCGAGTTCCCGCTGCTGGCGTCGGGCAAGCCCGACCGCACCGCCCTGCGCGCCCGTCTGAGCCCGCCGAACTAGCGGGCCCGGTCACCCCGGTCGCCCCGTCCAGCAGGGCGCTCGGCGAGCCGGTCGCCCCGGTCGGTCAGATGACGCCGGTACCGGCCTCGACGCGTGGGCGCAAGAGCCCGGCCAGGCGGACCCGGTGGTAAGCCGCGGCGCCGAAGGACTGTTGGTCGAGCTGCGAGCGCTTCAAGAAGAAGTGCAGGTCGTGCTCCCAGGTGAAGCCGATCCCGCCGTGGATCTGCAGGGCCGAAGCCATGACCCGCTTCGAAGCGTCGGCCGTCCAGATCTTGGTGGTGGAAGCCGCCACCGACTGCTCGGGGTCGTCGGCGCTGAGGCACCACCCGGCCCAATAGACCGTCGACCGCATGCCCTCGACGTCGACGAGCATGTCGGCGCACCGGTGTTTGATGGCCTGGAACGATCCGATCGGCCGGCCGAACTGCTCCCGGTCCTTGGCGTACTCGACGGTCATCTCCAGCACCCGGGAGGCCCCGCCCAGCATCTCCGCCGCCGCGTAGACGGCACCGCGGTCGAGGAGCGCGGTCACCGCCGCGGCATCGCCGATCCGCTCGGCCGGAGTGCCGGCGAAGTCGACCCAGCCCACCTGGCGGGTGCGATCGATGGCCGGCTCCGAGGCCGGGCGGCCCACGGCGTCGAGGTCGACCCGGAACAGCGCAGGTCCGTCGGGTGCCGCGGCCACCACCACCAGGACCGACGCGGCCGGAGCGGCGACCGTCGGGTCGGCCCGGCCGTCGAGGACCCAGCCGCCACCCGCCTCGGTGGCCCGGACCGCGTCGGGGCGAGCGCTCCAGGCCACGGCCCCGACCACCTCGCCCGACACCAGCGCCTCCACGTCGGTGGTCCGCCCGGCCCGGTCGAGGGCGTCGAGGGCCAGCACCGTCGGGGCGAAGGGGACCGGGGTCGCGTGGCGCCCGATCTCCTCGAGCAACACCACCATCTCGACCGTCGAGAACCCGAGCCCGCCCCGCTCCTCGGCCAAGGCGACTCCCAGCCAGCCCTGTTCCACCATCGCGGACCAGATCTCGTCGCTGGATCCGGTCCCGGCGTCGACCACCCGGCGGACGACCGCGGTCGGGGATACGCCGTCGAGGAGCTCACGCGCCCCGTCGCGCAGCGCCACCTGGTCTTCGGAAAGGTCGTAGTCCACGGCCCCAGGTTACCGCGACGGCACCCGGAGAACGGCGGCCCGGCAGGAATGAGACGGCCCTACGAGCGATAGGCTGGGTCCTGCCCCGGTCAATCACACGCCGATCACACGCAAGGAGCCGAGCGTGAGCGAACCCCCCGCCGTCCTCCGCCACGACGGAAACGACTACGAACTGCCCGTCGTGCGCGGCACCGAGAACGAGGTCGGGGTCGACATCTCCAAGCTCCGGGGTCAGTCCGGGTTGATCACCCTCGACTACGGCTTCATGAACACGGGGTCGTGCGAGTCGGCGATCACCTACATCGACGGCGACGCCGGGATCCTGCGCTACCGCGGCATCCCGATCGAGCAGTTCGTCGAGGGGCACTCGCCGTCGTTCATCGAGACGTCGTACCTGCTGATCTACGGCGAGCTCCCGACCACCCAGCAGCTCGACGAGTTCCGGTTCGGGGTCCGCAAGCACACCCTGCTCCACGAGGACGTCAAGCGCTTCTTCGAATCCTTCCCCAAGGACGCCCACCCCATGGGCGTGCTGTCGTCGGTGGTCAGCGCCCTCTCGACCTTCTACCCCGACAGCCTCGACCCCCACGACCCCGAGCAGGTCCAGCTCTCCATCCTGCGCCTCATGGCCAAGGCCCCCACGATCGCCGCGTACTCCTACAAGCGCTCGGTCGGTCAGCCGCTGCTCTACCCCGACAACTCGCTCGACCTCATCGAGAACTTCCTCACGATGATGTTCGCCGTCCCGTCGGAGCCGTACGAGGTCAGCCCCACGATCGTCCACGCGATGAAGGTGCTGCTGATCCTCCACGCCGACCACGAGCAGAACTGCTCCACCTCGACCGTTCGCCTCGCCGGGTCCGCCGAAGCGAACCTCTACGCGTCGGTCGCCGCCGGGATCAACGCCCTGTGGGGCCCGCTCCACGGTGGCGCCAACCAGGCGGTCATCGAGATGCTCGAGGAGATCCGCGACAACGGGGGCGACGTCGATGCGTTCGTCAAGCGCGCCAAGGACCCCGACGACCCGTTCCGGCTCTCCGGCTTCGGGCACCGCGTCTACAAGAACTACGACCCGCGGGCGCGCATCATCAAGGGTCTCGCCGACCAGGTCCTCGCCGAACTCGACTTCAGCGACCAGCTCATGGACATCGCGTTGCGCCTCGAGGAGGTCGCCCTCGCCGACGAGTACTTCGTCGCCCGCAAGCTCTACCCCAACGTCGACTTCTACTCCGGGTTGCTCTACCGGGCGATGGGCTTCCCCACCAACATGTTCACCGTGCTGTTCGCCATGGGTCGCCTTCCGGGCTGGATCGCCCACTGGAAGGAGATGATGGCCGACCCCGAGACCAAGATCGGCCGTCCGCGCCAGATCTACACCGGCCCGCCCGAGCGCGAGTACGTGCGGATCGAGCAGCGCAGCTGATCCACCGGTGGACCTGACCCCGACCCCGCAGGAGGCGGCCTTCCGCGAGGAAGTCCGCGGCTGGCTGCGCGACCACCTCCCCTGGGAGTACGGCCGAGGGCTCCCGCCCCGCTTCGACGACCTCGCCGAAGAGGTCGCCTTCGGTCGTGACTGGCAGGCGAAACTGGCCGGGGGCCGCTGGGTGGGAGTCGCCTGGCCGTCGGAGTACGGCGGACGCGACGCCAGCGCCGTCGAGCACTTCATCGTGATCGAGGAGTTGGCCCGGGCCCGCGCTCCCGAGCTGGTCGGACGCATCGGGATCAACCTCGTCGGCCCCACCCTCCTCGCCCACGGCACCCCCGAGCAGAAGCAGCGGTGGCTCACCGAGATCCTTCCCGCCCGCAACCTCTGGTGCCAGCTCTTCAGCGAGCCCGGGGCTGGTTCGGACCTGGCCAACGTCGCCACGCGTGCCGTCCGCACCGAGGGCGGTTGGATCCTCGACGGGCAGAAGGTCTGGACCAGTTACGCGCAGTTCGCCGACTGGGGCCTGTGCCTCGCCCGGACCGACCCCGACGTCGCGAAGCAGCAGGGCATCTCCGCCTTCGCCATCGACATGCGCGCACCCGGCGTGGAGGTCCGTCCGCTGCGCCAGATCACCGACGAGTCGGAGTTCAACGAGGTGTTCTTCGCCGAGGCGTTCGTCCCCGACGACCACCTCATCGGGCCGCTCCACGAGGGCTGGCGGGTCGCCAACTCGACCCTCACCCACGAGCGCGGCGTCAACCCGCGCCAACTCGTCATCCACATCCAGTTGCTCGAGGAACTCCTGCGCCTCGCGCTCGACGAAGGCGCCTTCGACGACCCCCGCCTCGCCCCGCGCCTGGCCCAGGCCGCCGCCGAGGTCCGCTTGTTCCAATTGCACAACTGGCGCACCTTGTCGCGGGTCGCGAAGGGCCAGCCGCCCGGGCCCGAGGGCAGTGCGCTCAAGCTCTACTGGAGCGAGATGAGCAAGCGCCTCCACGACACCGTCATGGACGTGCTCGGCCCCGCCTCCCCGCTGTGGTTCGGCGCCGAGCACAACCCCGGCGGCGGAACCTGGCAGCGCTCGTGGCTCTACTACCAGGCCTCCTCGATCTGGGCCGGCACCAACGAGATCCAGCGCAACATCCTCTCCGAGCGGGTCCTGGGCCTTGCGCGCGAGCCGCGCTGACCCACCGTCCGGCACCCTCCACACCCGGCCTGACAAGATGCCGGGATGGAGTTCGCCACGATCCGCTACACCACCGACGGTCCCATTGCGTTCATCACGCTGGCCCGCCCTGGAGCGGCCAACGCCCAGAGCTCGCTGATGATCACCGAGATCGACGCGGCCCTCGACCTCGCCGAGGCCGACGACGACGTCCGGGTCGTGGTGCTCGGCGGTGAGGGCAAGCACTTCTCCTCCGGTCACGACCTCAAGGAGATCCTCGAGGAAGGTGACGACTGGTCGCGGCTGCGCTCCACCCCCGAGGGCAAGTTGCGCCACGAAGAGGTCATGTACTGGGAGAAGTGCCTCCGACTCCGCGACTTCCCGAAGCCGACCATCGCGTCGGTGCACGGCGCGGTGGCCGCGGCTGGGTTCATGCTGGCCTGCATGTGCGACCTGATCGTCGCCGCCGACGACGCCCGCTTCTCCAACCTCACCGCCCGCATGACCGGGGTCGGCGTGGAGCTCCTGGTCGAGCCGTGGGAGTTCGGCCCGCGCAAGGCCAAGGAGTTCCTCTGGTGCGCCGAGACCTTCTCGGCCGACGAGGCCGAGCGACTCGGTCTCGTCAACCGGGTCGTCGCGCTCCCCGACCTCGAGCGGGCCACCCGTGAGATGGCCGACAAGATCGCCCTGATCGAACCGCTCACCGCCCGGGCCATCAAGGACACCATCAACCACACCATCGACCGCATGGGCCAACGCGACTCCTGGAAGTACCACTTCATGGTGCACCAGTTCGTCTCCAACACCGCCATGGCGACCGGCGCCACCGAAGCCCGGCGCGAAGGCGGCATGGACGCCGTCAAGAAGGAGCAGGCCGGCCGGTGAGCGGTCCGCTCCAGGGACTGCGCGTCCTCGACCTCGGCACCCGCATCGCGGCGCCGTTCTGCGCCGGACTCCTCGGCGAGCAAGGTGCTGAAGTCATCAAGATCGAGCAGCCCGGCACCGGCGACTTCATGCGGGAGATCGGGCCGTTCGTCACGCCGGAGCACGGCGCCGACGCCACGTCCGGCGAGACCGCCGACGGCCCCGGCTACTCGTTGTTCTGGGCGGTCGAAGGCCGCGGCCGCAAGAGCGTCACCCTCGACCTGCGCACCCCCGACGGCCAGGACCTCTTCCGCCGCCTGGCAGCCACCGCCGACGTCGTGGTCGAGAACTTCCGCCCGGGCACGCTCGAGCAGTGGAACATCGCCCCCGCCGATCTCGACCCACGCCTGGTGGTCGTGCGGATCTCGATGTTCGGCCAGGACGGCCCGAATTCGAAACGACCCGGGCTCGACCGGGTCGGGATCGGCTACGGCGGCCTGCTCAACCTGACGGGGTACCCCGACCGCCCCCCGGTGCGCGTGGGGGTCACCATCTCCGACTACCTCACGGGAGTGTTCGCGGCCCAGGCCGCCCTGAGTGCGCTCTACGCCCGTGACGCGCGCCGCTCCGGTGCCGGCGCCGTGATCGACGCCTCGCTCTACGGTGCGGTGCTCCGCATCCTGGAGTGGACGCTCCCGGCCTACGAGCGCCTCGGGATCGTCCGGGGCCGGGAGGGCAACCGCCTCGCCAACTCCGCGCCCCTCGACAACTACCCGTCGGCCGACGGCAAGTACGTGTGCATCGTGGCCGGCAGCGACGCCAACTTCTCCCGACTGTGCGCCGCCATGGAGCGTCCCGACCTCCTCGCCGACCCTCGGTTCGCCCGCCTCGCCGACCGGGCGACCCACAACGACGTCATCAACGGCATCGTCGCCGAGTGGACGAGCGGGCTTCCGGCGGCCGAGATCGAGGAGCGCTGCGTTGCCGCCGACGTCCCCGTCGCCACCGCCTACACCGCCGCCGACATCTTCGCCGACCCGCACATGGCCGCCCGGGGTGACCTCATCACCGTCGACGACCCGGTCGTCGGGCCGCTGCGCCAGCAGGCGCCGTTCCCCCGGATCGTCGGCCAGCCCGTCGCGGCGCCGACCGGTGCGCCCCGACTCGGCGAGCACACCGACGCCGTCCTGGCCGATGTCCTGGGCCTCACCCCCGACCAGATCCGCCGACTGCACGAGGACCGCGTCGTATGACCACCACCCGACCACTCGCCGACTCCTTCTTCCGGGAGCGGTCCGACGGTTCGATCGTGCTGGTCGGCGGCTTTTCGCCCACCAGCGGCCGGACCCACTTCCCCCGCGTGGCGGCCTGCCCGTTCACCGGCGCCGACGACGTGGTCGAGGTCGACCTCCCCGAGACCGGCACGCTCTGGGGCTGGACCTCCGTGACCGCCCGTCCACCGGGCTACGAGGGCACCATGCCCTTCGGCTTCGGCGTGGTCGAGCTCTCCGACGGCCTGCGGGTGATCACCCGGATCACCGAAGCCGACCCGCACGCCCTGCACTTCGGTCAACCCATGCATCTCGTCGCCGACGTCCTCCAGACCGACGACGACGGCACGGCCGTGGTCACCTACGCCTTCGCACCCGACGGAGCCCCGTGATGGACGTCGCGATCAACGGGATCGGCCTGCACCCCTTCGGGCGGTTCGAGGGCACCACCGTCACCGAGATGGGCGTCACCGCCGTGAGGGCCGCCCTCGCCGAGGCCGGCCACCCCCGGTTCGAGGCCGCGTTCTGCGCCTCCGTCTACAGCGGCGTCGCCTCCGGTCACAAGGTGCTCGGGGCCCTCGGCCTCACCGGCACCCCGATCGTCAACGTGGAGGCCGGCTGCGCGAGTGGCGGTGCCGCCCTGATGCTCGCGGCCCACGCCGTGGCCAGTGGCCAGTACGACACCGTGCTGGTGTTCGGCATGGAGAAGATGCCCAAGGGGATCATCCGGTCGTCGTTCTTCGAGCCCTGGCGCGAGCAGGGTGGCCTGGCCGTGACGCCCGCCTACTTCGCGTTGCGGGCGCAGCGGCTCATGCGCGAGTCGGGGGTCACCAAGGAGCACCTCGCCCGGGTGTGCGTGAAGAACCGGGCCAACGGCGCCGACAACCCCGACGCGATGTACCAGTCGCCCACCACCGCCGAGACCGTCCTCGGCTCGCGAGTGGTCTGCGAGCCGCTGCACCTCCACATGCTCTGCTCGCCCAACGAGGGGGCCGCCGCGGTGGTGCTCCAGCGGGCGGGCACCCCGAGCGCCTCCGGTGCGCCGACCGTCCGGATCGCCGCCGCCGCGTTGCGCTCGCACCTGCCCGGCTCCGTGCTCGGCGAGGCGACCCCGATGAGCGGCATCGACGACACCGACATCCCCGCGCCCAGCACCCTCGCCGCCGATGCCGCCTACGCCGAAGCCGGACTCGGCCCGGCCGACCTCGACGTCGTCGAGTGCCAAGACACCGACGCCGCCCGCGAGCTGCTCGGCTACGAGGAGCTCCGCCTCTGCGAACGCGGCGGGTCGGCCGCGCTCCTCGAGCGGGGCGACACCGAGCGCGGGGGTCGCTGCCCGGTGAACCCCAGCGGGGGCCTCCTGGCCAAGGGAGAGCCACTCGGGGCGTCGGCCCTCGGTCAGGTCGTCGAGATCACCCGGCAACTCCGCGGCACCGCCGGAGCCCGACAGGTCGAGGGCGCCCGCACCGGCCTCGCCCACACGGTGGGCCGGGGCGCCAACGCCGCCGTGGTCGTGCTCACGCGCTAGCGGTCGCGCAGGAACCAGCCCCGGGGGTCCCAGCGGCGCAGCGCCGCGACCTCGTCGGGGGTGACCGGGGCGAGTTCGCGCACCGAGTCGGCGACCGTGAGGTCCCAGCCGCACGCAGCCACCGCGGCCGCGATGCGCTCCGCGAGGGGCTCGGGCCCGACGGGCACCGCCGTGAGGACCAACTCGTCGGCGCCGGGCAACTTCTCCAGGATGCCGAGGTCGGTCACCAGCGCCCGCACCGTCGCGCCGGGTGAGGTGACGTACCCGCACGCCTCGGGGGTGCGCTGCGCGGTGAGGGTGGCCACCACGATGCACTCTTCCGCCACACTGGCGACGTCGTTGCCTCCACCCGATCCGACCAGGAACGGGCCGTCGGGGATCATCGTGGAGTTGATGTTGCCCCGGCGATCGATCTGGGCACCACCGAGACACGCCAGCGTGCGCGTCCCGGGCCCGCCCACGAGGGTGCCCAGCACCATCGCAGCGTCGCCCAGCATCACCGACCGCGGGAAGTTGCGGTGGTTGAGCACGAAGGGGTCGGCCGGCACGGGGTCGTAGCCCCACAACCCGATCTCGGCGGTGAGCACGACCGCACTCCCCCGTTCGCGCGCCTGCGCCACGGCCAGCCACGCGGCGAGGTTCGCGACCCCCGCACCGGCGAGCACCGCGTGCGCCTCGAGGTCGAGGACCCGGTCGGCGAGGTGGCGCGCCCCCCAGGTGGCCGCGAGCTCCCAGCGGTTCGGCGGTGCGGCCAGGTCGGGCTCGAACTCGGCCTCGTCGGCCCGCCACGACTCCGGGTCGGCCTTCGCCACGAGGAACGAGCGGCGTTCGTCGCCGAGGCGACGCAGGTACTCCTCCTGCGAGTCGACCTCGAGCACCCAGTGACGGATCCAGTCGTCGTAGCCGTCGCCCCGGCTCGCCGCGCGCGCCTCCACCCAGAAGTCGTAGTCCTCGCCGTACCCGTCGACCGGGAGGTCGCCGACGAAGAGGCCGCCGGGGTGCGCTCCCATCGGGGCCTCGCAGACGGCGAGGACGTTGTGGGCGGGGATGCGCACCAGGTGGTTCCAGGGCGTCAGGTCGTCGACGATCCGCTCGACCGTGACGATCGCCCCACGCCGGGCGGCGAGGGCTCCCCACACGCCCTCGAGGAGGGGCGGGTGGACGGCCACGTTGCCCGCCCGGTCGGCGACGGGCGCGTGGAGCAGCGCCACGTCGGGGACCAGCGGTGCGAGCAGCCCGACCTCGCCGAAGGGGGTCTCGACCCGGGCGTAGGCCTCGTTCGCCTCCATCGACGATCCGGCGATCGAGCGGGTCGTGACCGCCGGCAGTCCGCGTGCGGCGGCTTCCAGCCGCTGCGAGAACGCGAGGAACGACCAGTGCTCCACCTCGACCGCACCCGACTGGTAAGCCCGGGCGAAGTTCGGGTTCGGGGTGAAGTTCGGGAACGTGTCACCGCTGTACCCGGTGACCACCCGCCGGACCAGCCCGCCCCGGAAGAACAGTGCGCCCAGGCTCGACAGGCTCAACATGATCAAGGTGAAGTCGGGATCACGACCCCACCACTGCCGCACGACCTCCCGGGCCGCCGCGCTCCAGCGGGTGTGACCCACGGTCAGGTGGAGGGCGTCACCCGCCCGCACGTGCTCGGCGACGGCCTCGGCCAGGTGGTCCTGCACGGGGGTCCTTCCCCGGTCCGCGGCACCGGCCGACGGACCGCACGGTGAGCGGAGAGCGGAGCGGCGCGACGTTACTCTGGACCCGATGGCGCGACCCCCCACCCCTCCGTCGCGCCCACCCGGACGTCCACCGGCCCGTGGCGGCGTCGGCTCCGGTCCCGGGGGCCCACCACCGCCGCCGCGCCGCGGTCCCGCCCGTTCCGGTGG
>JBAXBB010000008.1:0-38311 GCA_037142235.1 Actinomycetes bacterium
GCCGCACCCTCTCCCACCCCCATCCCGGAGGTTTCCCATGCGTGTCCGAGTCGACGTGGAGCGGTGCACCGGTCACGCGCGCTGTGCTGCATTCGCCCCCGACGTCTACGTCCTCGACGACCTCGGGTACAACGTGACCCCTGAGACCGACGTGCCTCCCGGACGCGAGGAAGCGGCGCGCAAAGGCGCGCTGGCGTGCCCGGAACGGGCGATCGAGATCGAGGAGTGAGGCGTCAGCGGGAGTCGGGGAGGTACCAGGAGTTCGGCGCCACGAGCTCGTCGATCGCCGCCGGGCCCCAGGTACCGGGGGCGTAGGGCAGCACCGGTGGGGGAGCGGCCAACAGGGGTGCCGCCACCTCCCAGAGCCGCTCCACGCTGTCGGCCCGGTTGAACAGGGTCAGGTCGCCCAGCATGGCGTCGTGGAGGAGCCGTTCGTACGCCTCCAACTCGGCCCGGGGATGGAAATTGTCGCGGTACCGGAAGTCGAGGTGGGCCTCGCCCAACGTCATGGTCGGACCCGGCTCCTTCGACACGAAGTACACCCGGATCCAGCCGGGCTCCGCGATGTCGAACACGATCTCGTTGCCGAAGACGTCGTCGGAGGCAGGGAACAGGTCGTGGTCCGACGGGCGCAGCGTGAGCGTGATGACGCGTCGCCCTTCGGGCATCTGCTTGCCGGTACGGAGGTGGAACGGAACCCCGCGCCAGCGGTCGTTGTCGATGAGCACCTCCACCGCCACCAACGTCTCGGTGTCGGAATCGGCCGGCACGCCGTCGAGGGCTCGGTAACCCTCGTACTGGCCTCGCACCACCCGCTCGGGGTCGAGCGGCGCCATCGCGGCGAACACGTCGTGCTTGGCGTCCGCGAGGGCCGCGGCCGTGAACTCCGCAGGAGGCTCCATCGCCACGAAGCCGAGGGCCTGGAAGAGGTGGGTGACCACCATGTCGCGGAACGCTCCGGTCTCCTCGTAGAAGCCGACGCGGGTCTCCACGC
Organism: Actinomycetes bacterium; assembly: GCA_037142235.1. Lineage (GTDB taxonomy): Bacteria > Actinomycetota > Acidimicrobiia > IMCC26256 > PALSA-555 > CAIUKV01. The sequence continues at coordinate 995 of JBAXBB010000008.1, forward strand.
CCAGGGTCTCGGGCACGTCGATCTGCACGTGGGCGATGTGTTGGCGATCCCAGATCGGTGCGAACATCCGGTTGGCGAACCGGAAGGCGAGGACGTTCTGGATGTCTTCCTTCCCGAGGAAGTGGTCGATCCGGTAGATCTGCTCTTCGGCGAACACCGAGTGCAGCAGAGCGTTGAGCGCCTGCGCGCTGGCGAGGTCGGTGCCGAACGGCTTCTCCAGGATGACCTTGGCCTTCGGGCCGGCCAGCCCGTTGGCGCCGATGGCGGTGACGCAGTCATCCATGGCCAGTGGCGGGATGGAGAGGTAGTGCAGGACGTCCGGGTCGCCACCCATGCCCACCTTGGCCCGTTCGACCGCGGCGGCGAGGGCGGTGAGGTCGGGTGGGCTGCTCACGGCGTAGTCGAGCCGAGCGACGAACCGGTCCCAGTGCCGACCGTGCGGTTGGTTCCGGCCGAAGCGCTCCACCACGTCGTGGGCGTGAGCGAGGAACCCGTCGCGGTCCAGCGCCACCGGCGAGGTGCCGATGATCGTGAAGTGGTGGGGCAAGAGGCCCGCCACCTCGAGGTGGAAGAGGCCGGGGATCAGCTTGCGGGCCGCCAGGTCACCGGTCGCGCCGAACAGGACGACGACGTGGTCGGTGGGGTGACGGTGCTCGCCGGTGAGCACGACTACTGCTTCTCGGCGTGGCCGCCGAACTGGCCGCGCATCGCGGAGAGGACCTTCCCGGTGAAGTTGCCGAGATCGCGCGACTCGAACCGCTGGATCAGCGCAGCGGTGATCACCGGAGCCGGAACGCCCTCGTCGATGGCCGCGATCGTCGTCCAGCGGCCCTCGCCGGAGTCCGACACCCGGCCGCCGTACTCCTCGAGCTCGGGCGAACTCGCCAGCGCGGCGGCGGTGAGGTCGACGAGCCACGAACCCACCACCGAGCCGCGCCGCCAGACCTCGACCACCTCCGCGACATCGATCTCGTACTGGTAGTACTCCGGGTTCTCGAGCGGGGTGGTCTCGGCGTCGACCTCCTGCTCGTGCAGACCGGCGTCGGCGTGGCGGATGATGCTGAGGCCCTCGGCGATCGCGGCCATCATCCCGTACTCGATGCCGTTGTGGACCATCTTCACGAAGTGTCCGGAGCCGACCGGACCGCAGTGCAGGTATCCGTCCTGGGCGGTGCCGTCGGTGCGCGTCCGACCCGGGGTCGGTGGAGCACTGGCCTCACCGGGCGCGATCGTGCGGAAGATCGGATCGAGGTGACGCACCGTCGCGTCCTCGCCGCCGATCATGAGGCAGAAGCCGCGCTCCAGGCCCCACACCCCACCGCTGGTGCCACAGTCGACGTAGTGGATGCCCTTGGTCGCGGACTGCTTGCCGCGTGCGATGTCGTCGTGGTAGCGGGAGTTACCTCCGTCGATGATGATGTCGCCCGGCTCGAGCACCTCGAGCAGGTCGTCGACGGTGGACTGCACCACCGCAGCCGGGACCATGATCCAGACCGCCCTCGGCGCCTGGAGCTTCGCGGCCAGCTCGGCGAGGGTGTGGGCCGGCACCGCGCCCTCGCCCGCGAGCTCGTCGATCGGGGCCGCGGCGTGGTCGTAGACCACGCACTCGTGCCCGTCGCGCATCAGCCGACGGACGAGGTTGGCACCCATCCGGCCCAAGCCGATCATCCCCAGCTGCATCGGGTGGTCGCTCGCCATGGTGCGTCCTTTCGGATCAGCCCTTGAGCCGGCGGTAGTGCCGGATCAGGGCATTGGTGGAAGAGTCGTACTCGAGCGTGGGCTCGTCGGCGGCGAGGAGATCAGGGGCGATCTTCTGCGCCATCACCTTCCCGAGCTCCACCCCCCACTGGTCGAAGGAGTCGATGGCCCAGATCGTCCCCTGGGTGAACACGCTGTGCTCGTAGAGCGCGATCAGCACGCCCAGGGTGAAGGGGGAGAGGACCTCGGCCAGGATGACGCTGGTGGGCCGATTGCCCTCCATCACCCGATGGGCGACCACGGGCTCGGGCGTCCCCTCGGCGCGCACCTCGGCTTCGGTCTTCCCGAACGCCAGCGCCTGGGCCTGCGCGAACACGTTGGCGCTCAAGAGGTCGTGGTGGTCGCCGATCGGGTTGAGCGTGCGACCGAAGCCGATGAGGTCGACCGGGATGACCGTGGTTCCCTGGTGGATCAGTTGGTAGAAGCTGTGCTGGCCGTTGGTCCCGGGCTCGCCCCAGTAGACCGCGCCGGTGTCGTAGTCGACGCGCTCGCCGGTGAGGGTCACGTGCTTGCCGTTCGACTCCATGGTCAACTGCTGGAGGTAGGCGGGGAACCGCTTCAGGTACTGGTCGTAGGGCATCACCCCGATCGTCTGGCTCCCGAAGAAGTTCCGGTACCAGACGGCGAGGAGCCCCATCAGCACGGGCAGGTTGCGCTCGAAGGGCGTGGTGCGGAAGTGCTCGTCCATGGCGTGGAAGCCGGCCAGCAGCTCGGCGAAGCGGTCGGGGCCGACCGCGATCATCGTCGACAGGCCGATGGCGGAGTCCATGGAGTAGCGGCCACCGACCCAGTCCCAGAACCCGAACATGTTGGCGGTGTCGATGCCGAAGGCCTGCACGCGCTCGGCATTGGTCGAGACCGCCACGAAGTGGCGGGCGACCGCAGCTTCGTCGCCGAGGCCGGCCACCAGCCAGTCGCGAGCAGAACGCGCGTTGGTCATGGTCTCCAGTGTGGTGAAGGTCTTCGACGAGATCACGAACAACGTCTCGGCCGGATCGAGGTCGCGGGTGGCCTCGGCGAGGTCGGTGGAGTCGACGTTGGAGACGAAGCGCAGCGTGAGTGACCGGTCGGAGAAGTGCCGGAGTGCCTCGTAGGCCATCACCGGCCCGAGGTCGGACCCGCCGATCCCCACGTTGACGACGTTGCGGATGCGCCGGCCGGTGTGGCCGAGCCACGTCCCGCGCCGCACCGACTCGGCGAACGCCGCCATGCGGTCCAGGACCGCATGGACCTCGGCCACGACGTCGACCCCGTCGACCACGAGCGCGGAACCGCGGGGCATCCGCAACGCCACGTGGAGCACCGATCGGCCCTCGGAGACGTTGATGTGGTCGCCGCGGAACATGGCGTCGATGTGCTCACGCAACCCCGACTCCTCGGCCAGCGCCAGGAGCAGCGTGACCGTCTCGTCGGTGATCCGGTGCTTGGCGTAGTCGAGGTACAGCCCGCAGCCCTCGGCGTGCATCTTCTCGCCGCGATCGGGATCGGCGGCGAAGAGATCGCGGAGGTGCTGACCCCGCACGGCGACCGCGTGGGCCGACAGCGCCTTCCAGGCGGCACGCTCGGTCAGGGTGACGGGCATCGGTGATCCCCGAGTCAGGCCACGGACTGACGCTGCGACTCGATCCGCGCGATCAGGTTGCGCCACGACTTCACGAAGGCGTCGGTACCGTCGGACTGCAGCGTCGCGGCCAGCGCCTTCACCTCGATGCCGGCCGCGGCGAACCGGGCGAGCACGGCGTCGCAGTCACCACCGTCGGGCGACATCGGCTCCCCCACCACACCGTGGTCGCGGAAGGCTTCCACGGTGGAGTCGGGCATCGTGTTGATCGTGTTGGGGGCGGCCAACCCGGCCACGTAGAGCGTGTCGGGAGCCGACGGGTCCTTGGTGCTCGTGCTGGCCCAGAGCAGGCGCTGCGGGCGCGCTCCGGCGCTCTCGAGCCGCTGCATGCGGTCGGAGTCGAGCAACTCGCGGTACGCGCGGTAGATGTCGCCACCGACGGCCAGCGCCAGGGCGTCACGCAGGTCGTCGGGGATCCGGTCGGCGACGGCCTTGTCCCAACGCGACATGAACACGGAAGCGACGGAGGTCACCTTCGGGTCGAGACCGGCCGCGATCCGCTGCTCGATGCCGGTGAGGTAGGCGTCGGCGGCAGCGCGGTAGTGGTCGGCGTCGAAGAGCAGGGTCACGTTCACCGGCACGCCGGCCGCGATGCTCGCCGTGACCGCGGGCAAGCCCTCGGCCGTCCCCGGGATCTTGATGAAGAGGTTGGGTCGACCGGCCTTCGCGTGGAGGGCCGTGGCCGCCCGAGTCGTGGCTTGGGCGTCGTAGGCGAGCTCCGGCGACACCTCGAGGGACACCCACCCGTCGACGCCGTCGGTGCGCTCGTGGACGGGAAGGAACTGGTCGGCTGCCCGACGGAGGTCCTCGATGGCGAGCTCGAAGAACAGGTCTTCGCCGACCAGGCCGGCCGCGCCCTTCTCGCGGATCGCCTCGTCGTAGTACCCACTCTCGATCGCGTTGTCGAAGATGGACGGGTTCGAGGTGAGCCCGGTGATGGCACAGTCGTCGATGTAGCGGAGCAAGCCACCCTCGTCGAGCATCTTGCGGGTGATGTTGTCGATCCAGAGGCTCTGGCCGAGCTCGTGCAACGCGCTCGTGGGTGATGCCATCAGAAGGGGTCCTCCACGTCGGGGTCTGGCCGCTCGGGCCGGGCGATGCAGCCTACGGTAGGGCGGTGAACCCTGGCGAGCCTCCCGGAGCCTCCCGGGCCCGGAACCGACAGGCCCAGCGGCTGGAGTGGGTCACGATCGGATGGAACACCGGGGAGTTCGGCATCACGCTCGCGCTCGGCCTCGCGGCCCGCTCACTCGCGCTCGTCGCCTACGGGCTCGAATCCTGCGTGGAGATCTTCGCCTCCCTGATCGTGGTCTGGCACCTGAGGGGTACCGGTTCCGAGCGCCGCACCCGGCGGGCGATGGGCCTGGTGGCGCTGGCGTTCCTCGGTCTGGCCGCCGTACTGGCAGCCGGTGCCGTCCGCAGCCTGGCCTTGGGGACCCGCCCGACGGACTCCCCCTTCGGGATCGCCTACCTCGCGTTGGCCGTCGTGGCGATGCTCCTCCTGGGACGCGCCAAGCTCCGACTCGGGCGAACCCTCCCCAACCATCCCCTCGAGCACGAGGCGCGGATCACCTTCCTCGATGCCGCGCTGGCGTTCGGGATCCTCACCGCCCTCGTCCTCGACGCCACCCTCGGCTGGTGGTGGGCCGATCCTCTCGCCGCGATCGCCGTGGCAGCGAGCGCGGTCCCCGAGGGACTCGACGCGTGGCGCGACCACCGCGACGGCGCTCCCGCGCCTACTTGACGGCGATGAGGTGCACCACGTACCACTCGCCGCGCCACGAGATCATCGACTTCACGTCGAACGCTCCCGCCCGACCCCCCGCGGTGTAGCGCAGCATCGCGTCGTACACGCGCCAGTAACTGCCCTTGTTGTACTCCTCGCCGGGGAGCACCCACCGGGCGCTGCCGTCGGGGACGTCGATCCCCACGTACTGAGCCGTCGCCGCCTGGTCACCCAACCGGGCGTGGAGCGCATGGATGTCGGCCACGTACTGCGCCACCAAACGGTTCTTCCAGTCGCCGTCGGGGTCGGAGATGCCCTTGACCTGCCGATAGGCGCCCAACGGGAAGAAGAACCCCATCGCGAGGTCCGGATCATCGGTGGCGATCGCCTGCCACAGGGCGGCGACGTTCGCCTGGAACTTCGCGCTCGACGGATTGGGTGTGGCGTCGGTCTGCGGCAGGAACTGCGGATCGGGTTCGGTGGTGGTGGTCGTCGGGGGCACCGTCGTGGTGGGCGGTGGCAGCGTGGTCGTCGCGATCGGGGCGACCACGACCGGACGGGCCGATCCCGACCCGTCGGAGGCGAGCATCACGAATCCCGTCACGACGGCGACGATCCCGACCGACGCCACCACCCCGACCAGACCCACGAACGGGCCGCGTCGGCGCGGGGCACGGGTCCGCCGAGACATCGACGTGCGGTCAGAGCGAGTCGATGATGGCGTTGAACGTGGGGCTCGGGCGCATGGCCGCAACGACCTTGTCGTCGTCGGGGAAGTAGTACCCGCCGATGTCGACCGGCGCGCCCTGCACGGCATTGAGCTCGTCGACGATGCGGTCGGAGTTGGCAACCAGCGCCTCGGCCACCGGGACGAACTTCGCCGCCAGGGCCGGATCGTCGGTCTGACGCGCCAGCTCCTCGGCCCAGTAGCGGGCGAGCCAGAAGTGGCTGCCGCGGTTGTCGAGCTCGTTGACCTTGCGCGACGGAGAGCGGTTCTCGTTCAGTACCGATCCGGTGGCCCGGTCGAGGGTGTCGGCCAGGAGCTGCGCCGTGGTGCTCCCACTGACCTGCGCCAGGTGCTCGAGCGACGCCGCGAGGGCGAGGAACTCGCCGAGCGAGTCCCACCGGAGGTGGTTCTCCTTGACGAACTGCTGCACGTGCTTCGGCGCGGACCCGCCCGCACCGGTCTCGAAGAGGCCGCCACCGTTCATGAGCGGCACGATCGAGAGCATCTTCGCGCTCGTACCCAACTCCATGATCGGGAACAGGTCGGTGAGGTAGTCACGCAGCACGTTGCCGGTGACCGAGATGGTGTCGGCGCCCCGCCGGATGCGCTCGAGCGAGTGCACGCAGGCATCGCGCGGCGGCATGATCTCGATGGTCACGCCGCTGAGGTCGTGCTCGAGGAGGTAGCGCTCGACCTTGGCGATGACCTGGGCATCGTGGGCGCGGCTGGCGTCGAGCCAGAACACCGCCGGCGCACCGCTGAGACGGGCTCGGGTGACGGCGAGCTTCACCCAGTCGCGGACCGGAGCGTCCTTCACCTGGCACGCACGCCAGACGTCACCGCGCTCCACCCGGTGCTCCAACACGGTCTGGCCGGCCCGGTCCACCACCCGTACCGTGCCGTCGGCCGGGATCTCGAAGGTCTTGTCGTGCGAGCCGTACTCCCCGGCCTGCTGGGCCATGAGCCCCACGTTCGGCACGGTTCCCATCGTCGACGGGTCGAGCGCCCCGTTCGCGATGCAGTCACGGATCACGGCGTCGTACACACCCGCGTACGACGAGTCGGGAATCACGGTCACGGCGTCTTGACGCTCCCCCGCCGCGTTCCACATCTTGCCGGAGTCGCGGATCATCGCCGGCATGGACGCGTCGACGATCACGTCGGACGGCACATGAAGATTTGTGATCCCCTTGTCGGAATCGACCATGGCGATCGCCGGACCGTTCGCCAGTGCAGCCGCAAGACCGTCCTCGATCGCGGTGCGCTGAGCGTCGGGGAGATCGGCGATCCGGGAGAGCACGTCGGCGAGGCCGTCGTTGGGGTTCGCCCCCACTGCGGCCAAGGCATCGGCATGGGTCGCGAAGACGTCGCCGAAGAAGGCGGTCACGGCGTGGCCGAAGATGATGGGGTCGGAGACTTTCATCATCGTGGCCTTGAGGTGGATCGAGAAGAGCACCCCCTCGGCCTTGGCCGCCGCGATCTGCTCGGCGAGGAAGACGTCGAGCGCCTTCGCGCTCATGAACGTGGCGTCGAGGATCTCACCAGCGAGGATCGGGATCGACTGCTTGAGCACCGTGACGCCGCCGTCGGCACCGACCAGTTCCACGCGCACGTCGTCGGCGTCGTCGAAGGTGACCGACTGCTCGTTGAAGCGGAAGTCGTGGGCATCCATCGTGGCGACGTGGGTCCGCGAGTCGGGTGACCACACCCCCATGGAGTGCGGGTGCGACTTCGCGTAGTTCTTCACCGAGAGTGGCGCCCGGCGGTCGGAATTGCCTTCCCGCAGGACTGGGTTGACTGCCGAACCCTTCACCGTGTCGTACCGGGCCTTGACGTCGCGTTCGGCGTCGGTGGACGGCTCGTCGGGGTAGCTCGGCACCGCGAAGCCCTTGGCCTGGAGCTCTTCGATGGTGGCCTTGAGCTGGGGGATGGAGGCCGAGATGTTGGGGAGCTTGATGACGTTGGCCTCGGGACGGGTGACCAGCACGCCGAGTTCGGCCAGGGCGTCGCCCACCTGCTGCTCCGGCGCGAGCGCGTCGGCGAAGGTGGCCAGCACCCGGCCCGCCAGGGAGATGTCACGGAGCTCGACCTCGACGCCGGCCACGTCGGTGAAGGCGTTGATCACCGGGAGCAACGACCGGGTGGCGAGGGCCGGGGCCTCGTCGGTGTGGGTGTAGATGATGGTGTGGCGGTCGTTCGACAAGGCCGGCTCCGGGGCTCGCGGTCAGGGGAGAACGGCTTCCGACGCTACCGGGCCCCCACCGGACCGGACCATGTGCCGGCCTCCCCAGCACCGGTCCGAGCGGTTCGGGACGGGAGTGCCACGTGGGAAGATGACCCCACACCGACGAAGGGGGGCACCGTGGGGTGGTGGTTCGCGCTGGGGGCGCTCTCGCTGGTCGGTGGGTGCTGGGCGGTCGTCCTGGGCCGGCGGCGGGGTTGGATCGAGCCCTGGCAGGTCGTCGCGCTGTTCCTGGTGGGCACCGTGCTCGGGGCCGCCGTGGTCCTGGTGCTCGTCAGCGCCGTCGTGGTGGTCTTCGCGATGACGGACCGCAACGACCGCGGGAGTTCGTAGGCGCCGCTCACCAGGGCTTGGCCGAGAGCCAGGCCGGGAGCGCACCGGGGTCGAGGACGATCAGCTCGCCGGCATCGGCCACCGACCAGGGCCCGGCCCAGCCCATGGCCGCCGGCTTCGTTCATGAGGTACTTCACGTGGAAGGTGGGCGTCGCCCAGGTCATGCCGTCGGCGTCCTGGGTCAACTCGATCGCCCCGACGGCCCCCGCGATGGCCGGCGCGAGCGCCACCAGGGCGTTGCGGTCGTTCGTGGCCTTCCAGGTCTCGTAGACGGCGAGGAGGAAGACCGCCGACGACCCGTCGGTGGAGTCGACCGACCCGGTGTCGACGGCCGTGCCGTTGACGACCTTGTCGTTGTGGACGACCCCCTGACGGTCCAGGTGCGCGGCGTACCAACTGAGCCAGCGCCACGCCGCCGAGATCGCGGCGTTGTCCCGGGTGACCGCGTAGGCCCGGACCAGACCGACGACGGCCAAGCTGGCCAGGTACGGGTCGATGAACTGGCGGTCGCGGTAGGTGGCCAACGCGCCGTCGGGCATCTGGGCGGAGAGGATCCAGGTCGCATCGGTCCGCGTGTTCGCGGTCGATGCGGTGCGGGCGCAGTGCTGACCGAGCGTGGTCGCCGCCGTGACCAGGAGCGCCGCCGCGAGGGTGATCACCACCGCCACGACCAGGAGCGTGCGCCGGGTGGGTGTGCGGGCCGTGCGCTCCGACGAGTCGTCCATGATCGGCCTTTGATCGTCTGGTCAGCGACCCGGGCGTGGACGGCCCACGACCCCGGTACTCCCCGGTGACGGATCGGGCACGATCCGGCTCCACCGGCTCCCTCCCCACCATCGGCACCCAGGGTTCGGCGGACTCCCGTGGTGCAATAGCCTCGGAGCATGACCATCACCCAGCAGTCCGGTACCGCCCTCGTCGACGCCATGGCCGACCTCGTGCTCGCCGAAGCCGGGGCCTGCGAGCAGGCCCGAACCCTGACGACCCCCGTGGTCGACGCCCTCTGGAACACCGGTCTCATGACCTGGGCCAATCCGGCACCCGCCGGGGGATCCGAGCCCGGCTTCGCCGAGCTGCTCGACACCTGGCAGCGCATGGCCTACCTCGACGGCTCGTTCGGCTGGATCGGGATCGCGAACCTGCCGTCGGCCGCGGCCGTCGCCGCCTTCCTCCCCGAGGAGGGATTCACCGAGGTCTTCGGGTCGGGCGAGCGGGTCACCATGGGCGGCCAGTTCGCACCCAACGGCCAGGGGGTCCGGGTCGACGGCGGTTACCGCGTGACCGGCTCCTGGAACTTCGGTTCGGGCACCGGGCACTCGCAGTACGTGTGCGCCGGATTCCTGCCCATGGTCGACGGCGCCCCGGTCTTCGACGCCGCCGGCGACGTCCAGCTCCTCGCCGCCGTGGTACCCCGCGACGACGTCACCTTCCTCGACGGCTGGCACGTGCAGGGCCTCAAGGGCACGGGCTCGTTCGACTACGCGGTGACCGATCTGTTCGTCCCCGACCACCTGGTCATCGACCTGTTCGACCGCTCCTCCACCCGGTCGGACTCACCCGTGTTCCGGATGGGCCTGATGGGCATCACCGCCGGCGGGCACGCGGCGTGGGCCCTCGGTGTGGCCGAGAGCATGCTCGACGACGTGCGCGACCTCGCCCTGACCAAGGTCCGCATGGGCGACGCCACCGCGCTCGCCCACAAGCCCACCTTCCAGCGCGCCTACGCCTACAACCTCGGCAAGTGGCGTGCCGCGCGCCACCTCGTCGTTCACACCTGGACGCGCGTCGAGGCCGAGGTCGCGGCCGGCCACGACCTGACCGTGGAGAGGCGCGCCGAGTTGCGCACCGCCGCGTGCTACGCGACCGATGCGTGCCGGGAGGTCGGAGAGTGGGCCCACCTGGCCGCGGGCACCACCGCCATCCGGGAAGGCAGTCGGTTCGAGCGGGCCTTCCGCGACCTCTACACCGGCACCCAACACGCCTTCATCGGCGAGAAGACCGCCATCGACGCCGCGCAGGTCGAACTCGGCCTGCTCGACGCCCACCGCGGCCTCTGAACCGGTGGCCGCGAGCGACCCCCTCCTCGACCTCACCGGTCGGGTGGCGCTGGTCACCGGCGGCGGCACCGGCATCGGCGCGGCCACCGCGAAGGTGCTCGCCGCGCACGGCGCCGACGTCGCCATCGCGGCTCGTACCGTCGACAACCTCGAACGCACCGCCGAAGCCGTGCACGAAGCGACCGGTCGGCGTTGCCTGGCCGTGCCCACCGACGTCAAGATCGAGGAGCAGGTGGTGGACCTCGTGCAACGCACCGTCGATGAGCTCGGCCACCTCGACGTCCTCGTCAACAACGCAGGCGGAACCCGCATGGGTCCGCTCCAGAGCCTCCCGACCAAAGGCTGGGACGCCGCCTTCGACCTCAACGTGCGATCCGCCTACCTGTGCACCCGCGAAGCGGGGCACCACTTCTTGGCGCAGGGATCGGGTGCGATCGTCAACATCTCGTCGGCGGCGGGCGTCAACGGCGTGAAGGGCGGCGCGCACTACGCGGCCGCGAAGTCGGCGCTCCAGATGTTCACCCGGGTCACCGCCGCCGAGTGGGGCCGGCACGGTGTGCGGGCCAACTGCATCGCCGTTGGCGGAGTGGCGTCGGAGCGGGCGGTCGCCGCCTGGGACGTCGCCGGGCTCGACCCGGCCGACCTCGTGACGGGTACCCCGCTCGGACGGCTCGGCGAGCCGGTCGAGGTGGCCAACGTCGTGCTGTTCTTCGCGTCGGCGGCATCGTCGTACGTCACCGGGCAGACCCTCTCCGTCGATGGTGGTCCCGACCTCGGTGGCCTCGACCTCTGACGACCGGAGCCGGGTCGGGAACGATCCCCGCGTCTCGACCGGCCTGCTCCTGGCTCACCCGGCGATGGCCGTGGCGATCGCGTAGTAGAGCGGGATGCCCAGAGCGATGTTGATCGGGAACGTGATCCCGAGCGCGAGCGTGAAGTACCGACTCGGCCGGGCCTCGGGGATCGCGTAGCGCACGACCGCCGGGACCACGATGTAGCTCCCGCTGGCGGCGAGGACCGCCAGCAGGGTGAGGTCCCCGACCGTGAGTCCGAGAGCCGCGCCGATGCCCAGCGCCAGGGCGGCGTTGACGAACGGCACGACGACACCGAACCCGATCAGGAACGGGCCGACGCCCTTGACCTCGCGGAGCTGGCGGGCGACGAGGAGACCCATCTCGAGCAGGAAGAACGCCAGCACGCCCTTGAAGATCCCGTTCACGAACGGGTCCATGGCCGTGCCGCCCTTCTTGCCCGAGACGGCGCCGACGACCATCGACCCGATGAGGAGGAGGTGCGCACCGTCGGTGAACGCCTCGCGCAGAACTTCCTTGAGGGAGATAGGGGCGCCCGTGTGCTCGTGCCCGGTCTCCTCGGGTCCGCGCTGGCCCGCCGGGTGGGCCGCCTCCGGCACCAGCGTGCGCGAATCGGTCGTGGCCAGGCCCGGACCGGCCGCGCCGCCCACGGCCAGCGCCGCGCTGGGCGTCCCGACCGTTTCCCGCCCCGACGCCGTGAGCTGCGAGCGGACCCACGTCGCCAGGAGGACCGCCATGATGATCGCCGGGGATTCCATCAGGACCAGGGCCACCGTCATGTGACCGCCGGCAGCATCACCCCGGGAGGCGATGAACTGCGACGCCGTGACGAACGTGACGGCACTGACCGAGCCGTAGGTCGCAGCGATGGCGGCGGCGTCGAAGGCGTCGATCCGCCGCCGCAGCACCAGGAACCAGCCCGCCGGGATCACCAGGGCCAGGACCACCGCCGCACCGATCACCTTGACGCCGTCACCCGACAGGCCGGCGTCGGCGAGTGCCTGGCCGCCCTTGAAGCCCAGCGCCAGCAACAGGTAGAGGGAGCAGAACTTGGCGACGGCCGGCGGGATCTCGAGGTTGGAGCGGATCAGGCCGATCACGACACCCAGGAAGAAGAAGAGCACCGCCGGGTCGGCGAGGTTCTGGAGCATGTCAGCGTTCACCGTGTCCCTTTCTGGTTGCGGCCTTCCGGCGGAATAGAAGAAGTATAACACACGAATTGTATTGCCAACATTGTCTGGTCCACCAGGGTCCGGCCTCCACCCATTGGGGCAATAGGGTGACGGTTTCACGAATCCTGTGACCGGAGGTGGCCAGGCGGTGTCCGACGTCGTACGGCCCGGATGGACCTTCTTCACCAACCATGGGCACGTCCTCGTGTGCCTGGCCGGCGAACCCGACCTGCGCACCCGCGACATCGCCGAGCGGGTCGGGATCACCGAACGCTCCACGCAGGCGATCATCAACGACCTGGTCGCGGCCGGCTACGTCACGCGCTTCAAGGAGGGTCGACGGAACCGGTACGAGGTCAACGGCGACATCCCGCTCCGCCACCCCCTCGAGCGCGACCACACGGTCGGCGAACTGCTCGTCACCCTGGGCCGGACCGGCGGCGTCGACCGCGGCGGCCCTCACCCCGACCAGCTCCGTCACCGCCGGGGCCCCTGAGGCCGAGGCGGCGGGCTCAGCGCAGCGCCGACACCACCACCGGCGCCAGCAGCGACGTCGCCACCGCGGCCACCCCCATCGCGATCGAGGCTGCCGCACCCGTGAGCTCGCTCTCGACGAGCGCCTGGGCCGTGCCCTGCCCGTGGGAGATGGTCCCCAACGCCTCGCCCCGGGCGATCGGGTACGGCACGCGGAAGCGGGTCAACAGCCACGGTCCGATCATCGAGCCGACCAGCCCGGTGATGATGACGAACGCAGCCGCCACGGTGGCCTGGGCGTGCACCTTGGGAGCGAGCTCGATCGCGACCGGGGCCGTCACCGACTTGATGCTCAACGCCGCCTGGACACCCCGGCCGAGACCCAGTGCCTTCGCGCACGCGATCGCCCCGACCATCGTCGCCGCCACGCCGGTGACGATGCCCGCCACGACCGGAAGGGCGTGGTCGACCAGGACCTGACGGTTGCGGTAGAGCGGCACGGCGAGCGCCACCGTCGCCGGACCGAGGAAGTAGCCGAGGATCGACTTGGCGTGCGCATAGCCGTCGAGGTCGATGCGGGTGATCCAGAGCACGAAGATCACCAACGGTGTGCTGAGGAACACCGGAACGGTCAACGGCGACGGGAACCGACGCCCCACCAGCCGGCTCAGGCCGTAGGCGCCACAGGTCAGGGCGATACAGAAGATCGTGACCAGCACCGTCACCGCCGGCCCGCCAACGCGCGGAGGAGGCCACTCACGACCGCCCCGGTCACGACGATGCCGACCGCGGTACTGACCACGATCGCCACGAGGATGGCGGGCCCGTGGCGGAGGAAGAGCTGCCCGAAGGCCATGAGTCCCACGGCGATCGGGACGAAGAAGAAGGCGAGGTGCCGGTTGAAGATCCCGGCGGTCGTCGCCACCCACTCCAGCCGCACGACCCGGGTCACGAGCAGCGCCAGCAGCAGGAGCATGCCGACCAGGTTCCCGGGCAGGGGCAGGTGGAGCCCGGCGCTGAGGCGTTGACCGCACCAGTTCAGCGCCATGAGACCGAGCAACTCCGCGACCACGACCGCGGCCGTGGTCGCGGCCTTCCCGATCGGTGACCGGGCCGCTCGGAACCGCAGCGGGTCAGCCCTTCGGCCGGAGCCCCGACCAGGCCGGCGACACCACTTGGGCTCCGGGGTCGGAGCCTTGGGTCACGACCCCGATCAGCGACGCCGGGACCGAGGAGTGGGCACCGATCGCAGGTGGCTCGTACGCAGCGGCCGGGTCGGGAGCCGCGCCGTCGGAGGCAGGGGCCGGGATCGGGCTGAAGGCTGGGTCCACGACGGCGAGGCTAACCGAGCGGCGGATCAGTGGAAGGCGCCAGGGAGCCCGAATTCGGCGAACACCCTCCGGACCCGGTCGAGCAGCTCGCCCTGCGTCGTCACCGCCCCGGGCTGCCAGCCCCGCACCGAGACGCCGACCCGACCGTTCACGCTGCCCCCGACGACGGTGAGGGCACCTCCGACACGCCGGAGTTGCTCCTCGGGGACCGGTTCCCCCCCGACGACCCAGCAGTCGGTGGCGACGACGCCCATCGGGCGGGCCACCGTCGGATCGTGCTCACCGAGCCAGGAGCACACGACCGGCGCCACGTTCTCGAGCACGACCTCCTCCAGCCGTCGGGCGACGGCCCGCGGGACGAACGGCGCGACGGCGAGCGCCGCGGTGGCCAGGCTGCCGTGCTCCCGGAGGTCGGCGAGACCGCGCCGGATCTCGGCTCGGAGGCCGCGCAAGTCGGAGGTGACCCCGTCGGGGTGGAACCGCACGACCAGCGTGTCATTGGCATTGGCCCGGGTGTCCCCGGCGACCCGGTCGCTGATCGGCAGGCTCGACGTCACGCAGCCGTCGGCGTCGACCCGGCCGAGTGCCGCGCCCAGCCGGACCGCGAGCCCGGCGCACAGGGTGTTGGTCGAGCCACCGAGCGCCTCGGCCCGCGCCCGCCACTCGGTGTCGGCGATCCGCGCCAGGACGACCGGGACGTCGACCACCGCCCCGCCACCGACCGGTCGGGACCGCACCGACCGCCGCAACGACCCGGGCACGACGTCGCGCTCCTCCCGAGCGAGGCGGACCGTCGCGGCCAGGCCGCGCACCGCGCCGGGCACCGCGCGGGCGGCGACCCTCAGGTCGTCGAGCCGGTCGCCGGCCGTCACCCGGACGCGCGGTGGAGGAGCCGGCGTCGTCCCACCGTTCCCCAGGACCACCGCCCGGACCGCCCCGGTCACCGCCAAGCCGTCACCGATCACGTGCGAGACGGTCAGCCCGACGACGACGCCACCGTCGGTCAGAGACGCCACCGAGAGGAACCACCCCGGCCCGTCCTCGGGGTCGACGGGCAGACGCGCCGCCGTGGCGGTCCAGGTGCCGATGAGCGCCGGATCGAGCGCGTCCGGCGCCACGAGCAGCGGGCCCGGCTCGGCGGCCCGCACCCAGCGGTCGCGACCGAACGGCAGCGAAGACCGCTCCACCCGGCGGCCGAGCAACGTGTGCGCCAGTCCCCCACGGAAGCGCTCCAGCGCCTCCGGGTCGATGCCGTCCGGGAACCGCCAGAACAGCCGCACCAGCTGGCCGCGTCCGAGCGCACGCCAGAGGAGGACGGACGCCTGGTCGAGGGCGGCGAGGTGCGGCTCCACGACGGGCATCGTACGACCGCCCCGGCCGGGGTGGCCCCGGCGCGCCGCGTCACTCGAGGTGGCCGTCGATCCCGAGCGCGTCGAGGCTCGCTCGCACCGCCGCCCGAAGGTCGTCGCGGGTGCGCTCCCCGTTGGCGTCGGCATGCTCGACGCTGATGGTCCACGCGCGCCGGGCACGGTCGCGGGTCCGCAACGCCGAGGCAACCACCACCAGATGGCCGTTGGTGCGCCGCAGGTCGCGCACTCGGACCCCTACGTCGACCGGACGTGCGATGAACCACGCGGCCTCCGTACCGTCGACGCAGCCCAGGTCGGACGGCAGGATCCCGAGGTTGGACAGCGACGTGGGGAGGTCGGCGGCGTAGTCGAAGATCCGGTCGGCCAAGCGGAGGGTGCTCCGTCGCGTCAACCAAGGCACCAGCGCCACCATCTCGACCTCCGGACCGTCGCCGACGGTCGCGGTGGTCCGGGCTTCGTCGAGGGCCGAACGCAACCGGGCGTGATCACGGCCCGCCGCGACCGGGACCGCCACCCGCCCGAAGCCGAAGGCGTTCGCCCGGAGGTCGTCAGGGCCTTCGCGCAGGTTCGTCGGGATCACGAGCGTGACGAGTCCGTCGGCCCCGGTGTGGCCGACCCGAACGGCGAGGTCGACCGTGAAGGCAGCCAGAAGGGTTGCGGCGTTGCCCCCGGCCTCACGGCCGCAGCGGTTCCACCGCTCGAACTCGACCCGCGCGACCACCGCCGGGATTGCGATGGTGCGATCGTCGTCGGGTGACGCCGACCGAGGGTCGACGGGTCGGGGCCCGCGCCCACCGGTCCGCCACCACGCCCGGAGGCCACGGATCGTGTCGGGGAGGTCGCGGACCACCTGCCCGAGGTCGGCCGTCGTCGAGGCCACCCGCCCCCGTGATCCGGCCTCCGCGTAGCCCGGGTCACGTCCACGCCCGGCGATGGCCAGCCCGATCTCCTGGAATCCGCCGTGCGCGTCACCGATGACGTGGGAGACGGTCATGGCGACGGCGCCGCTCCCGTCGTCGAAGTCCTGCACCGCCACCCGCCAGGCCGGGCCGGCCTCGGGGTCCAGTGGCGGGTCGACACACTCGTCGGCCCAGGCCAGCAGGTCGGCCCGGGGCCGGACCGAGCCGTCGTCCGACACGATCGGCGCCGCGAGTGGTCGTACCCAGCGAGCACGCGCGAACCGCACCCGAGCCGGCTCGACGACCCGGTTGCCGGTTCCGGCCGCGAAGGCGTCGACGAAGCGCTGCAACCCGGCTCGGTCGACCCGACGGTCGTAGACCCAGATCGCCTGGACGAGCTGGGCGCGGCCCGTCGCTCCGACCAACGCCCAGGCCACCTGGTCGAGCAACGCCAGGCGGAAGTCGCGCTCCACCGCCGGTCGGTCCCCCATGGCCGACAGGATCACACGATCTCAGCGGTGACACCGAAGTCACCGAGCACTTCGGCAACGACGTGCCGAAGTTCCTCACGGGTAGCGGGCCGAGTGGGATCGGCCGCCGTCACGTTGACCACGAACGAACCCCCGATGGCGCCGGCCGCGACGGTCAGCACGCCACCGCGGCGCGCCAGGTCGGCCTCCACCACCTTCCGGTCGACCCCCCGGAAGCACAAACGATCGGCCGGGGTCCCACCGATCCTCAGGACGCCGGCCGGGAGGTCCCCCAGGCCGGAGAGGTTGACCGGGCGATCGGCAGCAAATCCGAAGGCCGTCTCCGCCAATGCCCCGACCAACCGCCGAGGGACGAACGGAACCAGCGGGAGGAGGGCACGCGTCGGATCGGGTCGGTCACGGGCCGCTGCGATCCCGGCACGGACGACCGCGCGCAGGCGATTGTGGTCGACGACGTCGGACGGATCGATCGCGATCCGAGCCAGCGTGACTGAGTTCGCCGCCGACTCCGCCCCGCCCACCCTGCCGCGTTCGTCGCCAGCGTTCTGCAGCGGCACCAACAACAGCACGCGTCCATCACGCACGCGTTCCAATCGCTCGGCGAGCCGCACCGTCACACCGGTGAGCAATGACGACGACGTGCCACCGAGGGATTCCGCGCTCTCGTTCCAGACAGCGAGGTCGACGAAGGCCGCGACCGTCGGCATCGTGACGAGACCGGTGCCGTGGTCGACTGGCGACCGCGCCACACCACCGCACCACGGTCGATCGGCCATCAGCATGCGGAGCGCCCGCACCAACCCCCGAGCCACCGCAGGAAGATCGGCGACCAGGTGATGCAGGTCGGCCCGGACCATGGCCGACCGCCGAACCGGGATCGAGGTGGTCGCGACACGACGATCCCGGTCGCCGGCACCGTCGACGACTGCGGCAGCCGCACGGCTCACCGACTCGAAGGCGCCGATCGCATCGGCGACGCAGTGCGACACCACCAGGCTCA
The DNA here is from genome assembly GCA_037142235.1 of Actinomycetes bacterium. Classification (GTDB taxonomy): domain Bacteria; phylum Actinomycetota; class Acidimicrobiia; order IMCC26256; family PALSA-555; genus CAIUKV01. The sequence continues at coordinate 19,008 of JBAXBB010000008.1, forward strand.
CCACGGCCCGACCGTCGGTGAGCGGGAGAAGGGACATCCGCCACGGCGGACCGTGCACGGGATCGAGTGGACCGTCGACCTGCTCGTCGGCCCAGGCGAACAGTTCCTCGATCGGCCGGGGGCGGCCCGCGACCTCCAGGTCGTCGGAGGGGGCGGGTGCGCGCACCCACCGCGGACGGCCGAACGGTACGGGCGACCGGGCGATGAGGCGGGAGATCTGCTCGTCGGCCAGAGCGCACCGAACCGCTTCCACGGCGGACACGTCCACGGGGCCGTCGTAGATCCACAAGGCCTGGAGAACGGCATCCTGACCGGCCGACCGCGCCAGGAGCAACGCGTGGTCGACGTAGCTCACCACCGGACCGGGTTCGCCACCTCGCTGCCCCGAGCCGCGCCGGGTCATCGGCCGCCCGGTTCGGCGGCCGCGCGCAACCCCTCGGCGATCCGCTCAACCAGAAGGTCCATCACCCGGCGGGCGTCGGGGGTATCGGGGAATGCAATCGTCAGTGCCAGGCCCCCTGCGTGGCGCGAGAACCACAGGCCCACCTGCTTCGCCGCCCCCTCGTTGAGCAACAGTCGGCCGTCGTGCTTCTGCCACGCCGCAACCGCACCGGTCGTCACCGGGGGTCGGGTGAAGTCCATCAGCGACACCAGCGGCGTGGTCCAGTCGGCGGCGGTCGGAGCGCACTCGGCACCGACGATCTCCCGGACCGCCTCCGGCGGGATCCGACTCAGGTGCCGGGCCGACTCGAACGCGTGCTGCGCCACTGCGATCGTCGGTCCGGCCGCGCGAGCCGGCGCCGGGATCACCACCGGCGCCACGCCGGTGAACCACCCGAGGCCACCCTGGTCCTCGAGCTCCGTCACCGGGACGATCGCCCGGAGCCCCGGTGCACCGGTGACGTCGCACCACGCCCGGGCGACGGCCGCAAGGACTCCTCCGACCAGGCGACTGCCCGCGTCGGTGCAGGCCCGCTCGACGGCGGCGGCCGTGGCGGCGTCGACGATCGGACGGCTGCTCAGGACGCACCGTGTCGCGTCCGGTACCCGTCCGAACGGCGACCGGGTGGGACGGTCGAGGAACTCGGTCCACCGCACGACCTCGTCGGCGTCCGCGGTCAACGATTCGACCAGCGCGGCCCGGCGTTCGCACGACGTGAGGTGACTCACGCTGGGCGGGCGCGGCGCCGGTGCCTCCAGCCCGACGAGCGTGCGATACCCCGAATGGAGGTCGTCGAACACCGGTGCGACGAGCGAACCGTCACACCGGACGTGGTCGATGCAGACGCAGACGGTGAAGCGGTCCGGGTACTGCACCACGTGGAAGCGCATGCAGTCCCAGGCGAGCGGACCGGGCAGGTCGAGCAGCGACTCCCGCCAGCAGGGCCACTCCATCGCGCCGCGAGCCTGCGGCTCGAAGCGAATGGCAGTCGGGTCGTCCACCACCGAGCGGACGAGCTCACCGTCGGGACCCGTCGCGAACGTGCTGGCGTAGGTGTCGTGACGTTGGAGGTGGGCGGCGATCGCCTCGGTCATGGCGGCCAGGTCACACTGCCCCGGCTCGGTCCAGGCCACGGTGACGATCCGCGACATCGGCAGGCCTTCGGCCCCGAACCGCTCGAAGGCCCGGAGGTGCTGGCGCTGCTGGTGGCTCGGCGGAACCGGACTCGGCCGGGCCGCCCGCACGGCGTCGAGCGTCGCCGCGGTCGGGACCCAGGTCGTGACGGTGCCGCCAGGCTGGTGCCACTCCCCGAGTGGCGTCAACTGGGAGGTTGTCGTCACGGTGGCGTCCAGCAGATCCCGGCCGGCCACCGACGGTGACCATCGGTGGCGAACGGTATCACGGAGCGATCCGGCCCCGCCCGCCGCGCGCGCCGTGAACCAGCGACACCGGGCGGTCCCCTCTCGGACCCGGTCATCCCGAGTTAGCCTCACCGGCGTGCCCAAGGTCGTGGACCACGACGAGCGTCGGCGGACGTTGACCGAGGCGCTCTGGAACGTGGTCCGCCGCGACGGGGCCCAGGCGGTGTCGATCAAGACGGTCGCCGACGAAGCGGGTGTCTCGAAGTCGAACGTCGTCTACTACTTCCCGTCGCGCGGATCGCTGCTCGCGGCCGCGGTCGAACAGGTGAACACGCAGGCCGAAGAGCTCACGCGACGCCGGTCGAGCGCACCCTTGACCCTCGACGGTGCCACCCGGACGATCGTCGACGTCACCATCCCGCTCGCGCCGGAGCGGCGCCGCCAGGCCCAGGTCTGGCTCCTGCTCCTCGACGAGGGCCACGGCGACCCGGAGTTGCGCGCCGTCCTCGAGGGGTTCAACCGCCGCATCCGCGACGGGTTCGAGCGGGGTGTCCGGGCCATGCAACGGGCTGGGCTCGTCGCATCGGCGCGCGACGTTCCGACCGAGGCGGTCGCGCTGCACGCGCTCGTCGACGGCCTGTCAGTCCAGGTGCTCGTGAACCCCCGGGCGATGCCTCGGGTTCTCGTCACCCGAATCGTGCACAACCACCTCCGGTCGCTCTGCGACCCCTGACCCCGGAGCGGCGCGGCCCGATGTGGTCCACCGTGCCATATCATCCGCCCGTGCCGATTCGCCGCACCACCCCATCTGCCGTCGCCCTCACGCTCGCCCTCACGCTGACGGCTGCCATCGCCCTCGTCGGCTGCGGTTCGGGAGGGTCCGAGGCGAAGACCCGCCGCCCCGGCGTCGACCGCCAGGCGTTCTACAACGTCAAGGGAGCCGAGATCTGTGTCGGTACCCTCGATCGCTCCCTCGACCGCACGGTGCGGTACGACAACAGCACCGACGGCAACGGCAACGGGCCGTTCCCGCTCACCGGAAACTGGTGTGGCACCAATCCCGTGATCGTCAAGGCCGACGTCCTCGACCCCGCCGGGACCAACCAGTTCCGAGTCTCGGCGTCCAACCCCGAGATCGGTCGTCCCGACGTCAGGATCACCTGCCGGTTCGGATCCCCGCAGGACCCGGCCTACTCGTCCAAGCTCCAGAGCTTCTCGGACGGCGCCCGCCACGAGTTCGCGTGCGACCGTTCTCGGATCCTCGTCATTCGCGAACGCGACTCCGACGAACTGAAGCACTTCCAGATCTGGGTCACCCAGACCTGACCATCGCCGTTCCGACCCCTGGCGTCCCGGATCGCCTACGTTGACGGCGCCACGGGAGTAGGGGTGACCATGAGTGGGCGCGAGGAACCGGAAGCGTTTCGGCAGCACCGACCGACGACGTCCGGTGTGACCGACCAGCTCGACGAGACGACCCGACTCCCCGAGGAGCGTCGTGACGGCACGTTGCCGTCGCTGGGCTTCGTGTGGGCCGGCGTGCTCGTCGCCCCGGGGACGATCATCACCGGGATGGTGGCGGCCGGCGGGTCGAAGGGGCCCGGGTTCGTGTACGGCTTCCTCGGCCTCCTCGTGGGAACCGTCATCGGGAGTCTCTGCGTCGCCGCCCTCTCCATCTGGGGTCCCCGCACCGGTCTCGCCCAGATGGCCATGGGACGACTGGCGTTCGGCGCGGCCAACGTGGTGCCGCAGATGTTCTTGATCTTCAGCCTCGTCGCCTACGACAGCCTCAACGACGTGTTCGGGGTGAACGCCCTCGCCAACTCGATCGGCATCCCGTTCCCCCTGGCGCTCGCCGGGGTCGTGTCGGTCGAGATCCTCGTGGTCCTCTTCGGCATCGAGCTGATGCGTCGGTTCGGAGCGGCCATCAGTGTCGTGATGGTGCTCATCGTGGTGGGCCTCCTCATCGGCGCGTCCGACGTGCAGGCCGCCCCGATGCCCGCCGGCATGCACGGCTTCCCGATCGGACCGTTCCTGCTGGCGACCGCCCTCGGGTTCAGCGGCTCGATCTCCTGGACGGTGCAGGCCAGCGACATCTCCCGCACGCTGCCGTCGGCGACATCGCACCACGGCGTGCTCTGGACGGTCTTCACCAGCATGACCCTCCCGCTCCTCGTGCTCGGCGGGATCGGGGCGTGGGTCTCGACCAACGCCGCGATCGACAACCCGATGGGTCGGGTCGACTCCCTGCTCGGCGGTGGTGCGGTCGGGGTGGTGGCACTGCTGACCATGGGAGTGTCGTTGGCCGTCGCCAACGCGTTCAACGACTTCAGCGCCGGATTGAGCCTCGTGCAGATGGGCATCCGCCTGCCCCGGCCGATCGCGTCGCTGTGCGTCACCGCCTGCGGCCTGACGCTGGCGATCGTCGCGCACAACACCCCGCTCGGCGAGTTGACCTCCGACATCGTCCTGATCGCCGGGTACTACACGGCGCCGTGGTTCGGGGTCGCCATCGTCGAGATGCTGGCCCGTCGCAGCCAATCCGAGCCGTGGATGGTCACCGGCCGCTCCCCGCGCCGGGCCGTCACCGCGTTCCTGCTGGGCTTCTCGATCCTGTTGCCGTTCAGCGCCACGCCGGTCGGCAACGACCTGGCGGCGGCTACTCCGCTCCTCGGGTGGATCGGCTGGGTGTCGCGCCACGTCCTCGACGGCGGTGGCCTCGGATATCCGGTCGGTGCGGTCGCCGGAGCCGCGATCTACGCGTGGCTGCGCCGGGCCGACGCCGAGGCCGACCCGTACCGGGTCGGGTAGCGCTCACGCCCGGCGGTCCGCCGCCAGCGCCGCCTCGAGGTCACGGGCCCTGTCGTCGGTGAACCCACCGGTGCCCTGCCAGCCGATGTGGCCCGTCCGGTCCACGAGACCCACGGTGATCGTCGACCGGTCGACGAGGCCCTGGTGGTTCCGCGCCCGGAGTCGGGGGAAGGGCGGCGGCGTCGACATGACCCCAGTGCAGGGACGAGGCCGGCCGACGGCGCGGCGACGACGACGTCTACCGTCGTCGACGTGACGGCACCTGCCCCGAAGACCTGCGCCGTGTGCGGGCGGACGATGCAGTGGCGCAAGCAGTGGGCCCGCACCTGGGACGACGTCCGCTCCTGCTCGGCAGCGTGTCGCACGCGTGGCCTGCGGCCGGTCGACCGGGCCCTCGAGGCCGCGATCGAGCAGCTCCTCGACGAACGGGCCGGGGGTGCGACCATCTGCCCCAGCGAAGCGGCCCGCGCCGCGGGGGGCGACGAGTGGCGCCCCCTGATGGAGCCGGCGCGGCGGGCGGCCCGGCGCCTGTGCGCCGACGGTCGGGTCGTGATCACTCAGGGCGGTCGGGTGGTCGACCCGTCGACGGCGAAGGGGCCGATCCGGATCCGACGGTCGTGACCGGCACGCACCGTCCCCGGCCCGAGCCCGGACGCGAGGTGGCGTGGGTGGCCGAGCACCTCGCCGACCTGTGCGCCGATCCGCCGCACCGTTCGGAGCGGTTCGTCGGCACCCAGGCGGCCGCCGACGCCGCGCTCGCCGCCTTCGACGTCACGGGGTACGCGCGCGAGCGCAACGAGGTCTGGCCCGCGGATCGGCGCGGGGCCTCCGGCCTGTCTCCGTGGATCCGCCACGGCCTCCTCACCCTCCCGCGGGTCCACGGCGCCGTCGACGGCCCGGCCGAGGACCGTCGGAAGTTCCGCGACGAGCTGCGTTGGCAGGAGTACGCGCGCCACCTCTACGCGCGCCTCGGCTCCGCACTAGGTGAACCGCTGCGCCACTCCCCCGTCGGGCGTGACGCGGCCGACACCGAGCCGTGGGACACTTCGCTGCGGTGCGTCGGCGAGAACCTCGACGAGCTCGAGCGTGACGGTTGGCTGGTCAACCAGACCCGCATGTGGCTCGCCTCGCAGTGGTCGGTGCGTCACGGCGCCGACTGGCGCGCCGGCGAGGAGCGCTTCTTCACCCACCTCCTCGACGGCTCGCGCGCGGCGAACCGGCTGGGCTGGCAGTGGTCGGTGGGCACCGCCACCGGGCGGGCCTACGGGTTCTCCCGCGCCCAGGTGCTCCGGCGCGCCCCCGGGCTCTGTGGCGGCTGCGTCCACCGCGACGCCTGCCCGATCGAGGACTGGCCCAACGATCCTGGGCTCGTCGCCGTCGGCGCCGATCCGCGGCTGCGCCACGACCCCGACGTGGCGCGCACCGGCGGGCCCGCAGAGCCCGAGCACCACGGCACGCCCGACGCGGTGTGGCTGACCGCGGAATCGCTCGGCGACGATGACCCGGCCCTCGCCGCCCATCCCCACCTGCCGGTGGTGTTCGTCTTCGACCGGCCGCTGCTGGCGAACCTGCGCCTGTCGGCGAAGCGACTCGTCTTCCTCGTCGACCGGCTGGCCGAGCTCGGAGGGCAGCGCTCACTGGAGGTGCACCTCGGCGATCCCGTTGCCGTGCTCGCCGGACGGCCGCTGGCCGCCACGTTCGCGCCCGTGCCGGGGTGGCGGTCACGGGCCCGGCACCTCGACCTCGCCGTGCTTCATCCCTGGCCCTGGCTCGAGCGCCCTCGGGCCGGCTCACTGACCAGCTTCAGCGCCTGGTCGGGGCGATCAGCGACGAAGGCGCCCCGGCGGCGCTGATACGTTCGCCCGGTGCCCGACGTCGACATCGTCATCGTCGGCGCCGGGGTGTGCGGCCTCACCATCGCCCGGGGCCTCACCCGGCGGGGCCAGCGCGTCCTCGTCGTCGACAAGGCTCGCCGGCCCGGCGGTCGCTTGTCGTCCCGGCCGATGGGAGGCGCGCTGCTCGACGTCGGGCCCACCGATCTCCCGGGTCACGGGCTGGAGGTCCTGCGAGAAGCCGAGTCCGAGACCGGGCTCGACGTCTCGGCGTTCACCGTGCACGACGGCCGGCTCGGCTGGGACCGGCCGGCGAGTGCGATCGCGACCGCGTGGGCCGACGGCCTCGACCTCCGGGTCGGCCTCGCCACCCACCTCGAGCGCGAGCACGACGGCTCGGTGACGGTGGTGCTCCACGGGGGCGGTGCCCACTGCACCGGCACGCACGTCGTGCTCACTCCCCCCGCCCCGCAGGTGGCCCACCTCCTCGCCACCAGCGGCCTCCCGGTCCCGGAGCCGGTGGCGGCGAGCGCCTACGAGATGCGCATGGTGCTCATCGTGCATGTTGCCGACGCCGCCGCGGTCTCCCGTCCGGCCGATGCCGGCTTCCTCTCGGTCGGAGCGACGGCACCCGTCGGGGACGGCCTCGTGCTGACGCTCGTGGCGTCGGCGGACTGGAGTGCACGGGCGTGGAGCCAGGACGTCGTCCTGACCGAGGCGCAGATGCTCGTCGAGCTGGCGCGCCGGTACCCGGCGGCGTTCGTCGAGCAGGCGACGCTGAAGCGCTGGCGCTACGCGAACCCGACCACCGGGATCGCCGCACCGCACCTCCGGCTGGACGACCCGGCGGGGGTCGTCGTCGCCGGGGATGCGTTCGCGGCGATAGACGCCGAGGCCGGCGGTTTCGAGCGGGCGTTGCGCTCGGCGCTGTCGGTCGTCTCCGCGCTCGGGTAGGTGCCTTCGGGCGCTCAGGCCCGAATGACTGCGAACCAGCGACCTTCATTGTCGGGGAACGCGAAGGACGCGATGCCGGAGTGCTCTCCGAGTTCCGTTGCCGGCACTCCCTTGGCAACGAGCTCGGCGCGAGTGGCGGCGAGATCGTCCACCCGGAAGGCGATCGACGGCGTCGCCAGATCGAGGCCGTCGGGGTTGTCCTTCATGAGTGCCAGCGGAACCAACTCGAAGGCGAAGTCCTGATCCGGAAACCCGACCTGCACGATGGAGAACGGCCCGGCGTCGGTGCGGCTCTTCTCGACCATACCGACCTGCTCGGTCCAGAACCGCAGACACGAAGCCTCGTCGGTCACGTACAGCACCACATAGCCGACCTTCATGAGCTTCCCCCCACCTTTGGTCGCAGGGAGTGTAGAAGTCAACAGACGCTCGGCCGGTGTGAACGACATCCCCGGCTGATGCCGACGGATGGAGCACGTTGCTCGCCAAGTGCCGAACTGCCGCGCGGGACCTCCCCGCCGATTCGTCGGGAACGACGGTGGCTCGGAAGCCTCGATCTCCAAGGGCTTTGGCGCGCTCGGAGGGATTCGAACCCCCAACCTTCTGATCCGTAGTCAGATGCTCTATCCATTGAGCTACGAGCGCCGGATTGCGAACCCGCAGTCTAAGCGCTGGCCCCCAGCAACGCCGTGCCGCACCGAAAGTCCTGGTCGGAGGAGGTGTCGCCGTGAGGGTCCTTCTCCGGGTCGTGTCGGCGACCTTTGCCATTCGTCGCCGTTCCCGACCGGTCGACGAGACCGAATGGTGTCGCCATTCTCAGGATTCGCGGCCCCGACCGGCCAGGGTCGAGCGTCCCGATGACGAGGCCCCGGCGGGGACCTTGCAGGCCGAACCCACCTGTGGACGCGCGCGACCGCCAACCCGGAATGCGGCGAACCTGAGCCTCCGGTCCGGTCGGCGTCAGGTGCCGAGGGTGCCGCCGTTGACCAGCAGGGCTGCGACCGCGGTCGCGGCGGTGAGGAGGGTGAGCGACCACGCCGCTCGCTCGTGCCCGGTCAACGAGCTCGCCACCACCGCGACGAGTGCCGACACACCGATCATCAGGAGCACCACGGCGCCCGGCGTGGGGCGGCCCGGAGGTCCAACGCAGAAGAAGAACAGAGCAGCCGCGAGCAGTCCGACGCCCACGAGAAGACTGCCTCGGTAGGACATCCGCTGTGGTAGGCCATGGACACCCGTGCGGAGGTCGGCATCACGGTCGGCGAGTCCGTTCACGAAGTGGGCCCCGGCTCCCATCAGGGCGGCGGCTGTCGTCACCCACGCCGGTGGCCACGGGTGGCCGGGCAGGCCGAGGGTCACGAACGCGGGCAGTAGCCCGAAGGCGAGCAGGTAGCAGGCGACACTCAACGGGGTCCGCTTGAGGCCGAGGTTGTAGGCCCACGCTGCGAGCACGGCCACGAGGTGGGCCGACGCCGCCTGCCACCCCGAAAGCAGGGAGAGCGGGACCGTGAGGACCAGCGCGGTGATCGCGGCTCGCTCGACCATCTCCGCCGCCACCGCTCCGGTCACGATCGGCTTGTCGAGGCGACCGGCCAACCGGTCGCGATCGCGGTCGACCCAATCGTTGCTCCAACCCACTGAGAGCTGGCCGACGAGTGCGGCTGCGACGACCGCGACCGTGCCGAGCCCCCGGCCGGCGACGACGGCGAGGATCCCGGTGATGGCGGTGACGGCGACGGTGGGCTGGAAGTGGCACGCTCGCAGCAGACCCCGCACGCAGAGGAGTCTTCCACGCCGTCAGTTCGGCTGCACCGACGATGACGAGCTTCATCCGCCGAACCGCACTCGGATCGACAGAAGCTCCCTGCCCGGATCGAGTGCGACCGGCGAGAACCTGACGTCGCGGAGAAGGTGTTCCCGACTGGCGCCTGCTGACGCCAGCAAGCCGTGACGCGATCCGAACTCGTTCGCGGACCTCGGAGACGTTCTGCCACCTCGACGAAGCGTCACCCTGAGTCGATCGTGGAACGAGCGCTCCTCCAGGATCGCGCAGGTGGCCCGGGCTTCTTCGAGCCTCGCCCCTGCCGAGCCGGGGGCCGTCAAGCAACCCGGCGCCGGGGTCGACGGCGTCGTGTCGGTCACGTCGGTCGTGATCGAGCCCGTGCGGCTCACACGTGCTCCTACGCCGTGGGCCGAGCCGCCGTCTGCGTCACCGGGCCGCTCCCCGAACCTCCACCGCTCCCGGCGAGGTCGTCCCGGCGGGCGAGGAGCGAGGTCGACGCCGACACGGCCCGGGTCGAAGACACGCCGGCCAGCTGCACCAGCACGGCGAGCGCCAGCACCACCGCCCCGAGCTCGCGCAGGCTCTTGACCGCGAACATGAGCTCCCCGATCCGGCTGAGCGCGAAGCCCGGTGCCGCGGCGACCAGCGCCACCACCCCACCGATCAGCGACTTGCCGAGGCGACTCCGCCAGGTGAGCTTCGAGCGACCCAGGCTGAGCACCTGGGCCGGCAGGAGCGTGTACATGAAGATCTGGACGGTCACCACCAGACCGATGCCGAGCGCGAACGTCCCGACTTCGGTCGTGGCGGCTCGGTGGGCCATGACCACGTGCAGCGCGGTGAACCCGGCGGCGGCGGTCGCGACCACGAGCCAACTCTCCGTGGCCCGCCGAGCCCCGGCCCGTACGTCGGGAGGAGCGGCCAGGAGCGAGCTGGCGAACGCCACGTTGCACCAGTAGCTCACGCCGGTTCCGAGGAACAGCACGACGACCGCGATGGGAATGGGCCAGTGGTCGACGGCGAACGCCGGCTGGCCGGTGATGACCAGCGTGCGCCAGTCCCAGAACAGGATGCTCAACCAGGCACCCGGCACCAACTGGAGGAGCATGAGGCGCCAGTTGGTGAGGATGATCAGGAGGCCCTGGACGATCAGGATCAGCACGTCGGCGACGAGGGCGAACGGGCGCAGGGAGCGGTGCTCCCGAGCAGCCGCCTCGATGCGGGCGCTGAGGTCGGCGGGCCGCAGCGCGCCCACGATGTCGAGTACGGTGCGCACCCCGCGCAACCGCTCCTCGGCGCGGGCGATCCGGGACGCGTCGTCGGTGGGCTTCGTCACTCCCCACGCTGGCGGTTCCCCACCCGGATCGATGCGTTCAGGTGCCATGGCGCGACGCGCGGCGTTGCGCCTTCGCGGCGGCCTTCGCCGCCTGCGCGTCGCGCTTGGCCTGCTCCTTCCGGGCGACCACAGCGCGCCTGGCTTGCTCCTGCTGAGCCTTTGCGACCCGTTTCGCCGCCGCCCGCCGCTGGCGCTTCGACGGCTCCGGCACCGTCGGCTCCGGTGACGTGGCCTCCGACGCGGCGGGCGCGGCGGGGGCGACGGGGGCGACGGGCGGTGCCAGTGGCGTGGGAGCCACGACCGGGGTCGGAGGGTCGAGGGGGGCAGCGGGCCCCGATGCGTCGGGACCGGAGGACGCGTCGACGACCGCCTCGTCGGGGAAGAACTGCATCGGCACCATCGTGCCGAGCGACACCGCCAACGACTCGGTGGTCGACCGCCCGGCGCTGATCTCGCGGATGACGCTCACCAGGACGTCGGAGCACTCGGCCAGGACCCGCTGACGGGTCTCGGCCGCCTCGACCAGCGCCGCCTCACGGATGCGGTCGGCCTCGATCTTGGCGGCGGCCCGGCGCATCTTGCCCTCGTGCTTCCACTCCGCCCGTAGGGCCTTGCGCTGGGCCTTGGCCTCGTCGACGATCCGGTCGGCGGCCTGCCGGGCGCGGTCGAGGATGGCCTCCGCCTCACGCTCAGCGGCGTCGCGGGCGATCCCCACGATCGCCGCCGCGTCGCGCAAGGCGCGGTCGCGGGCGGCGTCGCCGTCGGCACCCTGACGGCCGACGGTCCCCACCGCCGCCGTCGCGATCTCGGCCGGCGTCGACACCCGGTCGCCACCGACGCCCGACGTCCAGGTGATCGGCTCCGCCACCACTCCCCCTCGTGCCACGGTCCGCGATCGCGGCCCCGTCGCCCCTGACCCTACCGAAGCCCAGGCCGGGCCCGGCGCACGCCCGGGGCGGCACGGTCACCGGCCCCTACGCTCGCCCCGTGATCGACGCGCTCGACGCAGCAGCGCTCGTGGTCCACCGGACCGGTGCGGAGCCGACGGCGGTGCAGTGGTCACCCACGGCGACGGTCGGTGACGTCACCGTGGCCACCGTCACCACGGCCGACGGCTGGGACTGGACACTCCACGTGGACCGACCCACGAGCCTGGACGCGGTGGCGATCGAATGGGACGCCGGGCCGGTGGGCCCCGACCCGCGGGTGCTCGTGCAGGGTTGGCAGTCGTGGTCGCCGCTCGGCTGGCGGCGGCTGGGAGTGGACCACGACCCCTCGCGCGGCGGGGCGATCGACTTCCTCCGCTCCGTCCACCACCCGGATCCGGCGTTGTGCGGGCCGTTCGCCCTGCGCTCCGAGATGGTCGGCGTCCTCGACCTCGGGACCGGGCAGCCCCGCCGGTCGGTGGGCTTCGTCGGTGGCTCCCGCCACGACGGCACCGTGCGCTACCGGCTGGAGCACGGCCGGGTGATCGTGCGCGCCGAGGCGTGGCTCGGTGGGGCCCGGATCGATCCGGACGCGCCGCGCGTGCTCCATCCGGTGATGCTCGGCGCCGGCGACGACCCTGCCGCGCTGCTGGAGGCGTGGGCCACGCGCGTCGGCGCCGCCGAGCACGCCCGGACCGACGCACCCTTCACGGTGGGCTGGTGCTCGTGGTACCACTGGTTCGAGCGCATCGACGAAGCGGCCTTTCGTGACACGCTCGCCCGCGCCAGCGACTGGCCCTTCGACGTGTTCCAGCTCGACGACGGCTACCAGGCCGCGATCGGCGACTGGTGCACCCCCAACGCGAAGTTCCCGTCGTCGCTCGACGCCCTGGCCGACGCGGTGCGCGCCCGGCGAGCCACGCCCGGACTGTGGCTCGCCCCGTTCCTCGCAGCCCCCGACAGCGCGCACGCCCGCGCCCACCCCGAGCACCTCGCCCGCGACCGGTACGGCGAGCCGTTGGTGGCGATGTTCAACGACATCTGGGGCGGGTTCGTGCTGGGTCTCGATCCGACCGCCCCGGAGACGGCCGCCCACCTGAGCGACCTCGGTCGGACCCTCCGCCAGGCCGGGTACGACTACGCCAAGCTCGACTTCACCTTCTCCCCCAACGTGCCCGGCGTGTACGCCGACCCGACCCTCACGCCGGCCCAACGGGTGCGCGCCGGGTACGACGCCTTCCGGTCCGGGTTCGGCGACGACGGGTTCGTCCTGGGCTGCGGTGCGCCGCTGGGCGCGTGCGTCGGCGCGGTCGACGCCCTGCGCATCGGCCCCGACGTGGCCCCCACCTGGGAGGTCGACACCACCACGAACACCGTGTGGCCCGGGTACGAGTTCGCGGCGCCCGCCACCCGGCACGCGGCGGAGGCGACCGTCGCCCGTGCGTTCATGCACCGACGCCTGTGGGTCAACGACCCCGACTGCGTGATGCTGCGCACCACCGGCACGGACCTCACGCCCGAGCAGTCGCGCGCCTGGGCCCACACCGCCGCGCAAGGCGGTGCGATGGTGATCGTGTCCGACGATCTCGCGCTGCTCGACGCCGGGCACCGCGCCCTGCTCGACGAGGTGGTGACCCGTGGTCGCGCGGCGGACGATCTCCGACGCGGCAACGCCGCCCCCTGAGGGGCGGCGTGGTCGCGGAGACGGACCGGATCAGCCGGCGAGGAGGTCGCGGGCGCCGACGTCGGCCGAGGGGTGGCGCAGCCGCGAGAGCGCGCGAGCCTCAATCTGACGGATGCGCTCACGGCTGAGGTTGACCAACTGGCCGACCTCTTCGGGCGTGCGCGGCTCGCCACGGTCGAGGCCGTAGCGCAGCGACAGCACCCGGCGCTCCCGCTCGTCGAGGAGCGAGAACATGCGCTCCACCTCGGCGGGCAGCGACGCCCGGATCGCGGCGTCGACCGGTGACTCGGCGTTCGGGTCGCCGACGAGGTCACCGAGCTCGGTGTCGCCGTCTTCGCCGACGGGGGCGTCGAGGGCGACCGGGTCGGAGAGGAAGGGGATGAGCTCGCGCACCCGGGAGGGGGTGAGGTCGGCCTCGACGCCGAGGTCCTCGACCGTGGGCGAGGCGCCGAAGCGTTCCTCGAGCACGGTGTAGGCCCGACGCAGGCGGGTGAGCTCGTCTTCGGCCTGGACCGGGAGACGGATCGTGCGGGCGGTGTTGGCGATGCCGCGGCTGATGGCCTGGCGGATCCACCAGGTGGCGTAGGTGGAGAACTTGAAGCCCTTGCGCCAGTCGAACTTCTCGACGGCGTGCATCAGGCCGAGGTTGCCCTCCTGGACGAGGTCGAGGAGCGGCAGGCCCGACGACTGGTACTTCTTCGCGATGGAGACCACGAGGCGGAGGTTGGACTCCACGAACTGCCGTCGGGCGGAGTCGCCCTTGCGCACTGTGCGCTCGAGTTCGCGCTTCTCGGCGCGGGTGAGCCCGGTCTTGGCGTTGGCGAGCGTCTCGCGGGCGGCCTCACCGGCCTCGATGGCTTGGGCGAGCCGGACCTCGTCGTCCTTGGTGAGCAGCTCGTGACGACCGACGTCGTCGAGGTAGAGGCGGACGAGGTCTTCGGTTTCTGACGTCTGGGGACGGAACTTCACGGCCACGGGATCCTCCAAGGAACCTGGGCGGGGACGACACCGACGGGGGGGACGGCGCCAACACACCGGCGAGTACGACTTCGGACAATGAATCGACAAATAGGCGATAGGTCTGTAGTGATCTGTCCCGGAAGAACGGACAGGGGCGCCGCGTCGTTCCCGCAGCGCCCCCCGCCATCCCGAGGCCATGATTATGACACAGGAGGGGGCCGACGTCCAGCATTCTGGGCACCGCGAAGGGTTCCACGGGGCCGGAATCGGCCACCGGTGAGGGGAAACCGGGTTCCTGGGCTCCGGGGGCGGTTCAGGACCGGTTCAGGAGGCTCCGGGGGACGGTGACCCCGAGCCGGGCGCCCGTGACCGACAGATCCGCCCGGCGGTTGTCGTCGAGGAAACGGCGGCCCTGGACGTTGAAGAGCCGGACCGGCTCCTCGCCGAGCGGGTAGGGGCCCCAGTGCCAGGTGCCCCGGTGGAGCACGATCGCCTCACCGGGCTCCAGGAGGAAGGCCCGGGCCCGATCGAGGTGGGCCGGGTCGTCGAGGGCGATCTCCGCCGGCGCGACCGCCAGCACCGCCTCGACGTCGAGGGGCATGAGCACCTGGGTGTGGGTGTCGTGGCGGAAGAAGCGGTCGCAGAGGAGCACGCCGTCGGGGGTCCGCTCGACCTCGTCGGCAGTGTGGGCGATCACGTTGACGTGCTCGTCGTCCCACTCGAAGTGCAGCGTCTGGACGCCGTCGTCGGGGTCGGTGTCGGGGAGGGGCAGCCACCCGAATGGCGCGAAGGCCGCGGCGTCGATCGACGACGCGACCAGTGGAACGGTCCGCATATCCTCCAGCATATTGCAACGCCATCGCCACGAGGGAGGGCACCGACCATGGACGTACGGTCGATCGAGGACGTCGCACCCGTCGTCGAACACAACGGCACCGTTCCCGTGTGGTGGCTCGTGAACCCGCGCGAGATGTTCGAGATCACCAAGGGTGGTCACCTCGAGCTGGTGAGCGAGTTCGAGGTGTCAGGGGGCGGTTTCGTCGACCCCCACCACCACCCCACCCACGAGTTCTATTACGTCACCTCTGGGCGCGGGATCATGGAGATCGCGGGCGAGACCCGCGAGATCACCCAGGGCGACCTCGTGCACATTCCACCCAATGCCGTGCACAGCCTGCGCCCGGTCTCGGACCACGCGCCCATCCACTGCTTCTGCTTCGCCGTCGGCACGCCCGACGCCGGCGAGATCAGCTACACCGAGCACTGAGGCGCTCCGTGTCCCGCGTGCTCGTGACCCGTCACCTCCCGGCGGGCGGCATCGAAGCACTCCTCGCCGCGGGGCACGAGGTGATCCAGCGCGACGACGACGTCGTGTTCACGCCCGATGAGCTGCGCACCGCGATCGCCGACGTCGACGCGCTCGTGTGCCTCCTCACCGATCAGGTCGATGCTGCCCTCCTCGACGCCGGTGGCACCCGACTGAAGGTCGTGGCCAACGTGGCCGTGGGGTTCAACAACATCGACGTCGCGGCCGCCACCGACCGTGGGATCGCGGTGTGCAACACACCCGGGGTGCTCGACGAGACGACCGCTGACCTCGCGTTCCTCCTGATGCTGGCCGCCGCCCGCCTCGCCTCCGACGCCGAGCGCGACCTCCGGACCGGCGTGTGGGACGGCTGGGAGGTCACCGAGTACCTCGGCCTCGACGTGCACGGCGCGACCCTCGGCATCGTCGGTTACGGCCGCATCGGCAAGGCCGTGGCCCGTCGGGCGGCCGGCTTCGGGATGTCGGTGATCCACCACACCCGCACCGACACCGGCCTGCCGGGCTGGACTCCCGACCTCGACCACCTCTGCGCGACCGCCGACTTCGTGTCGCTCCACGTGCCGCTCACCCCCGAGACCACCCACCTCGTCGACGCCCGGCGTCTGGCCCTGATGAAGCCCAGCGCGATCCTGGTGAACACCGCGCGCGGGCCGGTGGTCGACGAAGCCGCGCTCGCCGACGCCCTCCACGCGGGAACGATCTTCGCGGCCGGGCTCGACGTCTACGAGCAGGAGCCGATCATCCACGAGCGCCTCCTCACGGCGCCGCGCACGGTGCTGCTCCCGCACATCGGTTCGGCGTCGGTGGCGACCCGCACCCGGATGGCCACGCTCGCCTGCGAAGGTGTCGTCGCGGTGCTCGCCGGCGAGCGACCGCCGAACCTCGTCAACCCCTGATCCCGATCCCGGGACGGGCGGCCGGGCCGAGCCGATCAGGCCAGGGAGATCGGCGACGGATCGAGGTCGAGCAGTTCGACCGTGGTGCGTCCACGACGCAGGTCGGTGAACAGGCCAGCTTCCTTCGCGGTACGCGCGGTCGCGCCGGCGATCACGTCGTCGAGAGTGGCGTGGGGCACCACGACCACGCCGTCGGCATCGGCGACGATCCAGTCGCCGGTCTCCACCGCGACCTCCCCCACCGTCACGGTGTGACCGACGGTGCCCGGACGGTTCTTGGTGGCGCCGGTGAGGGCGATCCCCGTGGAGAACACCGGGAAGCCGTGCGACCGAAGGGCGTCGACGTCACGGACACATCCGTCGATGACCAATCCGGCGATGCCGACGGTCAGCGCCGCCGTGGTGAGCACCTCGCCCCAGTAGCCGAGTTCGCGCTCCTCGCCCACGGCGACCACCAGGACCGCGCCCGGCGCAGCACGGGTCACGGCCACGTGGATCGCCAGGTTGTCGCCCGGCGTGCAACCCACCGGAACCGCCGGCCCCACGACCGCCGCGCCCCGCCAGACCGCGGCGACGCGGTGACGCATGCGGCGGGCCCCCGACTCACCGAGGGTCGCCGCCCCCTGCGAGCGCAGGGTCGCGGCGATGGGGTCGTACGTCGGTTCGTCCACCGTGGTGCGGTCCATCCGGTCCTTGGCGCCGTCCGGATGTCCCGGCCGTCGATCGTTCTGGCGGAGGGAGAGGGATTTGAACCCTCGAGGAGGCTTAACACCCCCTACTCGCTTAGCAGGCGAGCACCTTCGGCCACTCGGTCATCCCTCCGTGCGGCACGGAGTGTAGGCGCGCCCGGCCCGGAGACCCCCGGCCGGGCCAGACTGGCGCAGTGCCCGCCCCGCCCCGCTCGCGCGGCCCCATCTCCTGGGCCACCACGCCGTCGGACCTCGGTCGCCTCCTCGTCGCCCACACCGGGATCGGCTGCTGTGCCGTCCGGCTCGCCGACTCCGACGACGAACTCGCGGCGTGGGTCGACCGGGCCTTCCCCGACTGCGCAGCCGCCCGCGACGACGCCGGGTGTGCCGCCCTGGTCGTGGCCGTGCACGCGCACCTCGACGGCGACCCGTACGCACCGCCCGTCACCCTCGACCTCCGCGGCACCGACTTCCAGTTGCGGGTGTGGCGCGCGCTCACGGAGATCCCACTGGGCGAGGTCCGCACCTACGGGGAGGTCGCCGTTGCCGTGGGCGCGCCGCGCGCGGTGCGGGCGGTCGGCACAGCGTGCGGCGCCAACCCCACCCCGATCCTCGTGCCGTGCCATCGCGTGGTGCCCAGATCGGGTGGTCTCGGCCAATTCGCCCTCGGTCCGGAACGCAAACAGGCGCTCCTCGAACGAGAAGGCGTGGTCATCAGGCGGGCGCCGTAGTCTGCGGGTCATGCCCGCCAACCATCCGCTCGCCCTGATCACCACCGAGGAGGTCACGGCCGCCGTGGCCGCAGTGCAAGCCGACCCGCGCTGCCCCGGGGGCGCGCGCTACGCCCACGTCCGGCTCCACGAACCCACCAAATCGGCGCTCGCCGCGTGGTCACCCGGTGCACCGGTGGCCCGCGCCGCCGAGGTGCTCGTCGTCCCCCCCGACGCCTGCGACGTGATCGAGGTGGTCGTCGACCTCGACGCGGCGACCGTCCGCGACTGGACGATCGTGCCCGGCGAGCACCCTGCGTTGCTCTTCGGCGAGTCGATGCGCATCGTCGAGGCGATCAAGGCCCACCCCGAGTGGCAGGCCGCCATGGCCCGACGCGGCATCACCGACCTCACGCACGTGCAGATCGACCCGTGGCCGGCGGGCAGCTTCGACTCCCCCCACGAAGCCGGGAGGCGGCTCACCCGGGCCATCACCTACCTCCGCGACTCCGCCACCGCCAACGGCTACGCGCGTCCGGTGGAGGGACTGCTCGTCTACGGCGACCTGGGTGCGGGCGAAGTGGTCGAGGTGGTCGATTACGGGGTCGTGCCCGTGCCCACCGACCCCGGGTCGTACTTCCCCGCCGACCACGAGCCGTTGCGCACCGACCTCAAGCCCCTCGAGATCGTCCAGCCCGAAGGCCCGTCGTTCCGGGTCGACGGCAACCTCGTGGAGTGGGGCAGATGGTCGCTGCGGGTGGGCTTCGACCCGTACGAGGGCCTGGTGCTCCACCAGGTGACGTACCACGACGGCGACCGGGCCCGCCCGGTGCTGTACCGCGCGTCGGTGACCGAGATGGTCGTCCCGTACGGCGATCCGGGCCCGATGCAGGGCTGGAAGAACGCCTTCGACGCCGGAGAGTGGGGTCTGGGCCGCATGGCCAACTCGCTCAAGCTCGGGTGCGACTGCCTCGGCGAGATCTTCTACTTCGACGCGGTCATGACCTTCGACGACGGCTCGCCGTACACCGTGGAGAACGCGATCTGCATGCACGAAGAGGACTTCGGGATCCTCTGGAAGCACAACGACATGCACGCCGGCACCAACGAGGTGCGCCGGTCGCGCCGGCTCGTGGTGAGTTTCATCTCCACCGTGGGCAACTACGAATACGGCTTCTACTGGTACCTCTACCTCGACGGCAACGTGCAGCTCGAGGTGAAGCTCACCGGCATCGTCTCCACCATGGGCATCGAGCCGGGCACCACGCCGGCGTTCGCCAACGTCGTCGCCCCGGGGCTCGCCGCCGCGCACCACCAGCACCTGTTCAGCGCCCGACTCGACCTCGACGTCGACGGTGCGACCAACTCGGTCTACGAGGTCGACGCCGAGGTCATCCCGCCCGGCCCCGACAACCCGTGGTCCAACGCCTTCCGACCCCGGGCGACGCGGCTCGACACCGAGCAGCAGGCGATCCGCGACGTCGACGCGTCGGTCAGTCGCACGTGGCGCTTCGTCAACGAGCACTCGCGCAACCACCTGGGGCAGCCGGTGGGCTACAAGCTGATCCCCACCGTGGCCACCCCCACCATGCT
>JBAXBB010000009.1:0-37566 GCA_037142235.1 Actinomycetes bacterium
GCCGCGGGCACCAACCTCGTGCTGGTGGCCCGCCGGCCCGGGCCGCTGGAGACCACCGCCGGTGCCGTGCGCGCCGCGCACGGGGTGGAGGTCCGGACCGCGACCGTCGATCTCACCGCCGACGACATGATCGACGACCTGATCGCCGCCACCGTGGACCGCGAGATCGGCCTGGTGGTCTACAACGCGGGGGCGACCCACGGCGTGCCCCGGTTCCTCGACGGCCCGGTCGACGATCGGCTCCGGCTGGTCCGGCTCAACTGCGAAGGACCGGTGCGGGTGGCCCACCACTTCGGTGGGCGGATGGTCGAGCGGGGCCGGGGCGGGATGATCTTCCTCACGTCGATGTCGGCGGTGACGGGTGCGGCCCGCACCGCCACCTACTCGGCGACGAAGGCGTTCGACCTGGTCTTCGCCGAGGGCCTGTGGGCCGAGCTCGGACCGCTCGGGGTCGACGTGCTGGCCCTCGTGGCCGGCGCCACCCGGACGCCGGCGATGGAGAGCAGCGGGGCGCGGATCGGCTCCGAGGAATTTCCCGGCATGGACCCCGACGACGTGGCCCGCGAGGGCCTCGCCCACCTCGGTGACGGGCCGACCTGGGTCGCGGGCGACGACAACCGCGAGGTGTTCGACCTGCTGCGCACGCTGCCGCGGGTGGAGGTGGTCCACCTGATGAGCCGGTCGGTGCGGACCCTCTACGAGTTGGGCGACGACGCCTGAGGCCCGACGGTTCGGGCGGCTCGGGTGGTCGAGGGCTCAGTCGGTGCTGCGCAACACCCGGCCCGGGAGTGCTCCGGTGAGCACGCCGCCCTCCTGCACCGGTACCCCCGCGACGACGGTGGCCCGGTAGCCGCCCTCGGGGCGACGCAGGCGGGTGCCACCCCCGGGAAGGTCCCGGACGAACTCGTCGGTGTCGTAGTGCAACTCGTCGAGCGCGAAGACGACGAGGTCGGCGACGGCGCCCTCGGCCACCACCCCCCGGTCGGGGAAGTCGAACGTGGCGGCCTGGCGCCCGGTCAGTTCGTGCACGGCCCGCTCGATCGAGAGGTCGTGGCGCTCCCGGACGTGGCGGGTGAGCAACAAGGTGGTGTCGCCCGACGCGCAGAGCATGTTGGCGTGCGCGCCGGCGTCGGAGGAACTGATCAGCACGTTGGGCTCGTGCAGCAGCGCGGCCACGGCCTCGACGTCGGAGTTGGTGAGCCCCACCGCCACCAGCCCGGGCCGGCAGTCGTTGGCCAGGACGAAGTCGGCGAGGACGTCGCTCGGGTGGCCCGACCGCTCGGCGAGGAGGTCGGCGAACGACCGTCCGAGGAGGTGGGCCGACCCCGGGTCGGACAGCTCGACGAACCGGAGCGCGGCCGGATTGCGGTGCGGGAAGATCGCGCGCTCGGTGCGGTCCCACTCGGCGCGGGCGGTGGCGCGCCACTCGGGATCACGGAGCAGGTCGGCCTTCGCGCGGCCGTGGGCGGCGATGACCCGGTGCCATCCCTCGGGCATGCTCATGAACATCATCGACGAGTCCCAGTTGATCCGCATGTCGCCGCTGCGCGGTGAGAGCTGGGGCAAGAGGCGGATCCCTTCGGCCGCGAGCCGGTCGGCGAGGTCGACCCACCGGCGGGCGCCACCCGGGTTCGCCTGGGAGACCGCGAAGCCGGTCCAGGTGAGGAGCAGGCCGCGGGCACCGCACCGGCGGGCGAGGTCCTCGGCCGCCACCTCGGGTGACGGCATGAGGAGTCCGGGCACGAACTCCACGAGACCGCGCCGATGGGCTGCGACCGCGTCGAGGAGGGCGTCGAACTCGTCGCCGTCGGCGGCTCGCGACGGCACCGGGCGACCCGACGCGTCGACGTCGAGGAACGAGGTGGAAAAGCCGTAGGCGCCCTGCCCCAGCGCGACGGAGAGCAGGCCGGCCATCGCGGCGCGTTCGTCGGGGGTGGCGGTGCGTCCCCAGGCGTCGTCGCCCATCACCGCGAGCCGCAGCGCGCTGTGCCCCACGAGCGCCGCGAGGTTGGTGCCGCAACCGCGGGCGTCGACGGCGTCGCGGTAGCCGGCGAAGTCGTGCCATCCCCAGGGCACGGCGTCGTCGAAGAGGTGGCGGGGGACGTCCTCGATGTAGGAGAACAGGTCCGCCATCTCGGTCCGGGTGGCCTCGGTGACCGGGTACAACGACAGGCTGCAGTTGCCCACCAGCATCGTCGTGACCCCGTGGAGGGGCTCGGGGTCGAGGGCCGGGTCCCAGAACACCTGAGGGTCGGTGTGGGCGTGGGTGTCGATGAACCCGGGGGTCACGACCGCGCCGGACGCGTCGAGGGTGGGCTCGCCGTCGGGGGCGAGGTCCGGGCCGACCTCGACGATGCGGCCGCCGTGGATCCGGACGTCGGCCCGTCGGGCCGGAGCGGCGGTGCCGTCGACGACGTCGCCGCCGCGGATGAGGAGCGAGGGCTCGGGTGCCATGGCGTGACCGTACCGCGCCGACCCGGGTCTCCGATAGGGTCCGGTCCGTGCAGGCGTGGCAGGTGCAGGGGGCGGGCGACCCGGCCGCGGTGCTCCGACGGGTGGAACTCGCGGTTCCCGAGCCCGGTCCGGGGGAGATCCGGATCCGGGTCGCGGCGGCCGCCGTGGGGATGCCCGACGTCTTCTTGTGCCGTGGGACCTACGCCTTCGTCCCACCGCTGCCGTTCGTGCCGGGCCAAGAGGTGTACGGCACGGTCGACGGGGTCGGGGTGGGGGTCGACGGGCTCGGCACCGGGCCCGGCGCGCGGGTGATGGCCGTGACGAACTTCTTCGACGGTCGCGGTGGCCTCGCGGAGTTCGCCATCGCCCGGGCCGAGTCGGCGTTCAGGGTGCCCGACGCCATGGCGAGCACGGATGCCGCGGGATTCCGGATCGGCTGCTCCACGGCGTGGGTGGGGCTCGTCCGCCGCGGCGGGCTGACCGCCGGCGAGATCCTGTTGGTGTTGGGGGCGGCCGGAGGCTCGGGGGCGGCCGCCGTGGCCCTCGGCCACGCGCTGGGGGCCCGGGTGGTGGCGGTGGTGTCCGACGACGCGAAGGCGGCGCTGTGCCGTTCCCTCGGTGCCGACGTGGTCGTGGACCGGACCACGACCGTGGTCCCCGACGCCGTGCTCGCCGCCACCGACGGTCACGGTGCCGACGTGGTGTACGACCCCGTGGGGGGCGAGGCGGCGGCGGCGACCGTCGACTGCCTGGCGCGCGACGGTCGGCTGCTGGCCGTGGGGTTCGCGAGCGGAGCGTGGGCGGCGCCCGACCTGTGGCAGGTCGTCCGGCGTAACGCGTCGGTGGTGGGCGTCTACGCCGGCGGCTACACGAGGGCGGAGCACGAGGCCGACCACGAGGCGCTGTGCGCCCTGGTGGCCCGCGGTGCGCTCCCCCTGGCGACGCGCGTCGTGGGGTTCGACGCCGTGCCCGCGGCGCTGACCGAGGTGGCGGCGGGCCGCGCGGTCGGCAAGACGGTGGTGCAGGTGGCCGGCCCGTGACGGGTTGGGAGGCGGCGCACGCCGCTGCACTGGACCGCGGTGACGAGTGGTACCTCGATCCGGACACCGGGTTGCTCGTCCTGACCGAGCTCGCACACCGCCGTCGCGGGTCGTGCTGCTCGTCGGGCTGTCGGCACTGCCCCTACGGGGAGCCCGGCCCAACCCGTCCGTTCGGGCTGAAAGGTTCGACCGGTCCGGGGGCCGGCTGACGGATCCGGTCGGACGTCGTCAGCGGGTGGCGACCTCGAAGGCGTCGGGGTCGGGCTCGGCGGTGCGGTCGCGGAACTCGTCCATGGAGAACGGCCACTGGGTGACGACCCGGTTGCTCGCGCCGGCCCGGTAGTAGCCGTTGGTGTCGGTCTGCCACACCCGGACGCCGGAGATCGCCTCTTGGACCCGGTCGTTCCAGCGTTCCTCGGCGTCGGGGCGCACGTCGATCCACGCCACCTCGCCCCCCACGATCCGGCGTACGTGCGCGAGGGCGTGCTCGACCTGGTACTCGATCATGGTGAGGATCGAGCCGTTGTTGGTATTGGGGCCGTAGAGCATGAAGAGGTTGGGAAAGCCGGCCGTGGTGATGCCGAGGTAGGCGTGCGCCCCGTCGTTCCAGGCGTCGGTGATGTGGGTGCCGTGACGACCCACGACGTCGATCGCCGAGAGGTACTTGGTGGTGGCG
Source organism: Actinomycetes bacterium (assembly GCA_037142235.1). Classification (GTDB taxonomy): domain Bacteria; phylum Actinomycetota; class Acidimicrobiia; order IMCC26256; family PALSA-555; genus CAIUKV01. The sequence goes on from JBAXBB010000009.1 coordinate 4,171, forward strand.
AACCCGGTGGCGAGCACGACGGTGTCGACCTCGCGGGTCACGCCGTCGGCCGTGACCACCCCGGTGGGGGTCAGGCGCTCGATGGCGTCGGTGACCAGCTCGAGGTTCGGACGGTTGAAGGCGGGGTAGTAGGCGTTCGAGAGGAGGGGTCGCTTGGCGCCGAACGGGTGGGTGGGCCGCAGCTTGGCCCGCAGGATCGGGTCCTCCACGACGTTGATCGCCGCAAGACCGAGACCTTCGCGCTCGACGAGCTGCTCGGGCACCGCGAAGGTCATGCCGCGGTTCATGTTGGCCTCGACCAGGGCCCGGAACTCCCGGAGGGGCGTGGGGTCGGCCCGGAAGGCCTCGAGCTGCTCCGGCGTGTAGGGGGTGTCGTCCTTGGGCATCACCCAGTTCGCCGTGCGCTGGAAGAGGTGCACCTGCCGGGCCGTCTCGACGATCTCGGGGACGAACTGCACGGCGCTCGCCGCGCTCCCGATCACCGCGACTCGTTCGCCGGTGAGGTCGTGGCTGTGGTCCCAGCGCGCCGAGTGGAACATCGTGCCGGTGAAGTCGTGGAGGCCGTCGATGGCGGGCCGGACGAGGTCGTTGAACATTCCCACGGCGCTCACCACGGCCCGGGCCGTCAGGGTGCGGCCGGAGGTGAGGGTGAGCGTCCAGGTGGCGTCGGGCTCGCTCCACGCGGCACGCTCGACGCCGTCGTCGAACCGGCAGCGCGGGAGCACGCCGTACTTCTCGGCGATGCCCTCGAGGTAGGCGAGGATCTCGGGCTGGGTGCCGTACGGCTTGGACCAGTCGGGCTTGAGTTCGAACGAGAACGAGAACAACGCCGACGGGACGTCGCACTCGCAGCCCGGGTAGCGGTTGTGGTTCCAGGTGCCGCCGACCCCACCGCTGCGCTCGAGCACGACGAAGTCGTCGATGCCCTCGTCGAGCAGACGTTTCCCCATGCACAGCCCGCCGGGGCCGGCTCCGACGATCGCGACCCCGACGCATTCGGGTGGGCTCGTTGCGGCCATGCGAACTGCTAGGCGTTGTCGCCGATGGCGGTGCCGACGGCGGGGCCGGGGACCGGGAGGCGGTAGAGGCGGACCGCGTTGTCGCTCATCACCCGCCGTCGGCTGACGTCGGGCAGGGTGCGCACGGCGGCGCTCGCGGTGGCGAGGCTGTCCGGGTACAGGCACGTGGGGTGGGGGTAGTCGGTCTCGAACATCACGTTGGTGTCGCCCAGGGCTGCCACCGCTTCGGCCACGCCGCGCTCTTCGAACCAGAAGCAGGCGTGCATCTGGCGGTGGAAGTACTCGGTGGGCGTGAGGGAGAACTTGGAGCCGTAGGTGCCGGGGGTGCTCTGCGCCTGCTGGTAGTCGAGGGACTGCAGGAAGAAGGGGATCCAGCCGATCCCGCTCTCGACCGAGACGAACTGCACGTCGGGGTGGCGCTCCAGCACGCCGCTGAAGATCAGGTTGGCCATCACCGAGGCGTTCGAGAGGTACATCATCGCCGACCCGATGGCGAGGCGGTGCTCGAAGTCGTGACCCGGCCAGGGTGAGGTGCCGAACCAGGAGTAGGTGTCGCCGCTGGCGCCGATGTGGAAGTTGACGGGCAGGGCGAGCTCGGCGCAGACCTCCCACATGGGGTCCCAGTGGGGGTCGCCGAGGTCGGGCAGGCCGTGGAGGTGGGGTCCGGTGCCGGAGTTGACGCCGCGCATCCCGAGGGCGTGGCAGCGACGGATCTCGGCCACGGCGGCGTCGACGTCCCACCAGGGGAGGATCACCATGCCGAACAGGCGGTCGCCGGACTGCTCTTGCATCTCGGCCGACGCGTCGTTGAAGAGCTGCACCGCGAGGAGGCGGAGCGCGTCGTCGCCCGCGGCGACGAAGTGCTGACCCCCGAACCCGAAGGCGTTGGGGTAGACGATCTGGGCCCAGACCCCCGTGCGGTCCATGAACTCGAGGCGGGCCGCGACGTCGAAGGACCCTTGGTGGATCTGATCCATCGAATACCCGGCGAAGCGCATGCCGAGGAGCTTGTTGCCGTCGCGGTCGATCACCGACGACGTGCCGGCGTGCCCCACCGGGGTGCCGTCGAAGATCCACTGGCTGGACCCGTTCACCGTTTCCACGTGGGGGAGCCGGTCGGCGAAGCGGGCCGGGGCCCGTGACGTCCAGAGGTCGTGGGGCTCGGTGCGGTGGGTGTCGACGTCGATGACCGGCACGCCGGCCGGGAGCCCGAGCTGCTCGTTGAACGACACGGTCGTGGTCATGGCTGCCCCCTTGCCGGTTCCGGTCGACCGACGGTATCGCGTCGGCGCGCCCGGAGGTCCGGGGCGGTACCGTCCGTGCCCGGGCGCACCGGCCCCCACGGCCCGGGAGGCAGCATGAGCGATCAGCGCACCGTCGTGGTGACGGGGGGCGCCGGCTACATCGGGAGCCACACCTGCGTGACGCTGCTCGAGGCCGGTACGAGCGTCGTGGTGCTCGACGACCTCTCCAACAGCTCCGAAGTGGCGCTCGACCGGGTCCGCGAGCTCGTGCCGGAGGCGGCCGGGAACCTGATCTTCGTGCGGGGCGACCTCCGCGACCCGGGTGATCTCGACCGCGCCTTCACCGCGGCGACCTCCGGGGTCGACGCTGTGATCCACTTCGCCGGACTCAAGGCGGTCGGTGAGTCGGTGGCCGAGCCGCTGCGCTACTACGAGGTCAACGTGGGTGGGACGATCGCCCTGCTCCGGGCCATGGAACGCCATCGCGTGCACGACCTCGTGTTCTCGTCGTCGGCCACCGTCTACGGCGATGCGGCCGCGGCCCCGATCGCCGAGGACGCGCCGCTCCGAGGCACGAATCCCTACGGTCGGACCAAGCTCACGATCGAGGATCTCCTGCGCGACGTCGCCGCGTCGTCCGGGGAGTGGCGTTTCGTGTTGCTGCGCTACTTCAACCCGGTCGGCGCACACCCGAGCGGACGGATCGGCGAGGACCCGATCGGCACCCCCAACAACCTGATGCCGTTCATCATGCAGGTGGCCGTGGGCCGACGCGAGCGACTGACGGTCCACGGCGCCGACTACCCGACCCGAGACGGCACCGCGATCCGCGACTACCTCCACGTGGTCGATCTGGCCGAGGGGCACCTGGCGGCGCTCGACCGGATCGACCGGATCGAGGGAGCGGTCGCGGTGAACCTGGGCACGGGAACCGGTCGCTCCGTGCTCGAGGTGCTCGGGGCCGCGAGCGCGGCGGTCGGCCGGGAGCTCCCCTACGAGATCGGCCCCCGTCGTGCCGGCGACGCCACCGCGGTCTGGGCCGACCCGACGCTCGCCGGATCGCGGTTGGGCTGGCGGGCGACCCGGACCCTCGACGAGATGTGCACCGACCACTGGCGGTGGCAGGTGGCGAACCCCGACGGCTACCGCGAAGGCTGAGCCGATCCTCGCCGGGCGGGTTCGACCAGACCGATCACGACCGGGGTGTGCTGGGTCGGGTCGGTGAAGGTCCGGACGCGGGTGAGGTGGGTGGTGCGGCACGAGACGAGGCAGACGCGCACCACGCGGTCGTGCGGGGTGGCGTTCGTGACGCCATGGTCGACGAGGATCGATCCGTCGCGGGCGCGCACGGCGGTCCACACGGCGAGTTCGGTGCCGGTATCGGCGCCGACGACGAGGTCGAAGCGGGTGGGGTGGAGAGCGAAGGCGTAGCCCACGGCTCGGTCGACCGTGATCGGGAGCGACCCCCCGGCCGCGAGGTCGAAGCGCGGGGGGCCCCCGACCAGGGATCGGTGGTCACCGAGGGTCAGGCGCAGCGTGGGAGGGACCCATCGGGTGCCCAGGATCCCGCGGGGCGGCATCGCCACCGCGACCAGGAGGGCGAGGCAACCGAGTGCGGCCAGGACCGCGGGGCCCACGGTGCGGGGCAGGGTCGAGAGGAACCCGGCGACGATCGGGGCGAGGAGCACGACGATCAGGATGAGGAAACGGTTGCCCCACGGTTGCCAGCGCAGCAGCGTGGCCAGGAGGAGGAACTGCGCGGCGGCGATGCCGAGGAGCGACCAGGCCCGGGTGCGGAACCGGGTCCGCGGGGCGAAGAGCAGCGCCACCGCGGCACCGGCGGCGAGCGCGAGCTGCGCCGGGACGCCGAGGGAGGTGTCGTCGGGCGAGGAGAAGATCTCGAACCGGTGCCTCGAGCGGATCGTGGTCGCTGGATCACTCGGATCGATGCCCAGGCCGCGCAGCGCGGCGGTCCCGGTGCGCTCGAGAGCGTGGGTCCACCGGGCCCACGGAACCTGGAGCAGGGACAGGAGGTCGCGCCCCGCAGTGCCGACCGTCCGTCCCACCGAGAAGCGCGCGCTCAGCACGCCCTCGACCGCCGAGGCGTCGGTCCCGCGGAGCCGCGCGGTGTGGGCCGCAGCGAGCGCGAGCCCAGCGACGACCGTGCCCACGGCGAGTTCCGCCACGGCGCGGATGCGGCGACGGCGGAGGAGGAGGGCGGTGAACAGCACGGCCGGCGGGACCACGAGCAGCAGCGCTGTCAGTTTGACCGCGACGGCCGTCGCGATCGACACGGCGAGGATCGTCGAGGCCATCCGGATCCGGCGCTCGTCGCGGAGGGTGAAGGCGAGCGCGACCCCAGCCACCGGGACCCCGACGACGAGATCGGACTGGGTGGTGGAGGTCATGACGACGACCAATGGGATGGAGAGCGCGACCACGAGCGACGGGACGACCAGGCGCCGGTCGGGGGCGACGAGGCGGGCGACCAGAGCGACCCCGCACAGGACCACGACTCCGGCGAGCCATTGGGTGAGGGCGACGAGCCGGAGCGACGGGTCGGCCGACAGCGTGGCCGCGTGGAGGAGGCTCGGGAGTGGGGTCGAGAGGTTCTCGCGCGTGTTCGGGGTGGGGAAGAAGGCGGTCGTGCCGTGTTCGAGCCAGTGGTAGGCGCGGGGCAGGTGGTACGTCTGCGAGTCGAAGTTGGTGGGGCCGATGAGGAGGCCCGAGGCGAGGGTGAGGCCGAGGACGGCGATGACGACGGCGAGCAGCACGAGGTCGGCCGGATCGTTCGGGAGGTGGGGGCGTTCGAGGGGGTGCCGGCGGGTCACCGCGACGGCGGCGGCGACTGTGCCGAGGGCCGCCCAGGTGAGGAGCAGGGGGGTGGGGCGGAAGGCGTGGACCAAGGCGAGGAGCTCGCCGGTGACCTGGGCCCAGACGAGGACCGTGAGGCCGGCGACGATGGTGGCGGCGGGCCAGGAGCCCACGACGGTGGCCCGAGCGGCGACCACCACCGCACCGAGGACGGCGGCGATGCCCAGCAGGGCCGACACCGTCGTCACCGGCTGCCTCCGCGGTGTGCCGGTCGGATCGGCCGGCTGCCCCCGACTCGGGCCATGATCAGGGTCCCTCCTCGTCGGGGATGGGCGACGCGGGAACGGTAGCGGGAGCGGCCGCGGCGGGGAGATGGGGAGACGGGGTGACGGGCATGAGCGATCCGGTGTGGGACCCGTACGACTGGGAGCACCAGGAGCACCCGTACCCGTGGTGGGCGTGGATGCGTGAGCACCGGCCCGTGTATCGCAACGACGAGCGCGGGTTCTGGGCGCTGGCGCGTCACGACGACGTCGGCGAGGCCGCGGTCGACTGGCGGAGGTACTGCTCGGGACAGGGGGTGGCGCTCGGCGCCACGGAGGCGGGCACGACGATCATCACCATGGACCCGCCGCGCCACGACGAGTTGCGACGGCTGGTGAGCCGGGCGTTCACGCCCCGGCAGGTGACCGGGCTCGAGGAGCCGGTCCGGGCGCTGTGTCGTGACCTCCTTGCTCGGGCGGACGCCACCGTCGAACTGGACTTGGTGTCGGGCTACGCGGACGAGGTCCCGATGGCGGTGATCACCCGTCTGCTCGGGGTGGACGAGGCCGACCGGTCGCGCTACCGGACCTGGATCGACACCTACCTCCACCGGGCGCCCGGACAGGCCGGGGTGACGCCGGAGGGCCAGACGGCGGTGGCGGCCGCGTTGGCCCACCTGGCGGACCTCATCGCCGAGCGCCGGCGCCGGCCGGGCACCGACCTCTTGAGCGGGCTGATCGAAGCCGAGAATCAGGGCCAGCGTCTGACCGACACCGAGCTGTTGCGGTTTGCGTTCTTGCTCCTGATCGCCGGCTACGAGACCACCACCAAGCTCATCGGGACGGCGGCCTACTGGCTGTGGCGTCACCCGGATCAGCGCCGCGCCGTCGCCGGGGATCCCACGCTCCTCGCGTCGACCGTGGAGGAGGTCCTGCGCTTCGACGGCCCGACGCCGTTCATGGCCCGGACCCTCACCGAGGACGTGACCGTGCGGGGTGTCACGATGTCGGCGGGCGACCAGGTGTTGCTCCTCTTCGCCTCGGCCAACCGCGACGCCGCGGTCTTCACCGATCCCGACCGGTTCGACGTGACCCGCAACCCGGTGGGTCATCTGGCGTTCGGCTACGGGATCCACTTCTGCCTCGGTGCGGCGATCGCGCGGCTCGAGGGGCGGATCGCAGTGGGCGAGCTGCTCGCCGCGTACCCCACCTACGAGCTCGACCCCGCCGGGCTCGAGCGGGCCCGCACGGACAACAACCGGGGCTTCACCCGGGTGCCCGTGCTCCTCGGGGGCTGACCGGGTGGCCCCGCCCGGCGATACGATCCGGTCCTTGGACGCAGCGTTCCCCGCAGCAGTCGCCGACCTGCGCGAGTGGGCGGAGCTCTCGTACCGCCTGGCCCTGACCGACGGGCTGCCGGTGCACCCTCCGTTGCGCGACGTGGTCGACGAGCTGGTCGACGGCTCCGGCCGGTCCGCCCACGAGCTGGTCGCGGTGATCCCGCCGCGCGACGGCGCGGCGACGGTCGAGGTGATCGCCGCGAACGCGGCCATGGCCGGGGCCCGCCCCGAGCACATGCCGGTGATCCTCGCAGCGGTCGAGGCGATGAGCGATCCGCGCCACAACCTGCGGGGCCTCGTGCTCACCACGCATCCCTGCTGGCCGCTGGTGGTGGTCTCGGGCGACGAGGTGGGGCGTCTCGGGATGGCGACGGCGGAGTCCGTGTTCAGTGGCGGGGGCAACCGGGCCAACGTGGCCGTCGGGCGCACCGTCACGCTGCTGCTCTGGAACGTGGGCGCCGCGTTCCCCGGTGAGCCGGTCAAGGAGGTGTTCGGACACCCGGGCCGCCTCGCCTTCTGCGTGGCCGAGTCGCCCGACTCCCCGTGGGAGCCGTTCCACCGTGCCCTCGGGCTCGACGCCGCCAGCGGCGTCTCGGTCTTCGCCTGCGAGTCACCGCACGCGGTGATGATGTGGGCGTGCGACGACGAGCCGCGGACCCGGCTCGGTCAGGTGGCCGACGCGATGGCGATCCGCGGATCGAACAACACCCACACCATGGGTGAGGTGCTCGTCGTGCTCACGCCGAGCGAAGCGCGGCATCTCGCCGCACGCGGCCTCGACCGGGCCGACGTGCAGGCGGAGCTCTTCGGGTTGGCCCGGCGCCGGATCGGCACGATCCGCCCTCGCGGTCCTCTCCGGCCCGATACGTCACCCGAGCACTGGTACTCGTGGTGGCCCGAGTGGGTCGACCAGTCCCACGAGAGCACCCGCGTGCCCGTGGTCGAGGCCCCCGGCGACATCCACGTGCTGGTCGCGGGCGCCGACAGCATCCCCTACGCCGCGGTGTGCCCGGGCTGGGGCAACCTCGGCGGGTTCGCGGTCAGCCGACCGGTGTGGGTCCCGAGCGGTGGAGACGACGACCGTGGCCTATGACCTGGTCGATCCCCGGGGAGTGCTCCACACGGCCACGTCCGCCACCCTGGCCCCCCGTCCGGGAGCGGTCCCCGAGCCGATCGCGATCGGCTTCCTGATCAACGAGGTGAGTCGCCAGTCGGGCCCCGACTTCACGCTCTACAGCCTCGTGATCGAAGACGTCCTGCGGGAGCGCTTTGCGCGTGTCGACGTGGTGCGCGACGCCAAGCCCGTGCTGTCGCGACCAGCCGAACACTCCCTGCTCGACCGGTTCAAGCACTGTCGGGGGGTGGTCACCGGTCTCGCCAAGTGAGGGAGTTGCACGTCGGGCAGTGTGCTCGACGCCGTGAACCTCGAGCGCCGGGGCATCCCCGCGGTGGTGGTCGTCGTGGAGCAGTTCGTCGAGGCGGCGAAGGCCAACGCCCGTGCGCAGGGCATGCCCGACCTGGCCATGGTGGTGATCCCGCAGGACTACCTGGTGGAGGACGAGACCCGGGTCCGGGCCACGGTGGAACCGCTCGTGGGTGAGATGCTGGAGCGCCTGTTCGTGGCACCGTGACCCCTGGCGCGGTCTCCCCTGGCGCCGCGTGCCCGGTGCGGCGGCGCGTCGGGGTGAACGGCTAGACAGGCGCCATGGAGTTCAACCTCTTCGTGCCCCAGATGCGCCTGGCGTTCGACCAGCTCGTCGAGCGGGCCCGGGCGGCCGAAGCCGCCGGATTCGTCGGGATGACCGGGATGGACCACCTTGCGCCCCCGATGGCCGAGGACCAGCCGATGTTCGAAGCGATGATCGCCAACACCTGGATCGCCGCCCACACCGAACGTCTGGCGGTGGGTTCGCTGGTGCTCTGCGACGCGTTCCGGCACCCCGCCGTGCTCGCTCGCGAGGCCGTCTCGATCGACCACGCTTCGGGTGGGCGCTTCGAGTTGGGGATCGGATGGGGTTCGGTGCCCACCGAGTTCCCGGTCTTCGGGGTCGGGTCGACCGAGCCCCGCGACCGGGTGGAGCGCCTGCGGGAGACCCTTGCGGTCGTCACCGCCCTCTGGGCCGGTGAGACCGTCGACTTCGACGGCGAGTTCCATCAGCTCCAGGGAGCGCGCCAGGCGCCGGTCCCGTTGGGGAGGATTCCGATCGTGATCGGTGGAGTGGGGAAGAAGACGCTCGCGCTGGTGCGCGAGTACGCCGACTGGTGGAACGTCCACATCGGTGAGTTGCACCGCGTCCCGGATCTCCAGGACCAGGTCGGCGATGCCCGGGTGTCGATCCAGAAGATGGTGGCGTACGTCGCCGAGGAGTCCGAGCGGGAGCGGGTCACCGAGACCGCTCGACGCCGGTTCGGTCACTCCACCCCCGTGGTGGGCACCGGGCCGGAACTCGTCGACCACTTCGGCGCTCTGCGTGACCAGGGGGTCGAGCGGGTCTACGCGTGGTTCTGTGACTTCGCTCCGGTCGCAACGATCGAGGGCTTCGGCGCCGAGGTCGTGGGGGCACTCGCATGACGGTCCACACGCGGTGCGCGGCAGCGGCCGTTGCGCTCGGAGTCGCCCTCGGGGTCGTCGCGGGAGCCGCCCCGGGCATGACGGGGAGCGCGGCACCCGCGGGCGCCGCGGTGAAGGTGCCGAACCTCCTCGGCACGTGGGCGGGTGACTACCGCTATCCGAGCCCCGACCTCACGGCGCACGCGACCAGCGTGAAGGTCGTCATCGACCAGCAGGACGGCCAGTTCCTCTGGGGCCACGACGAGTTCATCGACAAGACGGGCGCCCTCGTGAGCATCCCGGTGCTCGGATCGTTCGAGCACGGCGACCGCACGTTCGGTCTGTCGTTGAAGGGCGGGCTGATCACCGGGCGCGTGCTCGGAGCCCGCCGGCTCGCCACGCGATTCTTCATCGTCGGTGACAATCCGACATCGTTCCACGTCACGCTGCGGAAGGCTCCCTGATGTCGGCTCCCACCCCCGATCAGTTGCAGGCGCGGTTCGAAGAGCTCCAGGCCCACCTCGTGCCGTTGTGGGCATCGATGCAGGAGATGACCGACGACGAGCAGACGATCGTCGTGGTGCCGTCGCTGTCGCTCGACCTCGTGGAGGGTTCGGGTCTGATCGTGCAGCCCTACGAGGAGCGGTACCTGTTCCTGGTGTTCCTGCTCCGTCAGCCCCGGGCGAAGATGATCTACCTCACCTCGGAGCCGATCCTGCCGAGCGTGGTCGACTACTACCTCGATCTGATCCCCGACGTCCCGCACCACCACGCCCGCAAACGGCTCCACACCCTTCCCGTCCTCGACCCGTCGTCACGGCCCCTCACGCAGAAGATCCTCGAGCGGCCGCGTCTCGTGGAGCGGATCCGCGCCCTCATCGACGACCCGCGCCGCGCCCACCTCGTGCCGTTCATCACCTCCGACCTCGAGCGCGACCTGGCGGTGCACCTCGGCATTCCGATGTACGGATCCGATCCGAAGCACTCGCAGTTCGGCACCAAGACCGGCGGGCGCCAGCTGTTCGAGGAGGAAGGGGTCAGTCACCCCCTCGGTGCCCGAGACCTCTGGTCGGCGGACGCGGTCGTCGACGCCGTGGTCGACCTGCGGGCGAAGAAGCCCGGTATTCGCCAGGTCATCGTGAAACTCAACGAGGGGGTGTCGGGCGACGGCAACGCGCTCGTGGACCTCGCCGCCGTGCCGGCGCCGGGGGAGCCCGGCGTGCGGGAGGCCGTCGTCACGGCCGTCGCCGCGATGGCGCCCGAAGCCGCCGGCACCACCTTCGCAGTGTTCGCCGCCATGCTCGCCGACTGGGGTGGCGTGGTGGAGGAGCGGATCCAGGGCAGCGACTTCGTGAGTCCGAGCGTGCAGCTGCGCGCCACACCGCTCGGTGACCTCGAGTTGTTGTCGACCCACGACCAGTTGCTCGGCGGACCCTCCGGGCAGGCGTACCTCGGGTGTCTCTTCCCCGCCGACGCCGGCTACGCGTCCCTGATCTCGGCGGAGGCGGCCAAGGTCGGCCACCGCCTGGTGCGCGAAGGCGTGCTCGGTCGGTTCGCCCTCGACTTCGTGGCGGTCCGGAACGAGGCGGGTGAGTGGGAGGGCTACGCGATCGAGATCAACCTCCGCAAGGGCGGCACCACGCACCCGTTCCTCACGCTCGCCTACCTCACCGACGGCGTGTACGACGCCGAGGCGGCCACCTTCACCACACCGCTCGGTGAGCAGAAGTTCCTCATCGCCAGTGACCACGTGGATTCGCCGCTCTACCGGGGCCTGACCCCCGACGACGTGTTCGACGCCGCGGTCCGCAGCGGGCTCCACTGGGACAAGGCTCGGCAGGTCGGAGTGGTGTTCCACATGCTGTCCGCCCTGACGGCGCAAGGACACCTCGGCATGACCGCGATCGGCAACTCGCACGAGCACGCCCGGGAGCTCTACGACGCGATGGTCGCGGTGCTCGACGCCGAAGCGGCCGAGGCCATGGCCTCGAGACCCCTCCCCGACTGAGCGACCGCGGACCGGGTGGATCGGAGGATCCGTGTGTGAGCTGCTCGGTGTGTCGGCGGCGCGACCGGTGCGGATCCAGGGTTACTTCGACGAGTTCCGCGCCCACGCCGTCGACAACCCCGACGGTTGGGGGATCGCCTGGTGGGAGGCCGACGTCCCGACGGTGGTGAAGGAGGAGTTGGCCGCCAACGTCAGCGAACTCGCCGCCCGCACCGGGGCCGAGCACCCGGCGAGCTCCACCTTCGTGGTTCACGTGCGCGCCGCTTCGGTGGGGGCACTCACCGTCGACAATGCGCACCCCTTCGTGGGCCCGGCGTCGGAGCGCACCTGGGTCTTCGCCCACAACGGAACGGTCGAAGACCTGGCCCGCCTGGATCTGGGCCACCACGTCGCCGCCGGTGAGACCGATTCCGAGCAGGCGTTCCACCACCTGCTGACCCGGCTCGAGCGCTCACCCGCGGCCACCGACGACGACCTCGCGGCGGAGGTGCTGGCCACCGCCCGGGAGCTGTCGGAGGGCGAGAGCCGGGTGAACTTCCTCCTCTCCGACGGCACCGCGCTCTTCGCCTACCACGACGGGCACAAGACCATGCACCTCCTGGAGCGCGACACCCCGGAGGGCCCGGTGGTGGTCGTGGCCAGCCTGCCGGTGTCGGAGGAGCCGGGCTGGGCGGCGCTCGCCCCGGGGACCTTCGTGGAAGCCCGCGGCGGGGTCGTGGTGCGGCGGGTGGACCCGGGGCCGTGGATCCGACACGATGGCGCCTGACGCCCGACCGGAGGACCCCATGCAGCCCGACGCCCCCACCATCCGGCCCGCCGAGATCGCGGGCTGGCCCCTGCTCAAGATCGTCTACCGGAGCGATCCCGACCGGATCGCGGCCCTCCTGCCGCCCGGTCTCACGCCCGGTGCCGATCCGTTCGTGCACGTCAACGTCTACAACGTCCCGGTCAACGGCGAGCCGGAGTACGGGGTCTCCACCAAGGTCGAGGCCGACTTCGACGGGCGGTCCGGCTTCTACAGCCTCGGGCTCGGCATCGACCAGGAAGCGGCCATCTTCATCAGCCGCGAGATGAACGGCCAGCCGAAGTTCCCGTGCTCGATCCGCTACTTCCGCCTGGGCGACGTCGTCGAGGCCCGCTGCTCGCACCAGGGGTACACGTTCCTGGAGTTCCGGGGTGAGGCGACCGGTGTCGTCGCCGAGCCTGGAGGCGAGACCACGGAGCACGAGTGGTGGATCAAGGTCTCGCGGGCCGTGGGTGGGGCCGAGCAGGAGTACGACTTCGCCCCGCGCGTGGTGCGGGTCACGACCGTCGCCGAGACGGCGCACGTGGAGGAGCTCGACGGCGAGCTCGTGCTGCACGACAGCCCCTGGGACCCTTACACCGAATTGTTGCCCCTGCGCGAGCAGGTCTCTGCTCGTCTCGTCACCCCGGTGTTCAAGGACCGTCAGATCGTGCTCGAAGGTGCGCTCGACCCGATCGGGTTCTGGCCGTTCGTCGACACGATCGGGGGCTCTCGTTGGCCGGGCGAGCGCGGCGGTCCGCGCAACCGGACGGCGTGATCAAGGAGTGAAGGTGACGCCGTCGATGCTCACGGTGGCCCCGACGAGTTCTTCGACGGTTGCGGCTCCGGCCACGAGCGGATCGTGGTTCGACGCGACCGCGCGGGTGCCGTCGGGCAGGTCGAGGACGGCCGGGACGCGGACGGGCTCCGTGCCGTCGTAGAGGACGGTGTAGGCGGCGACGGTGGCGGTCCCGGTGTAGCCGGTGACGACGTCGGCGACCGGCGTGGCGGCCTCGGCCTCGGCACCGAGGTCGGCGACCAGGGCCGGTCGAGGGCCCGGATCGGTGCACAGCACGGTGATTCCTGGCTTGTTCACGAGACCGCTCAGCGAGGTGACCAGTCCGGGCTCGCCCGGGGTGGCGCGCACGCGTTCGACCATGGCGGCGGTGGTCTGGACGACGAAGTTGTTCCAAGGTCCGCCGGCGAAGGCTTCACCGCCGGTGATCGTGGGCACGCCGTCGGTCGGGAGGCCGAGCGCCCGCTGCTGGATCCGTACCGCCACCGGGTAGCAGCTGTAGAGCTCGACCGGGCCGAGGTCACAGAGGGGGCGGCCGAGGTGCGCGGCCGCCGCGTGACCCAGGATCTCCATGGCCGGCCACCGGTGCAGCATCCGGCGTCGCGAGACGGGCAGCGAGTGGCTGGACTCCAACGCGACGAGCGGGAACACCATCCGTTCGCGCTCGACCCCCCAGCGCATCGCCGCACCGAGGCTGCACACGAGCACGGCCCCGGCCTGGTCGACGTTCATCTGGGCGCAGTGCCACTTGTTGTACGGGAAGGCGAACGGACGGTTGCGCTCGCTCGGTTCACGCAGGAACGCCGCCGACCGGGATTCGGGGAACGCGGCATGGGGGTTCGACGCGGCGACGGCGCTGAAGGCGGCGTAGAGCGCGGCGACGTCGTCGCGGTGCTGGTCGAGAGTCTGTCCTTCGTGCGCGCGCAACGCGGAGTCGAGGATTGCGAAGGGTGCCATGGGGGAAGCGATGCCCCCGTCGATCTCGGCCCGGGTGATGATCTCGCCCGTGGGCTCCTGCAGGTCGTCGGGGACTTCGTCGGTCGGGGCGGCGTCGGCGAGGTCGATCCCGGCCCGGGCGGCGAGGCTGGCTCGGCGGGCGGCCTCTCCGCCCACCACCAGCGCGACGTCGAGCCCGTCGGCGATCGCCCGGTACGTGTCGTCGAAGAGGGTCTGCTGGGGGATGCCCACCCGGACGAGCGAGGTGCGGGCGTCGGGGGCGCCCACGGCCCGGGCGACCAGTCTCCCCGGGTCGGAGTGGGGCCAGTTGCCGCCGGGAACGCCCACGCGCTGGAGTGCGGTCAGGATCCTGGGAGCGCCGGCGTCGGCGCCCGCCCGGCGGGTGGCCTCCACCATCAACGCCACGGGGTCGAGCCCGGTTCCCGCATCGGCGTGCTGGGTGACGACCCCGACCCCCACGATCACGGGGGTGCGCGGGTCGAGGTGGTCGATGGGTGCGCTCATCGGGAACCGTCCGGGCCGGGGGTCGGATCGAGGGTGGTGAGGTCGACCGGTTGGCGGGTGGCGGCGCTGCGGTACGCGGCTTCGACCAGCGTGTGGGCCGCCACGGCGTCGGGGACCCCGGGGCTCGGGGCCCGGCCGTCGAGGAGGGCCCGGGCGAAGGCGTGGTGGGCGAAGTACTGGTACACGTGCACGGCGCGGTCGGGGTCGAAGCCGTCACGGGCGAACCAGGTGCGCCGGAGTCTGTCGACGTCGAGGCGTTCGGCGGTCTCGGCGTCGGCTCGGTGCACGAGGAAGGAGTCCTCGGGTGCGCCGATCACGAAGTCGGAGGTGATCTCCACCGTGGCGCGCTCGAAGAAGGTCTCGAGCCGTCGCTCCTCTCGGTGTCGGACGCCGTTGAAGACCGTTACGAGGGTGCCGATCACACCGCTCTCGTGCTCGATCATCAACGTGGCGACGTCCTCGACGTCGTAGCCGAACACGGCGCGCGTGGCTGCGGTGACGCGCCGGACCGGGCCGAAACACCAGGTGAGCACGTCGCACGAGTGGATCGAGTGCTCCAGCAGCGCTCCGCCGCCGGCCTCGCTGCGCTGGGAACGCCAGTCGCTGTGGCCCGGAACGACCGCACCGGTCGGCCAGAACTGGTCGTCGCGCAGGAGGTAGGCCATGACCCGCCCGTGGGTCCCCTCCGACACGTCGGCATGGAGCTGCCGGTAGAGCGGCTGGAAGCGGGTCTGGAACCCCACCTGGGTCGGGATGCCGGCCCCGGCGACGACTGCGGCGATGTCCTGCACGACGTCGAAGGTCGGAGCGAGCGGCTTCTCGGTGAAGCAGGCCTTCCCGGCCGCCGCGACGGCACCGATGATCTCGCGGTGGAACCGGGTGGGGGCGATCACGACCACCGCGTCCACCTCGGGATCCGCGATCAGGTCGGCGGCGGTGGCGGGTCGGCGGGGATCACCGCCCGCGATCCGGACGAAGCGCTCCACCGCCTCCGGGTCGGGATCGCTCACCGCCACCACGCGGACCAAGCCGTCGTCGCCGACGAGGCGCAGGGCCACGGCGTGCGCCCGTGAGATCGACCCGCACCCGATCACCCCGATGCCGATCGGGGAGGCCGGCGGTCGGGATGGCGCCGGGGTGGGCGGCGGTGCGCTCATGGCGCCGCACGCTACCGGAGGCCCGCGCCCGGCCGCTGCGAGCCGGCGCAGGTCGGCCGCCCGGGTTCAGACCCCCCAGGGGGCGAGGTCGATGCCGAGGGCCTGGAGCCGCCCGATCAGGGCTTCGGGGCTCATCGACTGGCTCGGCCAGTGGTAGTCCCAGCCGCGGGTGCCGACGGCCGGCTCGACGTAGTCGTGGACCTGGCCCATCGTGAAGTAGATCCCCCGTCGGCCGATCTGGCGCTCGTAACGCTCACCGTGGTCGCGGTCGAGCACGAAGTTCGTGTGGTCGCACATCGACTTCATGTCGTCGTGCACCCAGTCCCACATGGGGGAGGCCACGTGCACGAGGGGCTCGGAGGGCTCGTACCGGGTGACGGAGAACTCCCGCGACCAGAAGGTGATCGGCGCGAGGCAGCAGGCGCAGTACGTCTCGAGCCGCACTTCCTTGCCGGCGAAGTGGGGCATCTTCGACACCGCCACCGCTTCGTGGGCACAGCCGATGAAGGAGTGGAACTCGTCGTCGACGTACAGCTCGACCTGGCTCGGAAACGACGAGTACGGCGGGATCTTGAGGATGTCGCAGTTGGGGGAGTCCTGGTCGACGACGAGCACGATCCCGGTCTGGAGCTCCTTGTAGGCCTGGACGATGTCGCGCCGCGCCAGCCCGGTGCCCTCGTGCGCCGCGCGCAGGTTGGGGCCACGACGATGCTCGGCCCAGAAGTCGAAGATGAACGCACGCACCTGGAGCGCGCGCTCGGACCACTCCATCGGATGGGGGACGTACTGGGCCATGGTGCCTCCGGTGTTCGCGGGAACGGTGGCGTGCCGACTCAGCTCTTGCTGGCGTCGGTCATCATCGTCGTGGAGTCGAAGTGCGGGAAGGCGGCGTGGGTGCCACCGTCGGCGATGATGGTCTGGCCGGTGACGAAGCTGGCGAGGTCCGAGCAGAGGAACACGAGCGGCCCGGCGATCTCCTCGGGGGTGCCCATGCGCCCGAGGGGCTGGATGGAGTCACGGGCCGCGCCGCTGCCGTCGTGACCGGCCGCCGCGTAGGTGGACGCGATGCGGGGCGTGTTGATCATGTCGGGGGCGACGGCGTTGACCCGGATGCCGTGGCGACCCCACTCCTGGGCCATCGTGCGGGTGAGGTCCATCAGGGCGGCCTTGGCGGCACCGTACGCCCCGTGCATGGGTGCGCCGTAGATGCCGCTCACCGACGCGACCACGGCGATCGCGCCCCCGGTGCCCTGGTCGATCATGTGGCGAGCGGCGCAACGTCCGACCCAGATGTGGTGGCGCAGGTTGCGGGCGAGGTCGAGGTCCCAGGTCTCGTCGGTGAGGTCGAACAGGGATCCCCAGGCCGCGAACCCGATCATGTTGATCACCACGTCGAGGCCGCCGAGGAACGCGGCGGCGTCGTCGACGATGGCTTCGGCCTGGGCCCGCACGGTGACGTCGCCCGAGAGCCCGTGGGTGCGCCCGCCGTGGACCGCGAGCTCGCCGGCGGCCGAGGTGGCGCGCTCGGGGTCGAGGTCGGCGACCACGACGTCGGCGCCGGAGCGCGCGAGGAGCTCCGCGCTGGACCAGCCGATGCCGTAGCCGCCGCCGAGGACGAGGGACCGCTTGCCTTGGAGGCCGAGGATGTCGTTGGTCATGAGCGGAGACTAGGCCCGTCGAAGCGGTCGATGACGGCGAAGTCCTCCACGGGATCGCGTCGGAGCCGCTCGGGCTGGTGGACCGGCTCGCCGAGGGCGAGCACGGCCGCCACGGCCCAGCCCTCCGGGGCGCCGAGGAGGGCCAGGACCTCGGGCTCCCGGCGCACGGCGAAGGTGGTCAACACCCCGCCGAGGCCCTCCAGGCGGGCGGCGAGGAGCACGTTCCAGCAGAACGGGTAGATCGACGCGCCGCCGCAGAGGCCGTGGCGGTCGAGCTCGGCGTCCATCGCGGCCAGGCTGGCGAGCCGCACCAGCACGGCCAGGAGCGCCGGAGCCTCGCTGAGGGTGGCGAAGGCGTCCACGGTCGGGCCGTCGGTCCGCGCGGCGGCGAGGTCGACCTCGCCGGGACCGGGCCAGCGGCCGGCGGCGGTCAGTCCGAACGGGCGGGCGCCGGCGGCGCTCAGGGCGACGTACTCGCGGGAGGTCTCGGTGATCAGGGTGCCGAGCGCCGAGCGTGTGGCACGGTCCTCCACGCTCACGACCCGCCAGGGCTGCTGGTTGCCCCCGCTCGGAGCGAATCGCGCGAACTCCAGGATCCGGTGGAGTTCGGTGCGGGTCACCGGCCGATCGGTGAAGGCGCGCGTCGACGCCGTGGTGCGCAGGGCGGTGACCAGGTCGGTCGTTCGGGTCTGGGTGGGCACGGGCGTCCTCCGTCGGGGTGGAGCCCCGATTGTGCCGGACCCGACGGTCGGGCGCGCAGCGTGGCATCATCCCCCGGCCGGTCCGCCCGGAGTCGGCACGGAGGTGGGCGTTCCCGAGAGGGAGCCCGACAGGACGGAGGCGGCGATGGCCGAGCAGCGGTTCGAGGGAAAGGTCGCCCTGGTCACGGGGGCCGCATCGGGGATGGGACGGGCGATCGCCATTCGCCTGGCGTCGGAGGGAGCGCGCATCTTCGCCCACGACGTCAACGCCGCCGGGCTGGCCGAGACCGAGGCCGCGGTGAAGGCCGTGGGTGGGGAGATCGCCGTACGCGACGGCGACGTCGCGCAGCGTGAGGAGTGTGTCAACACCGTCGCCGACTGCGTCGCCGTCTTCGGTCGGCTCGACGTGCTCGGGAACATCGCGGGCATCTCCCGCGCGGAGCACTTCGCCGACGTCTCGGAAGCCGGGTTCCGGCAGATGATGGGCGTCAACGTGGACGGTCCGTTCTTCATGGCCCAGGCGGCGATCCCGCACCTGATCGCCACCGGCGGCAACCTCGTCAACATCGCCTCGAACGCCGGGCTCATGGGCTGCGCGTACACGACCGTCTACTCGATGACCAAGGGTGCGATCGTCCAGCTGACGCGGTCGTTGGCCATGGAGTACGTCAAGACCCCGATGCGCGTCAACGCCATCGCGCCGGGTGGCATCAACACGGCGATGACCATGAACTTCGAGATCCCCGGCGACATCGACTACGAGCTCATGGCCCCCTACACGGGTTTCCGGGGCATGGGAACTGCCGAGCACATCGCGGCGCTGTTCGCGTTCGTGGCCTCCGACGAGGCCGACAGCGTCCACGGCGCCATCCTGTCGGCCGACCGCGGGCTCACCGCGGGCTGAAACCATCCGACGAAGAGAAACGAGGCCCCGTGCCGTTCATCCAGGTCAACATGGGAACCGGTCGCACCCCGGAGCAGAAGCGGGCGTTGCTCGACGGCATCGTCGAGACCGCCCATCAGACGCTCGACGCGCCCTACGACTCGATCCGGGTGTGGATCGTCGAGCTCGACCCGGCCGAAACCATGATCGGGGACGAGTCGTTGGCCGAGAAGCGCGCCCGGGGTTGATGCCGGCTCAGCCGACCCGCAGGGTGAGGCCCTGCGAGTTGAAGAAGAAGCCTCCCGTGCAGACGAGCGCCGTACGCGCGCCCGGGGTCTGACGCGCCCCGGCCTCCCCGCGGAGTTGGACGACGGCCTCCCGGATGTGGCCCGAGCCCCGCGTGGCCCCCTCCGACAGCGACCCCCCGTGGGGGTTGATCTGCACCCGGCCGCCCACCAGGACCCGCGCCTCGTCGTCGACCCAGTGCTCCCGCAGGAACTCACCGGCCCGACCCGCTTCGCACCAACCGGCGTTCTCGATCCAACCGGCGGTGATCACGGTGAACCCGTCGTACGGGCAGAACACGTCGACCTCGTCGATCCAGAAGTCGCTCTTGGCCCGGAGCGTCTCGACCACCACGTGCTGACCGTGGTGGTGGAGACCGGGGAGCTGGTCCTCGTCGTTGGGGGCGACCAGGCCCGTGGTGACGGCGTGCACGAGGACGAGGGGGTGGCCCGGACCGGCATCCTGGGCGCGGGTGAGCACGAAGGCGTCGGCGCCGTCGACCGGGAGGTCCATGTCGAGCATGCCGAGGGGCTCGCGGATCATGCGCGCCGCGTAGTAGTCGTCGAGCGTGAGGGGCGTGGTGATCGCCGCCAGCGGGTTGCGGGCCGCGTTCGACCGCATGTTGACCGCCAGGCGCCCGAAGCCGTCGCGGTCGACGCCGTACTCGTGGAGGTAGCGGCTGGCCCAGGCTGCGTACCCGGCCGCCATGGCGATGGACTCCGGGGCGGCCTGGATCCCCGTGCTGAGGTGCTTGCGGAACGGGTCGTTGGCCGCGGCTCGTGACGCCCAGGGAAGGCGGAGGTAGGGGAAGGCGACGAGCACGGCGTCGCACGCGCCGCTGAAGACCGCGTGCACGGCGTCGGAGAAGGCGAACATGGCGACGGGGGTGGGGCGGGCGAAATGGGTCACCTTCGGGAGGCCGAGCGCGCTCGCCAGGACGTTGGGCGCCACCCCGCCGGGCTCGTTCGCCACGACGACCCCGTCGATGTCGGCAGCGCTGAACCCGGCGTCGCGGATTGCGGCGACGGCGGCGTGGGTGAGCAGGTCCAGTCCGGAGGCGTCGCTCGAGCGCGAGAAGCCGGTCGACCCGACGCCGACCACCGCCACCTGGTCCTTGAGCGGGTTGCGGAGACTCATCGGGCCACCTCCGGGCGGAACGCCGGGAGCGGGGCCCCGTTGCGCTCGAACCAGGTGAGCGCCACCCGGCGGCCGATGACGAGATCGGCGGGTGTGGCGTCGAGGATCGTGGCGGTGATCCGGAGCCCGGGCCGCTCGTCGAGCTCCACCACGGCCACCGGGTAGGGCCCGGCCGTGTAGTCGACCCCGGGGGCGGCCGGACCCTGGTGCAGCAGCATCATGAGGTGGATCGTGCCGGTGCCGGCGACGATGCGGTGGTCGACGTCGAACGACCAGCACTGGGGGCAGACCGGGCGGAACGGCAAGAACGTGTGGTCACACCCCCGGCAGTGGCGGACCCGCAACTCGCGTGCGAGCCAGCCCCGGTAGAGGTCGGCGTTGTCCCGGTCGACGCTCAACGGTGCGTAGGCCGTCACGAGGTCGAGGTCGCTCATCCCGGTGGTCACACGGTGCTCCTCGTGGATCAGCGGGCGTCGTGGCCGAAGCCGGCGAGCAGGTCGCAGTACTCGGCCCGACTGTGGGCGGGGATGTGGACGGCCATCATCGTCACGCCGATCGCCTCGTAGGCGGCGATCTCCTGACGGAACGCCGCGGCGTCCCAGGCGGGGGTTCCGTAGGCACCGGAGGCCACCGGCGAGAACATGACGTCGCGGAGGGTCCGACCGTTCGCCGCCTCGAGTTCGCGGGCTTCGGCGAGTCGCGCGGCGAGCTGTTCGACGGTGATCAGCTCGGGGGTGTGGCGACGCGACGCCTGGCTGGCCGGGTTGGGGAACGGCATCCAGCCGTCGGCCAGTTCGACGGCTCGCCGGAGGGCCCGGCGCGAGTTGCCCCCGATCCAGATGGGTGGGCCTCCGGGGGTGTGGGGTGCGGGGAGCATGGTGTGGGTGCTCCCCGACGCGGGGACCGGGACGCCGGGTCCGGCCCACGCCGCGCGCATGGAGCGCAGGGCGTCGTCGAAGCGGTCGTTGCGGTCGGCGAACGGCTGACCGACCGCGGCGAACTCGGGCTCGAGGTAGCCGGCGCCGCAGCCGAACACGAAGCGGCCGTCGGACAGCACGTCGAGGCTCAGCGCGGCCTTGGCCAGCAGGTAGGGGTTGCGGTAGGGGACCACACACAGGTTCGACAGGACCCGCAGGGAGGTCGTGGACGCGGCCGCCACCGAGAGCGCGACGAACGGGTCGAGCGCGTGGTGGCCGCCGCTGGCGAGCCAGGCGTCCTCGGGAAACGGGTGCTCGGTGACGAACACGGCGTCGAAGCCGCCGGCTTCGGCGGCCCGGGCCACCTCGGCGACCGCGGCGCCCGAGATGAACTCGCGGCCGAGGGTGACCTGGTCGGTCTGGAGGGAGACGCAGTACTGCACCCGGTATTCGTACCACCCGGGTGCGGCGGCGGTCCGGACCGGCCCCGGGCGCCTGGGCCCGCCGGGTGGCTACGGTGCCGGACCATGGGCTCCCGACTGCCGACCGAGGTCTACGAGCGCGAGTTGCTCCGGCTCCAGGAGGAGCTCGTCCACCTGCAGTCCTGGGTCCGCGACACCGGCGCCCGGGTGCTGGTGCTGTTCGAGGGCCGCGACGCCGCCGGGAAGGGCGGCGCCATCCGCCGCATCACCGAGTACCTCAATCCGCGGTTCTGCCGGGTGGTCGCCCTCGGGGTGCCGTCGGAGCGGGAGCGGTCCTCCTGGTACTTCCAGCGGTACGTGGAGGAACTCCCCGCCGGCGGAGAAATCGTGCTGTTGGACCGGAGCTGGTACAACCGCGCCGGGGTGGAGCAGGTGATGGGCTTGTGCACGCCCGCCGAGCACCAGCGCTTCCTCCGCCAGTGCCCGATCTTCGAGCGGCTGCTCGTCGACGACGGCATCAGCCTCACCAAGTACTGGTTCTCCGTGAGTGACGACGAGCAGGAGCGGCGCTTCCGCGCCCGGATGAAGGATCCGCTGCGCCGCTGGAAGATCAGCCCGATGGACCTCGACGCCCGGCGGCACTGGGTCGACTACTCGCGAGCCAA
Source organism: Actinomycetes bacterium (assembly GCA_037142235.1). GTDB lineage: Bacteria > Actinomycetota > Acidimicrobiia > IMCC26256 > PALSA-555 > CAIUKV01. The sequence continues at coordinate 26,276 of JBAXBB010000009.1, forward strand.
GGACGAGATGTTCGTGCACACCGACACGCCGGAGTCGCCGTGGTTCGTGGTCGACGGCGACGACAAGAAGTCGGCGCGGTTGAACTGCATCAGCCACTTCTTGTCGCGCGTGCCCTACGACCGCCTCGACGACCCGGTGCCGGACCCGCTGCCGGCCCGGGAGCCCGACGAGGGCTACGTCCGCCCGGATCCGAGCACCCAGCGTCACGTCCCCGACGTCGCGGCCGCCCTGATCGGCGACGATCGCCCCTCGTGAGGCGCAGGGTCCGCTCGGTCCCGGGGGTGGGTCAGCGCCCGAGGGCGTCGAGGGTGCGGTCGAGCTCGGCGGGGTCGGCGGTGGTGGGCACGAGGAAGAGCTCGTGGGCGCCCGCGGCCCGGACGTTGTCGACGGCGCGCCGGAGCGCTTCGGGGGTGAAGCAGGCCACCGACTGGGCGCCGTACTGCCCGGCCTCCTCGCCGAAGATCCTGAGGTAGTCGTAGGCGTACGTCCGCAGGCGGTCCTCGGCGTCGGGGCCGAGCGCGTACCAGATGCTGGTGGAGAGGTGGGGCTCCTCGGTGCGTTGGGCGTCGCGCCACGCCGCGCGGATGACGTCGAACGCGGCGCGCACCGTGGCCTCGTCGCCGTCGAGGGTCCAGGCGCCGTTCACGCCGTCGGCCCACCGGGCGGCGCGGGCGATCGCCTTGGGGCCGAGCGCTCCCGCGATCAGGGACGGTCCCCCCGGCTGCACCGGGGGTGGCCCCACCGGGTCGGCGCCGGGGAACGGGGGTTCACCCGCCCAGGTGCGGCGCATCGTGGCGACCTGTTCGTCCATGCGGGCCCAGCGCCGGGAGAAGTCGCCGCCGATCGCCCGGTAGTCGTCTTCGCGCCCGCCCACGCCCACCCCGAGGGTCAGGCGACCGTCCGAGAGGCGGTCGACCGACGCCATCTGCTTGGCGACCTCTACCGCATCGTGGGCCGGGAGCACGACGATGGTCGTCCAGAGGCGCACCCGCTCGGTGAGGGCGGCGGCGGCCGCCAACTCCACCACGAGCGAGTGGCTCGGGAAGGTGATCCGCTCGGGGACCGCCAGGCTCGACCACGGACCGTCGTCGATCCCACGACACCAGGCGAGGGTGTCGGCCCGGTCGTGCGGGACCATGGTGGGCAGGGTCATGGCGAGGTCCATGACGCCGAGGCTAGGTCAGGCGGTGCCGGTGGTGCCGACCGCGGCGAGCGCCGCCTCCTGCTCGGTGATGGCGCCGACGATCCGGAGGACGGCGGCGTCGAAGGAGGCGTCGGTGCCCGGGATCGCTCCGCCGGTCCGCTCGGCGTAGACGACCCCGCCGAGCTCCTCCTTGAGTCCCTTGATCCGGGACCGGATCTGGGTCTCTTCGACCTTCTCCTGGCCCGCCTTGGCCACCTCCTTGGCGGCGTCGCCCGCCTTGGTGGCGGTCTCTTTGACCTTGTCCATGAATCCCATGACCGAACCTCCTGGCCTGTGTCGCACCGTCCGGAGCCGATCCTAAGCCCGAGGAGGCGCGCGGGGCCCTCGGGCCGTGCGAGAATCACCGGACGAACCGGACCAAGGGGGTCACCATGAGCGAGCGCTACGTCGTCATCTCGGCCGACTGTCACGCCGGCCTGTCGTGCGAGGAGTACCGCCCGTACCTCGACGCCAAGTACCACCCGGCGTTCGAAGGGTTCCTCGCCGAGCGCGACGCGCGGCGCGAGGAACTCCTGAAGATGAACTTCGAGTACATCATGGACTGGGAGACCACCAACGAGGAGGGGCTCCGCGGGGCCTGGGACGCCGAGCAGCGCGACAAGGAGCTCGACGCCGACGGCGTGTCGGCCGAGGTGATCTTCGCCGACTCCGACGCCGTCACCGGCCACGAGTCGCCGCCGTTCGGTGCCGGGCTGTCGGCGGGGGAGATCACCGACCCCGACCTCGCCTTCGCCGGAGCGCACGCGCACAACCGGTTCCTCGTCGACCTCTGCGCCACGTCGCCGGAGCGACGCGGCGGGATCGCACTGGTGCCCATCTCCCAGGGGGTCGACCGGGCGGTGGAGGAGATCGAGTGGGTCGCGTCCCACCCCGGCATCCGCGGGATCATGATCCCGACGATGTGGCGGAACAACCCGCCCTACAACGACCGGATCTACGACAAGGTCTGGGCCGCGTGCGCCGAGACCGGCATGGTGGTGCACACACACTCAGGTGAGGCGCCCCAGGAGGAGTACAACGAGCACCTCGGCATCTACCTCGCCGAGGTGGTGTTCTGGACCTATCGGCCGATCGCCCACCTCTTGTTCTCGGGTGCCTTCGAACGGCACCCGGACCTCAAGTTCGCGGTGACCGAGTCGGCGGCGTACTGGGTTCCCGACATGAAGTGGAAGTGGGACCAGTACTTCGGCGGCGGGCACACCACGAAGAAGATGGCCGCCATGATGGAGGGCATCATCTCGAAGCTCCCCTCCGAGTACTTCGGCACCAACATCTTCATCGGTGCCTCGACCATGTCGAAGGAGGAGATCCGGCGGCGCTACCAGATCGGGTGCGACGCGGTGATGTGGGGGACCGACTACCCCCACCCCGAAGGCACCTGGCCCAACACCGTTGCGAAGCTCCGGTCCGACTTCCACGACGTCCCGGTCGCGGACTCCCGGCTGATGCTCGGCGAGACTGCGGCGCGCTGCTACGGGTTCGACCTCGAGGCGCTCCAGCCGATCGCCGATCGCATCGGTCCGACCATCACCGACCTGGGCCAGGACCCGAACCTCACCGCGACGCCCGAGGAACTCGCCCGGGCCGGCTGGTGGAAGGACGAGTACGGCTTGCGCTGACCCCGACCGGGGCGGATCGCGGCGCTACTGGATCGTCCAGGCGCGCTGGATCTCCGCGTAGACGTCGATCACCTGCTCGCCCGCCGTGTCGACCAGTGCCTCGTGGATGGCCGCGGGGTAGGTGAACGGTGGTGTGTACACCTCGGTCACGGGGGTGCCGTCGGTGTAACCGCACGTGAGCCCCTCGCCGTGGAGGGTGAAGCGGACGGGCGTGGTCCGCGCCAGCACCGCGGGGTCTCCCGCGTCGCCGTCGATCACGAGGGACGCCCGCATCGCCGTGGGGCCCTGGTCGGAGGCGGGCTCCACCGTCACGCCCAGGACGTGACGGCCGGGGTCGAGGGTGCGGCTCCGCACGGACGTGGTCTCGAGCCCGGCGAAGTTGTAGGCGAACTCGAGGCAGCCGTCGACGACGTGGAGCGAGAACCCTCCGAAGCGACCGCCCTGGGCCACCAGCACACCGTCGGCACCCGGCTCCACGTCGGCGACGACGACGATCCGGTGCGACCGGAGCTTGGTGTTGGGGGCCAGGGGCTCGGGCACGGCGCTCACGTGCGGGCGCAGGTGCACGCGGTCGCGCTCTCCGAGCACGTGCGGCCGGCCGACGGCCATGCCGCGTCCGGCCTTGAGCGGGAGCACGCCGTAGCGCCCGGCCTCTTCGAACCAGCGGTCCTGGAGTTCCCGGAGCTTCTCGGGCATCGTGGCGGCCAGGTCGTGGCACTCGGCGACGTCCTCGGCCACGTGGTAAAGCTCCCAGCGGTCGGTCGACGGATGGGCGCTGGGGTCCTCGCCGGGTTGGTACGGGAAGAACGGGTGGAACGCCACCGCCTTCCAGCCGTCGTGGTAGATCGCGCGGCAGGCGAACTGCTCGTAGTACTGGGTGGTGCGGTGCTCGGGCGCGTCGGCGTTGGTGAGCGAGTCGACGAAGTCGTTCCCGGCGACCGGGTCCTGGGGGTGGCCTCCGAGCACCTCGGGCATGGTCGTGCCGGTGTAGGTGAGGATGGTCGCGCTCACGTCGGTCGCGTGGGTGTACTGGTGACGCACCGAGCCGCGGTCGGCGGTCTCGGGGGCGCGCACGATGAGCGGATCCCCGATGCCGCCCTCGTGGGTCTCGCGCTTCCAACGTTTGAAGGGTGTGTTGCCGGCCATCGCCCAGCCCCACGGGTAGTGGCCGTAGCTGTTCGGGCCGCCGAGCTCGTCGAGGAGCTCCATGGTGCGGGCGGCGTCATGGGGCAGCCCGCTGAAGATGAAGTTCTCGTTGAACGTGCCGTGCGGCCCGCCCTCGGCGCTGGCGCCGTTGTCGGAGCAGACCAGCACGAGGGTGCGGTCGAGCTCGCCGGTGGACCGGAGGAAGTCGAAGAGTCGCCCGAGGTGGTGGTCGGTGTGCGACAGGAAGCCGGCGAACACCTCCATCATCCGCGCCGAGGCCCGCCGCTCGTCGTCGGAGAGGGACTCCCACTCCGGCACCCACGGGGGCTGGGGGGAGAGTTCGGTCCCGGGTGGGACGATGCCCTCGGCGATCTGCTTCGCCAGGGCCCGCTCGCGGAACCGCTGCCACCCGTCGTCGAACCGCCCCGCGTAGCGGTCGATCCAGTCGCGCGGGGCCTGGTGCGGCGCATGGCACGCTCCGAGCGCGAGGTAGAGGAAGAACGGCTTGTCGGCGTCGGTGCCGCGCAGGTCGTCGACGGCACCGATCGCGTGGTCGACCAGATCTTCGGTGAGGTGGTAGTCCTCCGGTGGATCGAAGCGGATGGGTGTGTTGTCGACGACGAGTTCGGGGAAGTACTGGTTGGTCTCGGCGCCGATGAACCCGTAGTACCGCTCGAAGCCCTGCCCGAGGGGCCAGCGGTCGCGCGGGGCGGCGGTGTGGGTCTCGTCGGAGGGTGCCAGGTGCCACTTGCCCACCGCGTAGGTGGCCCAGCCCTGGGTGCGCAGGACCTCGCTCACGAAGCCGCACGACCGCGGGATGCGTCCGTGGTAGCCGGGGAAGCCGAGCGCGAGGTCGGTGATGCCGCCGATCGCGCAGGTGTGGTGGTTGCGGCCGGTCAGGAGGCACGCCCGGGTGGGGGAGCACATCGCCGTGGTGTGGAAGTTTCGGTACCGCAGCCCGTCGGCCGCCAGGGCGTCGAGGTGCGGGGTGTCGACGTCGGAGCCGAAGCAGCCGAGCTGGGCGAACCCCACGTCGTCGAGGACGACGAGCACGACGTTGGGCGCGCCCTCGGGGGCCCGCCGGGCCTGGGGCCATGCGGGCACCGACTCCTCGAAGGTGAGGCCGATCCGCCCGGGGAAGGGCTCGTCGTCGAAGTAGGTGAGGGCGTCGGTCACGGGAGGACTCCTCGGTGGGTGACGGGGTCGGCCGGGCCCCGACGACGGTGTGCCGAGAGGCGCAGGCCGCGCAGGAGCTCGTCGCGGAGGTCGCGGGGGTCGATCACGCCGTCGTAGCCGAGGTTGTCGGCGACCCGGAACGAGCCGCGGGCCTGGTCGGCGGCGAGGCGCTCGCGCTCGGCCGCGTCGAGTTTGGCCGAGGCGCCACCGCTGTGGGCCGGGAGTGCGCCCAGGGTGACGGCGGGGAAGGCGGTCGAGCGCGTCTGGTGGTCGAACGGGTTCATGCCCATGACCGACGATCCGAAGCCGAACGCCTTGCGCACCGTGACGTGGAGCTTCACGCCCTGGTAGCGGTGCTGGGCCGCGAACATGCGCGCGACGTGGCGCAGCGCGCCGACGCGCTCGGCGGCGGTCCCGGCCATCACCCCCGGGTTGTCGGCGAGGAGTACGAGGGGCAGGTGGAAGGCGTCGGCCACCCCGATGAAGTGGGCGGCCTTGTCGGCGGCGTCGGCGTCGACCGTGCCGGCCATCACCTGGGGGTCGTTCGCCACGATCGCGACGCTCTCGCCACCGAGACGGGCGAGGGCGGTCACCACCGCGCTCCCGAACGTGGGCTGCACCTCGAGCAGCGAGCCGTGGTCCACAACGAGGTCCAGGACCGCCCGCATGGAGTAGCCGCGGCGCGGGTCGGGAGGAACGAGGTCGAGGAGCTCCTCGACCCGACGGGGCCCGGTGTCGGGGCCCGCCGTCACCTCTGGGCGCTCCCAGGCGTTGGTGGGGAAGTACGACAGGTAGCGGCGGGCGAGGGCGATGGCGGCGTGGTCGTCGGGCACGAGGTTGTGGGCGACTCCGGACGCGTGCACGTGCACCTGGGGCCCGCCGAGCTCCTCCTTGGTGACGTCCTCTCCGATCGCGGCCTTCACCAGTGGCGGGCCGGCGGTGAAGAGCTGCGACTCCTCGGTCATCACGACGAAGTCGGAGAGCGGAGCGGTCAGGGCGCCGTGGCCGGCGGACGCGCCGAGGACCAGGCAGACCATGGGAACGAGCCCCGAGAGGTCGGCGAGGCCCTGGAGGTCGTTGGGGCGTCGACCGGCCGCCGGGTTGGTCAGGCGGTGACCCGCCCCCTCGAGCATGAACACCAGTGGCACCCGCTCCTGGGCGGCGAGTTGGCAGAGTCGGTAGCGCTTGTCGGACGCCCCGTTGCCGATCGAGCCGCCGAGCACGGTGAAGTCCTCGGCCCCGGCCACCGCGGGGCGCCCGTCGATCTCTCCGAAGCCGGCGACGAGCGCGTCGGCCGGGGTGGCGGGCTGGTCGGGCCCCGTGAGCGAGCCGACGAGGGCGCCGATCTCGACGAAGGTCCCCGGATCGAACAGCGCGTCGATCCGCTGCCGCGCGTCGAGCTTGCCCCGGGACCGGTGCCGGGCGACCCGCTCCGGCCCGCCCATGGCGGTGGCTGCCCGGTGGGCGGCGTCGAGGTGCGCCAGGATCGGCTCCCAGTCGTCGCGGTGCGTGGCCATGGCCGCCGACGCTAACGCAGGCGGAGCCCTCAAGGCTTCCGCACCGAGGACCGGAGGGCGGGCCGCGGCGATTCGGTGTGCTCGACGGATTCGCTCCGAAGACCTCCACGCTCTCCCGCCCCGGCCCTGGTCCGACGCCCGATCCGGCTCCGGCCTGGCGTCAGGTCAGGCGCGCAAGCAGTAGTCGTCGATGCCGCGGTGCATGTGGATCAGGTTGATCTCCTGGCGCGGGTTGCAGCGCAGCCCGGTGAAGGCCGCCGACTTCATCCCCTGCTGGACCCGCTCGAGGTTCTCGTAGTCCTGGGTGGTGAGCTCGCCCCAGTCGCGCTCCCGCCAGTCGGGGTAGTTCCGTCGCCGGTAGGGACGGCGCTCCGCCCTCGGATCGGGCCATTCGAGCACCCAGGTGTCGTGGACGGTGTGGTCGGGGTCGGGGCCCGGGCGCGCCCGGAAGAGGATCGCGCTCCCGGGGTAGATCGGACCGACCACGTTGGGGAACACGAAGAGGTCCTCGACGCTGGTCATCTGGTCGGGAGTGAGCGCACTGACGTCGAGGCCCCGTCGGGCCAGGAGGGACCGCCGCCGGTGCTGGAACTCCTCGAGGAGGGTGCGTCCGGCGCTCGGCCCGGAGGCGATCACCTCGGCGACGAGGTCGCGCTCTTCGTTCAGGAAGGCTCCACCCAGACCGGCGACCATGGCGGTGAGGATCGCCGCTTCGTCGACCGCTTCGGGTGGGATCCCGAGGCGCGGGCTCGGGGTGAGCGTCCGCCGCGCCCCGTGGAGCCGTCCGTAGTGGGCGTGGCGACCGAGCAGCTCGTAGGCGATCGCGACGTCGTCCACGTACGGCAGCACCTGCGGATGACCGCCCTGCACGTGGTACGCCTCGTTGAACGCGTCGACCGCCGCCTTCCAGTTGGTGGGCAACACGGTGGAGATGACCGAGCGCAGGCGCATCTTGTCGAGGTGATAGGGCGCGAGCACCGCGGGGACCGGGCCGAGGAACTCGAGGAGGGGCTCGGCGTCCGGGTCGAGGTTGACGAACACGAACCCGCCCCAGCAGTCGACCCGCACGGGTGGGATGCGCAGGTCCGTAGGGAGCTCGGGGAAGTCCTCGCGGTCGACCACTTCGACGCAGCGCCCGTCGGGTGCGTAGCGCCACCCGTGGAACGGGCAGCGCAGGCCCACCTCGTCGAGCCGACCGCACTCCCGGGCGAGCCGGGCGCCCCGATGGAGGCAGACGTTGTGGAAGGCGTGGAGGCGGCCGTCGTGGTCGCGGGTGACGAGCACCGACTGGTCGCCGATCGGGTACTCGACGAAGTCCCCGGGGGCTTCGACCTCCTCCTCCCGGCAGGCGATCTGCCAGACCCGCGCCCAGAGTCGTTCGGCCTCGAGGCGCGCGAAGGCGGGCTCCAGGTAGCGCTCTTTCGGGACGAAGCCGTCGTCGCGCGTGCGCCAGTCCCCGAGGTCCGTCACGGACGGAATGTAGCGTCCACCCCGTCGGGCCCCGGGGGGAGCACGTGGAGTTCAACATCGCCGACCTGTTCGAAGGGGTCGTGGACGCCGTTCCCGATCGGATCGCCCTGGTCTGTGGCTCGACCCGCCGGTCCTACGCCGAACTCGACGCCCGGGCCAACCGCCTGGCCCACGGTCTCGCCGGTCTCGGCGTCCGGGCGGGCGACGACGTCGCGGTCTACCTGCACGACGACGCCGAGCACGTCGAGGTGCTCCTCGCTGCCTACAAGCTCCGGGCGATCCCGATCAACGTCAATTACCGGTACGTCGACGACGAGCTGCGCCACCTGTTCGCCGACGCGGGCGTGGTGGCGGTCGTCCACGGGGTCGAGTTCCGGGCCCACGTCGCCGCGGTGGTGCCCGATCTGCCCTCGATCCGGGCGGTGGTGGAGGTCGCCTCCGAGGGCGCGACCGCGCCGCCCTGGGCCGGTCCGTCGGTCCCTCCCCTGGCGGGCACCGTCCGCTACGAGGACCTCCTCGCCGGGGCCTCCGCCGCGCGCGGCTTCCCGGTGCGCTCGGCCGACGACCACTACGTGCTCTACACGGGGGGGACCACCGGTCGGCCCAAGGGCGTGGTCTGGCGCCACGAGGACATCGTCTTCACCGCCCTCGGCGGTGGCAACGTGGGGGGGCCGCCGCTCGCGCAACCCGACGACATCGGGGCAGCGGTGCGCACGAACCGGGCCCAGCGGATCGGGCCGTTCCTCCCGCCCGGCGACCCCGGCCCGGACCAGTTCGTGTGCCTCGCGCTCGGGCCGCTCATGCACGCCGGGGGTCAGTGGTCGGCGCTGGGCACCTTGCTCGGTGGCGGGACGTGCGTGCTCGACCCCGACCGCCACCTCGATCTCACCCGCGTTCTCGACCTGGTCGAGCGGGAACGGGTCGTGGCGATGAACGTGGTCGGCGATGCGAACGCCCGCCCGCTGGCCGACCTCCTGGCTGCGGAGCCGTCCCGGTGGGACCTGTCGGCCCTGCGACTGCTCGGCTCGGGGGGCAGCATGTGCTCGGCCGACGTCAAGGAGCGGCTCCTCGGGGCGGTGCCGAGCCTGCTCGGGATCCTGGAGGGCCTGGGCTCGTCGGAATCGCCGGTCCAGGGGATCGCCATCACCCGGCGCGACGGCGTGGCGAGTGCCCTCACGTTCTCCGCCCGTGACACCACGGTCGTGCTCGACGACGACCTGCGGCCGGTCGAGCCCGGCTCGGGCGTGGTCGGGCGGATCGCCACGACCGGTCGGATCCCGCTGGGCTACCGCAACGATCCCGCGAAGACGGCGGCGACGTTCGTCGAGGTCGACGGTCGGCGCTACGCCTTGCCGGGCGACATGGCGACGGTCGAGGCCGACGGGTCGCTGCGGTTGCTGGGTCGCGGGTCGTTGTGCATCAACACCGGGGGCGAGAAGGTCTACCCCGAAGAGGTCGAGGTCGTGGTGAAGGCACACCCCGCGGTGGCCGACGCCGTGGTGGTCGGTGTCCCCGACCCGACGTGGGGCCAGCGCATCGCTGTCGTGGTCGCGCCGACGGATCCGGCCGCGCCACCGGTGCTCGACGAACTCGACCGACACTGCCGGGTCCACCTCGCCGGGTACAAGGTGCCGCGTCGGCTGGTGCTGGTCGACGCGATCCGGCGGACCGCGGCGGGCAAGCCCGACTACGGCTGGGCGCGTGACCGGGCGGTCGGACCGGGTTGAGTCGCCCGCCCGGGGCTCAGCCGCCGCGCAGGGCCACCGGCAGCGCACTCGGTCCGTAGGCCCAGAAGACCGGGACCTTGGTGAACGAGGAGCCGGGGTCGAGGGTCATGCTGGAGACCCGGTCGAGCAGCACCTCCATGGCGATCCGCGCCTCGAGGCGCGCCAGCGTCGCCCCGGGGCACACGTGGGGACCCCCGCCGAAGGCGAAATGTCCGCGCGGGTCGGGTCGGTCCAGGCGAAACTCGTCGGGATCGGGGAAGCGGGTCTCGTCGCGGTTCGCCGACGCGACGCCGAAGGCGACCTTGTCGCCGTGGGCGATGGCCGCACCCCCGAAGGTGGTGTCGCGGATGCAGGTGCGCATGAGGAACTGGATCGGCGACATCGTGCGCAGGGTCTCCTCGACGAGGTTGTCGACGAGCGAGCGGTCGGCCCGACAGGCCGCGAACACGTCGGGGCGGTTCGCGAGGACGAAGCACAGGTTCGAGATCAGGTGGCGGGTGGTCTCGTTGCCCGAGATGAACAGGAAGACGAGCTGCGTGCGTGCCTCGACGTCGGTGAGGCGGTGTCCGTCCACCTCGGTGGTGACCAGCCGGGTGATGAAGTCGTCGGGCGGCTCGTCGGCCTCGCGCCGGATCCGGATCTGCTCGTCGACGTAGGCCGTGAACTCGGGGTGGGCGCCGGCGAGGCCCGCGCCGCGTGCGTTGCGGTACTGCGTGGGGTAGGTGCCCTGGACCACCTCGTCGGACCACTCGGCCCACCGGTGGTGGTCGGCGACCGGCGCGCCGAGGAGGTGGCCGATGACGGTCGTGGGGATCGGTACCGAGTACCGGGCGACGAGGTCGCCGCCGTCGGTGGCGAGGAGGTCGTCGAGGAGCGATTGACAGAGGTCGCGGGCGATGGGTTCGACCCGGGCGATGCGGTGCTGGGCGATGGCCGAGTTGATGATCCGGCGGATCTGACCGTGACGCGGCTCGGGGATCTCGTTGACGAACTGCTCCTCGTCGGGGACGACGACTCCCGGCTCCCGGAAACTGGCGTTGAAGGTGTGGACGTCCTTGGCGGCCGCCTGGACGTCGTCGAAGCGGGCGAGGAACCAGGCCCCGTTCGGGCAGCGGGACACGTGGTCGTCGGCGCGCAGGTCGGCGAGCCCCGCGTGGAGCCCGGGCGCGGTGGTGTCGAGCGGATCGAATCGGGTCGTCACGGTTCCCCCCTGGTCGACACCCGGCACCTTGCGGGTCCTCCCTCGGGGAGCCTAGGCCCGGACGGGCCCGGGTCATCCGGATCGACGGGGTGGTGGGTATTACGCTACGCCCACCATGTCGTCCACGCTCACGCACCTCGAGGCGCTCGAGGCCGAGTCGATCCACATCATCCGTGAGGTGGCCGCCGAGTTCGAGCGGCCGGTGCTGCTGTTCTCGGGCGGCAAGGACT
>JBAXBB010000010.1:0-37546 GCA_037142235.1 Actinomycetes bacterium
GTGCTGCTGAAGCCGCACTGCGGGCTCAGCGCGAGTTGCTCCAGCGGCACGTACTTCGCCGCCTCGTCCCTGCGACGCTTGACGGCGCACTTGTCTTCGAGCTGGCCGAGCTTGGTAGTCCCGAGGCCCACCACCACCGTCTTGCCCACCACCACCTCGGTGGCCGTCACCCCGACCCCGGCTCGCTGATCCCCCGCGATTCCCGGAGTCCCGGGGCCCGGTGACCCGTCGGTAACCTCGTCGGCATGTCCGTGACGCCCGATCTCACCGCCGCCCGCTCGGCCGTCGACGTCGCCGCCGACGTCGTCGACCGGGCCTGCGCCCACCTCGCCCGCCTCTCCGACGAGGGGGGGCGGGTGTCGGTCGGCCTGCTCGACCAGCACCAGGTCCTGGCCTACGACCTCGCCCACGCGGCGAGCGCGGTGGCCGGGTGCCGCGTGATGCTCGACTACGGCGCGCGCGGCGAGTACGAGGCCCTGCTCGCCACCGGTTACATCGCCGACGCCGTCTTCGACCTCCACGGTCGGGTCCTGACGCGCGAGGCCGCTTGGGGCGTGGAGCCCGGTGCTCTCGACACCACGCTCCCGTTCGTCGCCGCCCACCGCTCGGCCGAGTTCCTCGACGCCATCGCCGACCGGCTCGAGCGCGACGGCACTGGCCCGGCGCACCTGTCGGCCGACTTCGACCTCGTGCGCGAGACGTTCCGCCGCTTCGCCGAGGACAAGATCCGCCCCGTCGCCGAGCACGTGCACCGCGAGAACCTCGACATCCCCGAAGACGTCATCACCGGTCTCGCCGAGATCGGCGGCTTCGGCCTCTCGGTCCCCGAGGAGTACGGCGGCTTCGCCGGGGGCGACGAGAACGACTACCTCGGCATGGTCGTCGCCACCGAGGAACTCTCCTGGGGATCACTCGGGATGGGCGGCTCGCTCATCACCCGCCCGGAGATCATCACCCGCGCCATCGTCAAGGGCGGCACGGAGGAGCAGAAGCGGCGCTGGCTGCCGCGCATCGCCGCGGGCGAGTTGATGGCCGGGATCATGGCCACCGAGCCCGACTACGGCTCCGACGTCGCCGGCGTCAAGGTCACCGCCACCCCGGTCGAGGGCGGGTACGTGGTCAACGGCGTCAAGACCTGGTGCACGTTCGCCGGACGCGCCGACGTGGTGATGCTGCTCGCCCGCACGGACCCCGACCGCAGTGCCGGACACCGGGGCCTGTCGGTGCTCGTCGTCGACAAGGAGCGCGCACCCGGTCACGCCTTCGCCTTCACCCAGGACGGCGGCGGCACGATGGAGGGCCGCGCCATCGACACGCTCGGCTACCGGGGCATGCACTCCTACGAGGTGGCGTTCGCCGACTGGTTCGTCCCGGCCGAGAACCTCATCGGCGAGGAGGGCGGGCTCGGCAAGGGCTTCTACCTGCAGATGGAGGGTTTTGAGAACGGTCGGCTCCAGACCGCGGCCCGGGCCGTCGGGTTGATGCAGGCGGCCTTCGAAGCCGGACTCGCCTACGCCCGGGACCGGGTCGTGTTCGGGAAGCCCGTGCTCGACTACCAACTCAACCGCACCAAGCTCGCCCGCATGGCCTTCCTCATCCAGGCCGGTCGCCAGTTCGGCTACCACGTCGCCGACCTGATGGGCCGCGGCGAGGGCGCCCTCGAAGCCTCGATGGTCAAGGCCTACGTGTGCCGGGTCGCCGAGTGGGTCACCCGCGAGGCGATGCAGTTGCACGGCGGCATGGGCTACGCAGAGGAGTACGCGGTGTCGCGCTACTTCGTCGACGCCCGGGTGCTGTCGATCTTCGAGGGAGCCGACGAGACCCTGTGCCTGCGGGTGATCGCCCGTCGTCTCGCCGAAGATGCCCTGAAGCGCGCCACCGACGTCTGATCCGGGCGGCGACCGGACCGACCGGACCGACCGGACCGACCGGGCCGACCAGGCCTACCGGGCCGACCGGGCCGGTCAGAGCCCGTTGATGACGTTGTCGCGGAAGATCTGGGCCACCGTGCACGTGGGGTTCGTCGGCGTGCACACGACGGAGTCGTCGATCCCGAGCGGCATCGAGGCATCACCGTTGACGATCGTGTTCCCCGTGATGACCAACCCGGTGTCGGTCCGGGCCGGCGACGGTCCGACCTGCGGCCCGGTGTTGGTCCGAGGGGTCGAGATCTCGAAGTCCTGCCACTGCGACCGCACGCCCGGCGGGTTGACGATGACGTTGTTGCGGATGACCACGTTGCGGTCGGGGATGTTGGCCGCCACGTCGCCCGTGACCTTCACGCCCCACGCGCCCTGGGTGAGCAGGGCGCCGCACCGGGTCGTGTTGCCGTCGCAACTGCGCATCCCGAACGTCACCTCGATCAGATGGCTGCGCGTCCCCACCCGCTCGGCGTGATTGCCCTCGATCAGGATGTTGCTGCCACCGTTCACCCCGAACGCGGCGCCCTCGGTGTCGTGGACGTGGTTGTCACGGAACGTCACGTCGGTCGCTTCGTACGTGAGCCACGGTGCGACCATCCACTCGAGTCCGGTCCCCTGCCCGGCGGTGAACCCACCGGTGCCGCAGTGGGCGATCTCGTTGCCGGCCACCAGCACGTCGGTCGAGCCACCCTTGACGTAGGCGCACCAGTCGCCGGCGGTGGTGATGAGGTTGCCGGTGATGCTGGCGTGCTGCACGGCCACGAAGTCGATGCTGTTGTCGCCGGCGCCGTGGATGAAACTGTTGCGGACGGTGATCCCCGACGACTGGTTGACCTTGAGGAGGTCCCACGCCCCCCCGGTGCCGTCGAGCTCCACGTCGTCGAGCACGACGTCGGTGCACTGCTCGCAGTGGAACGCGTCGCCACCCGGAGCGACCCGCACGCCCTGGAGGGTGAAGTGGTGGACGTCGAACACGTTGAGGTCGCCGCGCAGCGTCACGGGGCGTCCCGGGGCGTCGGACCGGATGGTGATCGGCGCCGCCGCCGTGCCCAGCCGGTGCTCCCAGTAGTTCGGCATCGACGCCGCCGGGTAGTCACCGGGAAGCAGGGTGACCGTGAAGGGCGTCGTGAGCGACGTGCCGCTCGGGATCCGGCCCCAAGCCTCCGCCAGCGAGCGCAGCGGTGCGGCACGCGTGCCGGCGGCCCCGTCGTTGCCGGTCGTGGACACGAACACTTCGGTGCCACCGAGAGGCACCGTCGTCGGAGGCGTGGTCGTGGAGGTGGTGGGAGGTGGACCGGTCGTGGAGGTGGTCGTGGTGACGGAGGGCGCAGCCCGAGGGGTGAACGCACCACTCGCGACCGATGCGGAACCCCGGGCGCCGGCCGAGGTGACGGCGCGCAGCCGCACCCGGTACGACACGCCGTTGGTGAGGCCGGTGAACGCCACCGGGCTGGTCGCGCGCACGGGCCGCGAGGCGTACCACCCCGACCAGGACCCACCGTTGCGCGAGAACGACCCCTCGTAACCCGTGATCGTCACCCCGGCGACGGCGACCGGCGCCCGGAACGCGATCGAGACGGTGGTGTTGCCCGCCGTGGCGACGAGTGCGGTCGGTGCCCCCGGGGCCACTGCGGCCCCTGCCAGTCCCACCCCGACCGAAGCCCCGAACACCCCCAGCGCGCTGACGAGCGCCAAGGCGGCCACGGTCCCGACGATCCTGCTGCGCACCGCGACCTCCCGGGTCGAGCCGACGTGGCCCACCCGAGGCATCGACCCGGACGTGGAGAACCTTGAGCGGTGATCCCGGTCGGCCCGGTCGGCCCGGTCGGCCCGGTGAGCCCGGTGAGCCCGGTCAGGCCGTCGGATCGACCACGCAGCGGTTGACCAGCACCCCGATCCCCTCGATCTCGGTGCGCAGCACCTGGCCGGGCCGCAGGTAGGTGGGTGGGGTCCGGCCCATGCCCGCGCCGGCGGGGGAACCGGTGGAGACGACGTCGCCGGGCATCAGGGTGCAGACCGTCGAGAGGTACCGGACCACCTCCACCGGGGTCACGATCATGTCGGAGGTGCGGGCGTCCTGGACCCGCTCGCCGTCGACGTCGCAGGTGATGCGCAGGTCGTCGGCGTGGTCGATCTCGTCGGGCGACACCAACCACGGACCCACCGGCGTGGCGTGCTCCCACGTCTTTCCCGCCATCCACTGCAGGGTGCGCATCTGCCAGTCGCGCATGCTGACGTCGTTGATCACCGTGTAACCGGCGATCGCGGCCTGGGCCTCGTCGGTGGACGCCCGCCGCACCGGGCGACCGATCACCAGTCCGAGCTCCGCCTCCCAGTCGACGGACTCCGACTCGGGTGGCAACCAGACGTCGTCGTGGGCACCGATGAGGGCCGCCGCGACCTTGGCGAAGATCGTCGGGTACTCGGGCAGCTCACGCCCCATCTCGAGGATGTGCTCGCGGTAGTTGAGCCCCAGGCAGAAGAACTTCTCGGGCCGCGGCACGAGCGGGGCGAATGCCGCCGTGGCGACCTCGTGGACCACTCCGGTCGTCGCGACCGCCGCCGGGTCGGTGCCCGACGCCAGGACCGCGCCCACGTCGGGGGCGACGAGCTCGACCAGCCGGTCACCGTCGACCCGGGCGGCACGGGTGCCGTCCCCGGTCCGGACCGTGGCGAGACGCACGACCCGTCGCTACTCGACCGCGCTGCGGGCCATGCCGGCGCGCTCGCCGCGCGAGACGAACTTGTTGGCCATCTTGCGGCTGGCCTCGTCGATCATCTCGTCGCCGAACATCACCGCACCCCGCCGGTCACCCTCGGTGGTGGCGACCCGGTAGGCCTCGAGCAGGTCGAAGGCGTGGTCGAACTGCTCCTGGGTCGGCGTGTAGACGTCGTTGATCACGCCGATCTGATCGGGGTGCAACGACCACTTGCCGTCGTAGCCGAGGATGCGCGTGCGCATCGAATAGTCGCGCAGGCCGTCGAGGTCGCGGATCTTGAGGTACGGGCCGTCGATGACCTGGAGGCCATTGGCCCGGCCGGCCATGAGGATCTTGGCGAAGACGTAGTGGAAGTGGTCGCCGGGGTATTCGGGAATCTGGACCCCGCCGGTGAGGACCGGCATCTCCGTGGACGCGGCGAAGTCGGCCGGGCCGAAGATGATGGTCTCGAGCCGGTCGGAGGCCGCGCAGATCTCCTCCACGTTGATGAGGCCGCGGGCGGTCTCGATCTGAGCCTCGATGCCGATGCGGCTGGTGCGGCCCGTCGCCTTCTCGATCTGGGTGAGGAGCAGATCGAGAGCGACCACCTCGGCGGCCGACTGCACCTTGGGGAGCATGATCTCGTCGAGGCGCTCACCGGCGTTCTCCACCACGGTGGTGACGTCGCGGTAGGTCCACTCGGTGTCCCAGGCGTTGACCCGCACGCACAGGACGGTGTCACCCCAGTCCTGCTCCTTGATGGCCCGGACGACCTTCTCGCGGGCGGCTTCCTTCTCCAGCGGCGCCACGGAGTCCTCGAGGTCGAGGAACACCTGGTCGGCGCCGAGACCCGGAGCCTTCCCGAGCATCTTCTCGTTGGATCCGGGCGTGGCGTGGCAGGTCCGGCGGGGCAGGTTCTTGGTGCGTTCGGACATGCACCGAACGCTAGTGGGCCCCACCCGGGCCCCGAGCCCCATCGGCGTCGCGGTACCTTCGACCCATGGCTTCGGACCTGCCCGCCCGCACCCTCCACGAGATCGCCGAGGGGGTGTACGTCTGGCTCCAACCCGAAGGCTCCACCGGGGTCTCCAACGCCGGCGTGGTCGTCGACGCCGACGGCCTCACGGTGATCGACACGCTCATGGTGCCCAGCCAGTGGCAGCCCTTCGCCGCCGCCGTGGCCGGACTCGACCTCCCGGTGCGCCGGGTGGTGCTGACCCACGCCCACATCGACCACGTCGGCGGGACCCGCGCCTTTCCCGCCGCCGCGGTCTACGCCACCCCCTCCACGAGTTGGGCCCTCGACCAGCCGATGCCGACAGACGCCTACAAGGAGTTCATGCCGGCCTTCGACGCCGAGTTCGACGACCTCGCCGAAATCGGCACCCGGCCCGTGACCCACGAGGTGGAGGGTGCGGCGGCACTCACTCCAAGAGTGGAGCTGCTCACCGCCGCCGGCCACACCGACGGTGACCTGATGGTGCTGGTGGCCGACGCCGACCTGTGCTTCTCGGGCGACCTCTGCTTCTTCGGCGTGACCCCGCTCGCCTTCCAGGGCGACCCGGCCGCGTGGGCCGACACCCTCGACGTGGTGGCCGACCTCGCCGACACCATCGTCCCCGGGCACGGCCCGGTCGGGGGCGCCGACGAGATTGCGGAACTCCAGGGCTACCTGCGCGCCTGCGTCGCGGCGGACGGCGACCCGGCCCGCATCCCGCCCGGCCCGTGGGACGCCTGGGGAGAGCGCAACCAACGCGACCCGATCAACGTCGAGCGGGCGGCGCTGCTGGCCTCCGGCACCGACGCCATGCCACCCTCGATGTTGCGCGCCCTCGGGCTCGACGCCCCGCCGGACGTCTGGGCCTGACGCCCCGCTTGGCGTCCGGATCCCGTTCCCGGGTTCGGACCCCCGACCTCCCGGTGCGCTACCGTCCGGGGCGCACTATGGCGAAGAACCCCGACCCGAACCTCTCACTCCAGACCCTCGACGGCGTGACGCGCACCCTCGACGACTGGACCACCATGTTCCACTACGTCTTGGTGGTCCTCCCCGACGACCAGGGCGCCGAGGCTTGGATCCCGGTCGCCCGACGGATCTTCAAGACCTTCGGGGACTCCGACGCCCGGGTCGCCTTCGTCGTGCCCTCCACGGCAGCCATCGCCCGGCGCATCCTCGACCACCACGCCAACGAGCAGACGGTGTTCGTCGACCCCGACCGTTCCTTCGTCGAGGCCCTGGGCCTGACCCGGCTCCCGGCCCTGGTCCACCTGCGCCAGAACGCCACGGTGGCGGCCTGCGCCGAGGGTTGGAAACCGACGGAGTGGCAGCAGGTGGCCCGGGAGATCGCCCGGGCCATGGCCTGGTCCACCCCCGAGGTCAGCGGTCCCGGTGATCCGGCCCCGACCCCGGGCTGGCCCGCCCTGCGCTGAACCAGGTCCGCCAGGTCCGTACGGGCTCACCCGGCCTCTCCGCTCCCGACCCAGCACACCCCCTCGACCACGGCTAGGGTGGGCCAGGAGCCCGTACGACGTCGTGCGGGTCTCGTGCTACCCGGGCCTCGCCCGCACACCAGACTTATGACCTCCTCGCCCTCATCCCGCACCCGTCGCCCCCTCCTCGTGCGCTTCGCTGCGCCGGTGCTCGTGGCGTCGTTCGCGCTCGGCGGCGTGCTGGCTGCGGTCTCGGCGGCCCCGACGGAGGCCGCGCCCATCGACGACCTCCGGGCCCAGGCCCAGGACCTCGAGAGCAAGATCTACGACATCAGCTCGCACCTCTCCGACCTCTTCGAGCAGACCAAGGCCACGCAGGCGGAGATCGACGCCGCCAAGATCGACGTCGCCGACGCCCAGACCGGCATCTCGATGGCCCAGGCGAAGGTCGCCGTCACCAAGGACCTCATCAAGGAGCGGGCCGCCACCGTCTACAAGACGGCGAGTTCGAACGGCGTCGGCGAGTTCGACACCGACATCCGCAAGCAGGCCGCGCGCCGCCAGTACTCGCAGGCCACCGAGCAGCGCGACTCGCAACTCCTCGCCGAGCTCGCGACGGCCAAGGAAGACCTCTCGGCCAAGCAGGCGGCCGCCGACAAGCTGCGCACCGACCTCCAGAAGCAGCAGGACGGCCTCAAGGCCCAGCAGGCCGACTTCCAACAGCAAAACGCTCAGCTCGACACGCTCAAGGCCGGGGTCACCGGTCAGATCGCCCAGCTGGTCGCGCAGCAAGAAGCCGCCCGGCGCGCCGCCCAGGCACCCAAGCCCAACAGCAACAACTCCGGCGGCGCCTCCACCTTCGACCCGTCGAAGATCCCGCCGGTGAACGGTCGGGCAGGCGTGGTCGTGGCGTTCGTGCAGGCGCAGCTCGGCAAGCCCTACTGCTACGCCGGGATCGGACCCGACTGCTACGACTGTTCCGGGCTGACCATGGAAGCCTGGTCGCTCCTGGGCGTCGGCATGCCCCACGGCTCGGAAGCCCAGCACACGATGTTCCCCCGTGTGCCCATGGACCAGCTCCAGCCCGGTGACATCGTGTGGTTCCCCGGACACGTCGGCATCTACGTCGGCGGGGGTGCGGTGATCCACGCACCACACACCGGTGACGTCGTCCGTTACACCGACGTCAGCTACTTCCAAGACGCCGTCCGCCCAGGTTGATCCGCCTCACCGAGTTCTCGCACGGCGCTGGCTGCGCGTGCAAGCTCTCGCCCGCCGACCTGCGCACGGTCCTCGGGATGGTGCAGTCGGTGCCGGTCACCGATCCCGACCTGCTCGTCGGGTTCGACACCTCCGACGACGCCGCCGTCTACCGCCTGCGCGACGACCTGGCGGTGGTCGTGACCACCGACTTCTTCACCCCGATCGTCGACGATCCTTACGACTGGGGCCGGATCGCGGCCACGAACGCGCTCTCCGACGTCTACGCCATGGGCGCGACCCCGCTCCTCGCCCTCAACCTCGTTGCCTGGCCGCGGGAGGGACTCCCGTTCGAGCTCCTCGCCCGGGTGCTCGAGGGCGGGCAAGACGTCGTCCGGGGAGCCGGGGCGCTCGTGGCCGGCGGTCATTCCATCGACGACGCCGAGCCCAAGTTCGGGCTCGCCGTGGTCGGCACCGTCCACCCCGACCGGGTGCTCACCAACGCCGGCGCCCAGGTGGGTGACGCGCTCGTGCTCACCAAGCCGATCGGACTCGGCGTGATCTCCACCGCCCTCAAGCGCGGGGTGGCCACCGACGATCTCGTCGCCACCGCGGTGGACGTCATGACCACGCTCAACGCCGCGGCCCGCGACGCCGCCGTGGACCTCGGCGATGCGGTGCACGCCGCCACCGACATCACCGGCTTCGGCCTGCTCGGCCACCTCCGGGAGCTGTGCGCGGGCTCCGGGCTCGCCGCCGAGCTCGACGCCTCCGCCGTGCCCGTGATCCCCGGCGTCCGCGACCTCTTGGCCGCCGGGATGGTGGCGGGCGGCACCCAGCGCAACCACGCCTTCGTCGCCGACACGGTGGACTTCGGTGCGCTCCCCCTCGACGAGCAGTACCTCCTCGCCGACGCGCAGACGTCGGGAGGCCTGCTGCTGGCGGTCGCCGCCGAGCACGCCGAGGCCCTGGTGTCCGACCTCGTGCGCCGGCGCACCCTCGCCGCCGCCGTGGTGGGCCGCACCGTGGCCGGTCCGGTCGGCACCATCCGCGTCGTCTGAGCCGCGCCTGCCGGCCTAGGGGATGACGAGCATCCCCAACTCGGCCTCGAGCTGCGGCCGGGGCTTGGCCCCGAGCGAGCGACGCTCCAGCCGACCACCGCGGAAGAGCCCGATCAACGGGATCGACTGCACGTCGAACGCCTGAGCCAACGAGGGCTCCTCGTCGATGTTGACCTTGACGAACTTGTAGGACCCCTGACGCATCGACGCCATCTGCTCGACCACCGGCGCGACCTGACGACACGGCCCGCACCAGGGCGCCCAGAAGTCGACGATCACCGGGATCTCGCTGCGCAACACCGTGGCCTCGAACTCGGCGGTGGTGACGGCGGGCACGAGGGCCGGCGGCGGGGGCTCGGGCAGCGCGGCGCTGGGGGCTTCGCCGGCGAGGACGCGTCCGAGCCAGGCGTGCGCGCTCTGCAGGCTCTCCAGCGCGACGGCGTGGCCCATCGGGTACTGCTCGAACGTCACGGGCAGACCGTGCTCGGCGAGCGAGACCGCGGTGTCGCGACCACGATCGACGGAGATCACCTCGTCGTCGATCCCGTGCTGGATCAGCACCGCGACGTGCGCCACGGCGTCCCAGTCGACGGCGAAGGTCTCGCCGAGCAGCGCCGTGCTCATGGCGAGCACGGCCGCCGGGTGCGGGCGGGCGTTGGGCCGCAACGCCAGGGCGAGGGAGGTTCCCCCGCCCTGGGAGAAGCCCCCGACCACGGCGTCGGACCGGGCGAACCCGTGGTCGGCGCAGATCCGGTCGAGGAGGTCGTCGAGGGCGTCGAGGGACGCCGCCATCTCGGTGAGGTCGGCGGAATCCGGCCCGAACGAGAACCACGAGTACCCCGGCTGGCCCGGCACGGAGTCGGCCAGCCGGATCGGGCCCCGCGGGAACACCGCCACGAAACGGCCCTCCGGGTCGAGGTAGGGCAGGAGCGAGCCCAGGTCGACCTCGTCGGAGCCGAACCCGTGCATCAGCAGCAGGACCCGCTCGGCGGTGGGGGGAGCGACGACGGAGTGGATCAGGTCCACGGAGAACCTCGGGGGCTCGGGCGCACCGGCGGATCCGGTTCGCACACCGCTCCCGATGATGGCACGCTCCGGGACGTGATCGAGGTGCCCGACCTGGACGACGGCGTGGTGCGGTTGCGCGCCCCCCAGCGCGACGACGCCGGGCCGATCGAGGCGGCCTGCCAGGACCCGGCGATCATCCGGTTCACGCGGGTCCCGTTCCCCTACACGCACGTGCACGCCCAGGCGTTCGTCCGCAACGCGGCCCACGAGCTGCGCTCGGGGACCGGCGTCCACCTGGTGATCGCCGACACCCTCACCGACAGCCTCCTCGGGGTCGTCGGCCTGACCCTCGACCGGTTCCGGCGCTCCGCCGAGGTCGGCTACTGGGTCGCTCCCGAGTGCCGGGCCCGCGGGACCGCCGCCCGGGCGGTGCGGCTCGTCGTCGCCTGGGCCCAGGCCGACCTCGGCTGCCTCCGGGTCCAGTTGATGGCCGATCACCGCAACCGGGCCTCCCAGCGGGTGGCCGCCCGGTGCGGGTTCACCGCCGAGGGGGTGCTGCGCTCCTACGAGGACCGCCTCGGCGAGCGCATCGACTACGTGATGTTCTCGGTGCTCCCCGGCGAGCTCACGTGAGCCAGACTGGGGCCTTCGGCCAGAGGAGGCGGCACATGCAGCTCGGGATCAGCTTCGGGTACCAGGACTGGGGCGCGGGTCTCGCCGATGCCGTCACGCTCGCCCAGGAGGCCGACCGGCTCGGCTTCCACTCGGGCTGGGTCGCCGAGGCCTACGGCACCGACGCCGTCACCCCGGCCACGTGGCTCCTCGCCCACACCACCAACCTCAAGCTGGGCACGGCCATCGCCCAGATGCCGGCGCGGGCCCCGTCGATGACCGCGATGACCGCCACCACCCTCGACCTGATGAGCGGGGGTCGGTTCCTCCTCGGCATCGGCGCCTCGGGCCCGCAGGTCTCGGAGGGCTGGTACGGCGACCCGTACGGCAAGCCGCTGGGCAAGACCCGCGAGTACGTGGAGATCATGCGCGCCGTCTGGGCGCGCCAGGCGCCGCTCGAGCACCACGGGGAGCACTACGACATCCCGTTCACCGGACCCGGCGCGACCGGTCTCGGCAAGCCACTCAAGATCATCGTGCACCCCCGCGGTCCGGTCCCCGTCTACATCGCGTCGATCGGCCCCAAGAACGTCGAACTCACGGCCGAGATCGCCGACGGCTGGCTCCCGATCTTCTTCTCCCCGACGCGCTCGCAGGCCGTCTGGGGCCCCGCCCTCGAAGCCGGGCTGGCCAAGGCCGGCGGCCACAAGACCATCGCCGACCTCGACGTGGCCGCCACCGTCACCGTGATGGTCGGCGACGACGTCGCGACGTTGCGCGACTACGCCAAGCCGACCGTGGCGCTCTACGTGGGCGGCATGGGCGCCAAGGGCAAGAACTTCTACAACGACCTGGCGTGCCGGTACGGTTTCGAGGCCGAAGCCGCGAAGATCCAGGACCTCTACCTGGCGGGCCAGCGGGACGAGGCCACGGCGCTGGTCCCCGACGAGCTGGTCGACGACATCTGCCTGATCGGACCGAAAGAGCGCATCGCCGACCGGCTCGAGGCGTGGAAGGAGTCGCCGGTGAGCACGATCATCGTCGGCACGACCCAGCGCGAGGCGCTCCAGGTGATGGCGGAGCTCCTGCTCTGAGCGCACGCCCGACCTGATCGGGTGGTCGGGTGGTCGCAGCGTCGCCTCAGAACAAGAAGTTCAGCGCCGCCACCACACGCCGGCCGAGGTCGACGTCACCGGTGCAGGCGAACGTGCCCGCCGCCAGCTCGACCAAGGGGTCGCTCCGGCCGCAGGCGACCCGGGCCCAGGCCTCACCGGGAGCGGTGATGCGCACCGTGGGCGCGTCGGGGACGTCGCCACCGGTGCTCGCCCTCCCGTCGACCACGCGCACGACCACCGTGCGCGCCAGGGGCGCGGTGGTCTCGACCACCACCGTGGTGCCATCGGGCGGGGCGACCTTCTTCCCCACCACGAAGCCGACCGTGCCGATGATGCGGTCCATCGCCGCCTCGGCGGCCGGTCCGGTGCAACCCCCCGGACGCCCGAGGGCGCGCCGGATGTCCTGCTCGTGGGTCCAGGAGTCGAACGCCCGGAACGGCAGGAGGTCACGCACCGTGCCCGGGCCCATCGGCGTCCAGGACTCCGCACCGAAGCCGTCGGGTCGCAGCGCGCGCAGGGCCGCGAGTCGCTGGTCGGTGACGTCACGGAACTCGGCGAGCGCGGCCGCGCCGGTCCAGGTCCGCCGGGCATCGACGAACACCTCGTTGCGCTCCCCCGGCTCGTTCCGCACGTGCTCCAGCCCGGCCGGCAGGGCGTGCTCCTCCCGGGAAAGGCCCAGCACCCGGGCCTCGATGTCGGTGAGGTGTGTGAG
Organism: Actinomycetes bacterium; assembly: GCA_037142235.1. Lineage (GTDB taxonomy): Bacteria > Actinomycetota > Acidimicrobiia > IMCC26256 > PALSA-555 > CAIUKV01. The sequence goes on from JBAXBB010000010.1 coordinate 12,760, forward strand.
GTTGTCCTGGACCGACCATCCCGGGAGGTCGGTCGGTCGCTTCCACTCGTCCTCGGTCAGGTCGGCGCCGAGCTCGACCAGGCGCCCCCAGACCTCGGCGAGCATCTCGACCACCGCGAGATCGGCGGCGTCGGGGGCGGCGGAGGTGTCAGGGGGAGGGGTCATGAGCTCATGGTGCCCCGGCATCGATGATCCGGGCAATCCGGTGCTCGGCGGCCTTCTCCACCACCACGTCGGCGAAGCGCCGACTGGGGCCGATGTGCTCCCGCTGGTTGGGCAGGTTGACCGCGACCCAGGTCTGGTGCGCAACGTCGTCGAGGCCCTCGGGACCGAGTCCGACGAAGCGCTCGAAGAACGAGCCGGGCGGCGGGTCGGTCGCCAGCGACCGGAACCGCTCCACGTACCAGGCCTCGACCAGATCGGCGGCGGCGTGCACGTAGACCGACAGGTCCACGCTCCCCCGCGTGGCCGACAGCGCGTTCACCCCTTCGAGCACCAGCACGTCGAGCGGACCGAGCGCCCGGACCGGCTCGGGCAGCACGTCATAGGTCACGTGCGAATAGCCGGGGACGGCGAGGCCTTCGGGTGCGGCACGCACGGCGTCGAGGAAGTCCAGCAACGCGTCGGTGTCGTACGACTCCGGGAAACCCTTGCGCCAGAAGAGCCCGCGCTCGACCAGGACCGCGGTCGACAGCAGGAAGCCGTCGGTGCTCACCACCTCGGCGAGCAGCCCGAGCCCACGGAGCGCCGCCGCGAGCCCGTCGGCCAGAGTGGACTTCCCGACCGACACCGGGCCCGCCATCGCCACGATCGTGGGGGTCGGCGGTGACGCCCGGGCGGCGAGCACCCGCTCGCCGAGGTCGAGGATCGTCGGCACGACTCAGCCCCGGGGCCGCATGTGCGACGACAGGTCGCCGCTCAAGTCGGGGAGGACCATCCGCTCGGCGATCCACCAGCCGTCGGCCCGGCGGGCAAAGGTGTCGTGGTAGCGCCCCGCCAGCACCGGCCGGAGCGGCCCGCCGGGGACGTTCTGGAACACCGTGAAGGTGGTGCGGGCCGTGGCGGTGCCCGCCGGGAGTTCGAGGGCGATGAGCACCGTGCCGAGCACGTGCCGGGTGCGCGGCGTCCCGTCGTCGTAGAGGATCACGTGGTCGTACTGGGAACGGACGGCAGCCGGGCCCACGAGGTTCGTTCCCGCCGGGGACCGGAAGGCGCCGTGGGCGAACAGCGCCGCCACACCGTCGAAGTCACCGGCGTCGAGACACTCGCAATAGGCCGTGACGGCCGCGGTGATCTCGGATCGGGCGCCAGCCTCGTCGTCCACGTCCCCATCATGGCAAACCGGGGTGCGCCGGCAGCGGTGCCCTAACGTGATCCCATGGCGTACCGAGCGGTGATCTTCGACCTCGGCGGGGTCGTCTTCCCGTCTCCGTTCGCGGCGTTCCGGGCCTACGAGCAGGCCCACGGGCTCCCCCACCGGTTCGTGAGCCAGGTGGTCGTCGACGGCGGCGAGCACGGGGCGTGGTCGCGCTTCGAGCGGGGGGAGCTCACCCCCGACGAGTTCGCGACCGCGTTCGCGGCCGAGTGTGCCGCGGCCGGCGGACGCGTCGACGTCGCCGAGTTGTTCGCTTCGATGCGGCGCGGGGGCGGCGGAGGTGGTGCCCAGGCCCACCCCACGGTCGTGGGCGCCATCCGGGTCCTGCGGGCTGCGGGGTTGCGCACCGCGGCGCTCACCAACAACTGGGTCGAGCCGAGCGGCGGGACGCACGTGAGTGGCGACCACCCGACGGCCACCGCGCTCGACGGCCTGTTCGACACCATCGTGGAGTCGGCGCTCGTCGGACTGCGCAAACCCGACCCCCGCATCTACGAGCTCGCGTGCGACCGCATCGCCGTCGCCCCCCACGAAGCGGTCTTCCTCGACGACCTGGGCAGCAACCTCAAGCCCGCGCGAGCCATGGGCATGGCGACCATCAAGGTCGACGATCCCGTCGCGGCCGTGGCGGAGCTCGCCACCATCGTCGGCCTCGATCTCACCGGCGCGCCGTGAACCGATCGCGTCGACACGCCCGTCACCCCCGATGACCACGGCGTCGCCCGTGACCGTCGGCCTCGCCGACTGGGCCACCCGTACCCCCGACCGCACCGCGGTCACCGACGCGCACGGGTCGCTCACTTTCGCCGAGCTCGACGCCCTGGCCGGCACCCTCGCGCGCCGGATCTTGGAGCACCGCACCACCGACGGCGCGGTCGTCCCGCTGCTGCTCGGAACGGACCGCTGGTCGGTCGTTGCGCTCCACGGCGCGCTCCGGGCGGGCGTTCCGTTCGCCCCCCTCGACGCCGGCCAGCCGCCTGCCGTGGTCACTGGCCTCGTCCAGCGCCTCGGACGGTCCGGCCCGGTGGTCGTCGCCGCCGATGCCGACGGGAACGCGACGGCCGGGGCCTCCAGCACGGTGGTCGTACCGCGCGTCGCGGCTGATCCGCTCGCCCCGCAGCAGGCCGCGCCACAGGGGCGCGCCCTGGTGGTGTTCACCTCGGGATCCACGGGCCGCGCCAAGGGGGTGGTCCACGACCGGGCGACCTTCGACGGCATCGTGGCGAGCTTCGCGACTCGCAGCCCCGTCGGACCGTCGGAGCGCGTCGCCCACCTGCTCCCGCTGCACTGGGTCGCCGGGATCGTGCGCGCCCTGCTGCCCGGCCTGGGTTCGTCGATCCTGCTCGCCTCGCTGACCGAACTCGGTCCGGCCGGGTTGGTCGAGCGACTGCGCGCCGAGCAGGTCACCGTGCTGCCCGTGACCCCCACCGCCGCCACCCGTCTCGCCGCCGCGCCCGGGCGTCGGCTCGAGGCGGTGCACTCCGTGCGGACCTTCGGTGAGGCGCTCACCTGGGAGCAGGTCGGCGCGATCCGGGGTCTGGTCGCCCCCAGGGCCACGATCACCACGGAGTACGGCGCGACCGAGTCGTGCTGGAGCGTGTTCGAGCACACCATCGGCCCCGATGATCCGCTCGGCACCGGACCGGTGCCGTGGGGGCGGCCCAGCGCGCCCGAGCGGGTCCGTCTCGAACCGGTCGACCCGCAGCCCGGTGCCGCGCGCGAGGTGGTGGTGTGCGGTCCCGTGTCCGTGGGCTACCTCGACGATCCCGACCTGACCGCAGCTCGGTTCGGCACCGATCCCGACGGCACCCGGTGGTGGCGCAGCGGCGACCTCGTGCGGATCGACGCCACGGGAGAGGTCCGCTCGGCCGGACGCCTCGACGAGATGGTGAAGATCGCCGGCGTCCTGGTGGAGCCGGCGGTCCCGGAGGCCGTCCTCCGATCGATCCCGGGGGTGCGCGACGCGGCCGTGGTGACCGCCCGCACCCCGGTGGGTCCCCGCCTGGTGGCGCACCTCGTGGTGGACGACGCGGCACTGACCCCCGGGGCGGTCCGGGCCGTCTGCACCGCCCGGCTCGCCGAGTACCTCGTCCCGAGTCCGCTCGTGCGTCACGAACGCCTCCCGACCGTCGCCACCGGCAAGGTCGACCGCGCGCGCCTGCGCGACGCGCCACTCCACCCCTGGCGCCTCGAGCCGGTTCGGGCCGCGACCTCCGACGCCGAACAGTGGTGCCTCGACGAGATCGGCCGCATCGTCGGGTTCACCGACCTCGGGCCCGACGACGAGCCGTTCGCCCTCGGGCTCGACTCCCTCGGCGTGGTGGAACTCTGTGCGGCCTTCGCCGACGCCGGGCACCCCGGGATCGCCCCGTCCGACGTACTCGGCGCCAGCACCGTTGCCGGGATCGCCGCCCTCCTCGGCCTTCCCGACCCGCCGGACCGGAGGGACCGGGAACGTCGGATGCCGTCGTGCGTCACCGTGCTGAACGCCGGCGGCGGCGACCCACCCCTGTTCGCCGTCCCCGGCAGCGGCAGCACGGCGTTGTCGTTCCGCCACCTCGCCGAGGCCCTCGGCCCCGATCGACCACTGGTGGTGGTGGAGCCCCGCGGCCTGCACCGACCCGGACGACCCGACCGGACCGTGCCGGCACTGGCGCGCCGCGTCGTCGCCGAGATCGAGGGCCGGCTCGCGCCGGGCGCGCCCTGTGTGGTCATGGGCTATTCGGCCGGCGGGCCCGTCGCGTTCGAGGCGGGGGTGCGAGCGGCGAGCGGCGGCCACCTCGTCCATCTCGTGCTGCTCGACACCGCACCGACCCTCCGCCACGTGCGCGGCTGGTCGGGAACGCCCGGCACGCCCGGCACGACGAATGCAACGGACGCGACGGACGCGGTCGTCACCGACCGCCCCCCGACCCCACCGGTGGAGGTCCGCGGGGCCTCGGTCGGTGCGCTCCCGGGTGCGCTCGTGCGCTCGGCCCGGTTCCGGGGGCGTCGGTGGCGACTGACCTGCTTTCCCGGGCCACCCGGGTTCGACGCGGAGCGGTCCGCCATCTTCGGGGGGATCCTGGTCCGCGCCGGTCGGCGGTACCGGCCCCGGCCGACCGACCTCCCGGTCACGCTCGTGCGGACTCCGGGCACGAACCACGAAGCCGCGTGCGAACCGACGATCCAGGACCTGCGCGTCCACACCGTCGACGCCCGCCACGACTCCCTGCTGCGCCCTCCAGCGGTGGCCGTCGTCGCCCCGCTCCTCGTCGCGATCGTCGACGCGCACGCTCCGCCGGTGATGCGATCTGGTTCCGACGCCTGAGCGCAGGCCAACTCAGCCCAGCGCAACCTCGTCGGCGTGTCCGAACTCCTGGGGCAGACCGAGCCGTGCCGTCAACGCCCGGTCACCGGTCTCGACGAACCGGGCCAGGCGCGCCACCGGGGCGGCCATGGCGTCGTCGGGCTCCACACCGTCAACCGACGCAGCGTGCCCGGGGAGGGAGTCGAACCCTCACGCCCCTTGCGGAGCAGGCGGGTTTAAGCCGCCCGTGTCTGCCGTTCCACCACCCGGACCTCCCCGGAGGCTAGGCCCGTCGGCCCGGGCGCGGCACCGGACCCGGCCGAGGCCGGAGCCCCCACGACCGCACCCCGCTCCTGCCCCCGCTCGGAGACCGCAGCGGCGAGTGCGGTGCGGGCCCGCAACGCGGCGTCGCCGGTGAGCCGGTTGGCGGCGACCACCCCCTCGACCAGGTCGGCGAGGACCTCGTCGAACGGGCGACCGCGCAGCTGCACCGACACCACCACTCCTCCCGGATAGCGCCGGAGTGTGCGGGTCGCGCCCGGCACCCGCGGCGGTGAACGGAACGCCGGCGGCGCCAGCCCGGCACCCCGGGCGGCGTCGGCAAGCGCCCGGGCTGCCGCGGCAAAGCGCTCGACGCTCGTCGGGCCACCCGGGTGGGACTCCCCGGATCGCGTACCGGATCGCGTGCCGGACCGCGTCCCGGCCCGCATGCCAGTTCGTGTGTCGGTTCCCACTCCCATGACCTCAGTCTGGCGACGGGGTGTGACGGCTACGACGGCACCTGGTGACGGGCTCCCCGGGTTTGGTCCCGCCGTGCGGTGGCGCTCCGACCTCGACCGACCGTTCGCCGCCCTGGCGTTCGCCGCCCTCGGCGCGCTCGTCGGCGGCGACCTGCTCCCCCTGTGGGGTGCCATCGCCGCCTGGCTCGTCGCCCGCGGCGTGGGGATGGTGGCCGGGCCCGCACCGACCGCTGGCTGGTCACCGGCGCCGTCCGGGCCTGATCGCGAGCGCCTGTCAGGATGGAAGCCCCAACGCCGAGCCCCGGAGGCCCCGTGTCCGCCACGCTGCACGTCGACCGCCACGACGCCGTCGTCGTCCTGACCCTCGACGACCCCGAGCGTCGCAACGCCCTCAGCCCCGAGATCGTGCCCACGATCGTCGAGACCATGGCCACGCTCGCGGCAGACCCCACGTGTGGCGCGGTGGTGGTCACCGGGGCGGGCCGGGCCTTCTGCTCGGGCGCCGACCTCGGCAACCTCCTCGCCCTGACCGCGGCCGAGGGTGGTGACCCGACCGAGGTCCGGGCGATCTACGACGGCTTCCTTGCCTTGCGCGACAGCCCACTCCCCACGATCGCGGCGGTCAACGGACCCGCCGTCGGCGCCGGCTTCAACCTCGCGCTGGCGTGCGACGTCCGCATCACGACCCCGGCCGCCCGCTTCGACACGCGCTTCGCCCAGATCGGTCTGCACCCCGGGGGTGGGCACGTGTTCATGCTCGACCGGCTGGTGGGCCCTCAGACCACCGCGGCGATGGCCCTCTTCGGCGAGCGGGTCGATGGTGAACGGGCGGTCGACCTCGGCCTGGCCTGGAAGTGCGTCGCGCCCGAGGTGCTGATCGACGAGGCCGTCGCCATGGCGGCCCGGGCGGCGGCGGTGCCCCGTGACCTCATGGCGAAGGTGAAGGCCACCACCAGGGACGCGCCGTGGCACACCGACTTCGAGGCGGCGGTGCGGGTCGAGCTCGAGCGCCAGGCGTGGTCGTTCGCCCAGGGATACCTCAACGAGCGGATCGCCAAGCCCTGACCCGGGTCAGCTCCAGAGACTGAAACGCTTCCGTCCGAGGAACGCGCGCTCGTAGTCGTCACGGCGCAACGTCCACTCTTCGGCGGTGATCGCGTAGCGCACGTGGTCCTCCCAGAGCCCTCGGATCTCCAGGAAGGCGCGGGCGGTGCCCTCGTCGCGCAACCCGAGCTTCTCGGCGACCCGACGACTGCGGTGGTTCCGCGGCACGATCACCGCCTCCACCCGGTGCAGACGAAGCTCTTCGAACGCGAAGCGCAGCACGAGCACCACCGCCTCGGGCACGTACCCGTGGCCCGCGTGGTGCTCGTCGATCCAGTACCCCACGTAGGCGGACTGGAACGGCCCGCGCGTCACGCTGCCCAGACTGACCTCGCCCACGAACTCACCACTGCGGAGGAAGATCCCGAATCCGTAGGCGGCGTCGAACTGCCGCTGACGCTCCCAGGCGCCGCAGCGGGCTCGGAACGCGGCCTCGTCGACGACGGGATCGGCACTGTCGGGCTCGGGGAGCGGCTCCCAGATCTCGAGCCAGTGGCGGCTGCGGAGCCGGACCGTGCGCCACGCCGCCCAGTCGGCGGCAGCCAGGGGCCGTACCTCGACCCGGGGGCCGGTGAGCGTGGTGGTTCCGTTCACCCAACAACGCTATCCCGCCCCGGGTCCGGCGCACCAGCGCGCCCCAGCGGCCGGTTAGCGTGACCCCGATGGCGGACGGGGCGAACGGCGGCGAGGCCGACAACGGCAACGGGAACGGGAACGGATCGGCCGACGACCGGTTGGTCTGGATCGACCTGGAGATGACCGGGCTCGAGGTGACCCGGCACGTGATCGTGGAGATCGCGGCCCTGGTGACCGACGCCGCGCTGACTCCCCTCGACGACGGCATCGATCTCGTGGTCCACGCCACCCCCGAGCAGCTGGCGGAGATGGACGGGCACGTCACCCGGATGCACACCCGCTCCGAGCTCCTGCCCGAGATCGCCGCCAGCACGCTCACGCTGGCCGAGGCCGGGGCCCGGACGCTCGACTACATCCGCGGTCACGTGCCCCGACCCCGGACGGCACCGGTGTGCGGCAACTCGATCGGGGTGGACCGCCGCTTCCTCGACGCCTACCTCCCCGAGCTCGACGGCTACCTCCACTACCGCAGCCTCGACGTCTCGACCCTCAAGGAGCTCTGTCGGCGCTGGGCCCCCGAGGCTTACGCCGCCCGGCCCCGGAAGGCCGAGGCGCACCGTGCGCTCGCCGACATCCGCGAGTCGATCGCCGAGCTCGCCCACTACCGCGACGCCTTCCTGCGCCTGCCGGGCTGAGCGTCCGGGCCCGCCGGGGGTCGGGCCGGGCGGTCGCGCAGGCTCGGAGCGTCGAGCTGGGTCAGAGGATCGCGCGCAGCGCTCCGAGGAGCGTGACCACCGACCGCTCACGCGCCGAGTGGCCCATGAGTCCGATGCGCCAGGCCTTCCCCGCGAACGCGCCGAGACCACCGGCCACTTCGATGCCGTATTCGGTGAGGAGCGTGCGGCGCACGGCGGCGTCGTCGAGGCCCTCGGGGATCCAGGCGGTGGTGAGGTCGGGGAGGCGGTGGCCCTCCTGGGCGAGCAGGCGGAAGCCCAGCTCCGGGAGCTGCGCCTGGAGCAGGTCACCGACCCGCTGGTGGCGGGCCCAGACGTTCTCCAGACCCTCGTCGAGCACCGCGCCGAGCGCGGCGTGCAGCGAATAGACCATCGACACCGGCGCGGTGTGGTGGTACACCCTCGCCGAGCCGGCCACGTAGTTCGCGATCAGGCTCATGTCGAGGTACCACGACTGCGGCGGGGTCGCGCGGCTCGTGATCCGCTCGACCGCCCGCGGCGAGAACGACACCGGGGAGAGTCCCGGGGGCACACCGAGGCATTTCTGGGTGGCCGAGTAGACGGCATCGACACCCCAGCCGTCGAGTTCGAGCGGAATGCCGGTCAACGACGTGACGGTGTCGAGGAGGAAGAGGGTGTCGGTGTCCTGGAGAGCGCGCAACGGCGCGACCTCGTTGCGCACACCGGTGCTGGTCTCGGCGTGGACCACCGCCACGAGGCGCGCCTGGGGATGTGCCCGCTGGGCGTCGAGGAGGCGCTCGGGGTCGAGGGCGCGTCCCCACTCCTCCTCGATCCGGACCACCTCGGCGCCACAACGGCGGGCGACCTCGCACATGCGGTCGCCGAACACGCCGTTCGCGCCGACGATCACGGTGTCGCCCGGTTCGACCAGGTTGACGAAGCAGGCCTCCATCCCGGCCGACCCCGTGCCGCTCACGGGGAGGGTGAGCGGGTTGGTGGTGCGGAACACCTGCCGGAGGCGCTCCATCGTCTCGTCCATGATCCCGATGAACTCGGGGTCCATGTGACCGAGCATCGGGCGGGCGAAGGCCGCCAGGGCGTCCGGGTAGGGGTTCGACGGGCCGGGGCCCAGCAGGAGTCGGTCGCTCATCACGGGCCGCACCCTACCGACCGACCCGGGCGTCCGGGAGCCGGGGTGGCGGCGGACAGGATCGAGCAGGGACCGGCTAGGAGGGCTGCGCCTGCTCCGTGACGACCGCCCACGGCTCGAGGAGGAGCCGGGCGATCGGTGCCGTCGCCGGACCCGCTGCGAGACCACGCGCCACGTCGGCCGCGGCGCGCGCCACCCGCGCCACCACGGGGTCGATCGGCCCACGGCCACCGGCCTCGCCACACCGCACCACCAGCTCCGTGGCCCGGGTGGCGGCCCGGGCGGCCTGACGGGTGCGCCGGGCGTGGCGGATGGCGCGGTCGATCGCGATGGTGGCCCGCCACCAGTCGACCTCGTCGGCGATGGTCTCGGCGTCCAACGCGCGCGCGACCCGGTCCAGGTCGTCGGTGGAGAGTTCGGCGAGGGCGGCGAGGAAGCCGTCGAGTTGCACGGGCGGCATTCTTCGCGCTGCGCGCGCGGAAGTGGTGGATTTCCGTGGAACCGGCCGACGGCGAGGTCCCGCGGGGTCTCCGGTGAGCCGCCTCGATCAGCGCGTGGCGAGGTCGCGAACGATGCCGTCGAGGATGTCGTCCTCGGAGGTGAGGCACTCGTCGAACTCGAAGGCGCGCATCACGGCGGCCAACACGATCGTCCCCCCCACGATCACGTCGACGCGCTCCGCCTCCAGACCCGGGTTGTGCCGGCGCTCCTCGCCGGTCTCCGTGGCGAAGGTCCGGAACATCTCCTCGACCGCGACCCGGGTGAGCCGGAAGTGGTGGACCTTGTCGCGCGAGTACTCGGCGATCCCCTGCTCGACCGCGGCGAGGTTGGCGACCGTGCCGGCGAGGCCCACGAGCGTCTTGGCGCGGTGGAGGTCGGGAATGGCGCGCGTCACGTCGGTGAGGTGGTCGCGCACCACCGACACCGCTGTCGACAGCTCTTCAGGAGCGGGCGGATCGGAGTGGAGGAACTGCTCGGTGACCCGCACGCACCCGACGTCGAGGGAGATCAGACCCTCGGGGACGTCGGTCCCGAGCACGAACTCGGTCGAGCCGCCACCGATGTCGACCACGAGATAGGGAGGCTCGGCCCCGACCCCCACGAGGCCGGCGGTCGCCCCGAGGAACGAGAGCCGGGCCTCCTCCTCGCCGCTGAGCAGCTCCGGGCGCACCCCGAGGGCCCGCGCCGCCGGGTCGAAGAGGTCGTCGCGGTTCGCGGCGTCGCGCGCGGCGCTCGTCGCCGTGGCCCGGAGGCGCTCCACCCCGAGGTCGCGGGCGATGGCGCCGTACTCCTCGAGCGCCGCGAGCGTGCGGGCGACGGCGTCGGGATGCAGGCGACGTTCGCCGTCGACCCCTTGGCCCAACCGGGTGATGCGCATGAGGCGCTCCACCGTGGTGACCCGGGCGGTGCGCGGATCGTCACCCTCGACGTCGGCCACGAGCAGACGGGTCGAGTTGGTCCCCAGGTCGACGGCGGCGAGGCGGCTCACGGCACGACCCGGTCGAGGTCCGCGAGCAGGTCCGGCTCGAGCCGGGCCACGATCCACTCACCCACGGGATCGGCCCCCGACACCAGCCACCAGGCCGCGTGGGCGTGCAGGCACTTCACCCCGGTCCGGGTGCCCCCCACCCCCGCCGAGGGTCGGGGGCCGGTGTGACCGGCGGGCACGGCGGCGTCACGGTCGGCGGCGTAGGCCGCGTGCGCGGCGACGACCGCGTTCGGATCGACGGCGGCCTCCACCGCCCGCACCCCGCCATCGGACTCGAGCCGGCTCACCGCCCGGTTCCAGGCGGGATCGACCAGCCAGTAGCGGGTCGGCATCGGAGTGCCGTCGACCGTGAACGGGGCGTTGCGGATCACGACCGGGGTGCCATCGGTGCGGCGCACCACGACGTCGAACTCGGCGGTGGGCTCGCGCCCGAGCAGCGCCCGCACCGCGTCGCGTTCGTCGAGGGTGGCCGGCACGGGACGGAGTGTACGAGCGTGCCCGCCGGAGCGGCACCCGGCCACGCCTCCGGCCGATCCGTCACCCCGGGTCAGGGCAGCGGCTGTGCCGGGACCAGCACGTACGCGGTCTCGCCGGGCCGGGCCATGCCGTAGTCCTCACGGGCCCGCCGCTCGACCTCCGCGTCACTGCCGAGCCGCTCGTTCTGGTGCCGCAGCAGGGCGGTGTCGCGCTGGAGCACCGTGAGTTGCTGCTCGGTGGCGTCGAGCTGGCGGCGCTGCTGCAGCCAGGTTCGGGTGGGGTAGACGAACACCACCAGGAACGCGAGCACCGTGGGCACCGCCACCACCCACAACACCCGACGGATGCGCCGACGACGGCGCAGACGGTCGACTTCGGGATCCACGGCGCGGGTGCGCTCCGCGGCCCGGTCGCGCCCGCCCGCCGGACGGCGGCGATCCTCAGGCATCCGACCCCGGAGACGCCCCGGCGAGCGCGTCGCCACCGAGGTAGGCCGCGACCGGACCGAGCTCTTCCTCGATCCGCAGGAGCTGGTTGTACTTGGCCACCCGGTCGCTCCGCGCCGGAGCGCCCGTCTTGATCATCCCGCAGTTGGTGGCGACGGCGAGGTCGGCGATGGTGACGTCTTCGGTCTCGCCGCTGCGGTGCGACATCACCGAGGTGAGACCGTGGCGACGACCGAGCAGCACGGTGTCGAGCGTCTCGGTGAGCGTGCCGATCTGGTTGACCTTGATGAGGATCGAGTTCGCCACCCCACGCGCCACCCCCATCGTCACGCGTTCGGGGTTCGTCACGAAGAGGTCGTCACCGACGAGTTGGGTCCGCGCGCCGATCCGGTCGGTGAGCAGCCGCCAACCGTCCCAGTCGTCCTCGCTCATGCCGTCCTCGATCGAGACGATCGGGTACCGGTCGCAGAGACCCGCGAGATAGGCGGCGAACTCGTCACCGGTGTACGACGCCCCCTCGCCGGCCAGTTCGTAGCGACCGTCGCGGAAGAGCTCGGTGGCGGCCACGTCGAGGGCCAGCGCGATCTCGTCGCCGGGCGTGTAGCCGGCCCGCTGGATCGCCTCGACCAACAGGGCCAGCGCGTCCTCGTTCCGGGCCAGGTCGGGGGCGAACCCGCCTTCGTCGCCGAGCGCGGTCGACAGGCCGCGTTCGTGCAAGAGGGCCTTGAGCGCGTGGTAGGTCTCGGCACCCCAACGCAGCGCCTCGGAGAACGAGGCCGCCCCCACCGGCGCGAGCATGAACTCCTGGACGTCGACGTTGGAGTCGGCGTGCGCGCCACCGTTGACGACGTTCATCAACGGCATCGGCAGCACGTGGGCGTTGGTACCCCCGACGTAACGGAACAGCGACTGACCCGACTCCTGTGCCGCGGCCTGGGCCACTGCCAGCGAAACGCCCAGGATGGCGTTGGCCCCGAGGCGACCCTTGCTGGGGGTGCCGTCGAGCCGGCAGAGCTCGTCGTCGAGGCCCCGCTGGTCGAGGGCGTCGAAGCCCAGCACGAGGTCGGCGATCTCGGTGTTGACGTGCTCCACCGCGGTGCGCACGCCCTTGCCCAGGTACCGCTCGTCACCGTCGCGCAGCTCGGCCGCCTCGTGGGCTCCGGTGCTCGCCCCACTCGGCACCGCCGCGCGGCCCGTGGCTCCGGAGAGGAGCGCGACCTCCACTTCCACGGTGGGATTCCCGCGGGAGTCGAGGATCTCCCGACCGACGATCTCGATGATCTCGCTCACGTTCGCTCCCCTGACCGCCGTGGTCCGTCACCGCGAGGTGACCGGTCCGGCGTACGTCGGCCGGTGTCGTCGGCCCGTGTCGTTGGTCTGTGACTGGTGTGGCTGGTGTGGCGGGTGACCCAATCTACCCCCGGTTGGCCCGGAGCCCCCCGCCACGGTCGCTAGTTTCGTCCGATGGAGAGCCCCGCGGCCGCATCGGGGCCGGTCCTGGACCCCTTCGAGCCCGGGTTCTTCGACGACCCCTACCCCCAGTACGCCCGCCTCCGGTCCGAGGCGCCGGTCCACCGGACGCCGTTCGGCCCCTGGGCGCTGAGCCGGTACGACGACTGCATCCGGCTCCTGCGGGACCCGGGCACCTCGGTCGAGGTCGGCAACGCCGACGACGCCCGTCGGGAGCGGATCTTCGCTCCCGACGACCCCCGCGACGACCGGGGGACCCACGCCATCTTGAACCTCGACCCGCCCGACCACACCCGGATCCGGCGCCTGGTCCAGAAGGCCTTCACGCCGCGGCAGGTGGAGGCCCTCCACGCTCGGATCGACCACCTCGTCGAGGCCGCCCTCGACCGGGTCGCTCCCACCGGCGGGATGGACGTGATCACCGACCTCGCGTTCCCCCTGCCGTTCGAGGTCATCTCCGACCTCCTCGGCATGCCCGACACCGACCGGGAACAGATCCGCGACGTCGCCCACACCCTCGCCGGGGTGCTCGAGCCCCTCACGCCGCCCGAGGCCGCCGATTCCCTGCGCGCCGCCTCCGACGCCATGACCCACCACGTCGAAGCGGCCATCGCCTGGAAACGGGATCGCCCGGCCGACGACCTGCTCAGCGCCCTCGTCGCGGTGGAGGACGACGGCGACGTGCTCTCACCCGGCGAACTCCGCGACCAGGTGACCCTGCTCTACATCGCGGGGCACGAGACGACCGTCAACCTGATCGGAAACGCGATGGCGACGCTGCTGCGCCACCCCGACCAGTTGCAGCGCCTCCGCGACGACCCGACGCTGGTCAACAACGCGGTCGAGGAGCTCCTCCGCTTCGACGGGCCCGTCCAGTTCTCGCGACGCATCCTGCTCACCGACCTCGAGGTCGGCGGTCAGGCGCTGTCGGCCGGCACCTTCGTGTTCACCCTGCTCGGGGCGGCCAACCACGACCCCGACCACTTCGGTCCCGACGCCGAGTCCCTCGACCTCGGCCGTCGGCTCGCTCCCCAGCACCTGGCGTTCGGTGGTGGTATCCATCACTGCCTCGGTGCCGTGCTCGCCCGCGCCGAGGCCCGCGCCGCCCTCGGCGCGCTCGTGGCCCGCTTCCCCGGCCTCGCGTTGGCCACCGGAACCGACCCGCTGGCGTGGAACGGACGGCTCGTGCTGCGCGGCCTCGACACCCTGCCGGTCACCTTCGGCTGACCGACCGGCCGGGCGGATCAGGACGCGTCGACCCAGAGGGCGGCCACCGCCGCCGGGTCGAGGGCGGAGAGGTCGAGACCCCGGGCGCGGGACAGGTCCTCCATCCGCATGAAGCGGCTGCGGTAGGCCCCGGCCCAGGCACGCAGTGCAGCCTCGGCATCCACGCCGCCGGCCTTCGCCAGCGCCACCGCGGCCGCGAGGACCGCACCCACCGCGGCGTCGTCGGGGACGACCGTCGGATCGGCGAGCGTGGTGGCGGCGCCGTCGAGAGCGGCGACCGCCGCCGCACGGTCGGTGGGGTCGAGCCCGACGGCCGCGGCCTTGCGGAACAACTTGTGGGTGTAGAGGAGCGCCGGGAGCCCGGTCGGCACGCTGTCGACCAACGACTCCGACCCGCGCTCACCCTTCTTGATCTGCTCCCAGTTGCGCACGACCTCGTCGCCGGTGGCGGCCTCGACGTCGCCGAAGACGTGGGGATGACGGCGGACCAACTTGTCGTGGATCCCGGTGGCGACGTCGGCGGTGGTGAACGCACCCTCCTCCTCCGCCAGGATGGCGTGGAAGACCACCTGGAACAGCAGGTCGCCGAGCTCGTCGGCGATCGCCGCCCACGTACCGGGCGGCACCTCGGGCGCCGCCGCCTCCGGATCGCCGTCGGCGGGGAGGGCCGCGATCGCGTCCACGACCTCGTAGGCCTCCTCGATCACGTACCGGGTCAAGGAGTGGTGGGTCTGCTCGGCGTCCCATGGGCAGCCGCCCGGACCCCGCAGCCGCCGGGCCAGGGCGACCAACGCCCCGAACGTGTCGGCCGGCCCCGGTGGGAGATCGACGAAGCACGACGTCAGGTGGTCGGGCTCCACCACCCGGTCGAGCTCCGCCAACGCGACCGTCGTGACCAATTCATCGGGCAGACCGAGGCGCTGCAGCACCACGACCGGGGCATCGGGGGCGCAGCGTTCGAGCAGGGCGAGCTTGAGGTCGGAGCAGGTGAACCGGTCGTCGACCTGGGCGAAGAGCACGGGGCCCCCCACCTCGAGCGCCTCGGGCGCGAGCGCTCGTCCGTCGAGCACGCGAGCGCCCACCATCGGGTCGACCCCGAGACGCGACCAGGCCAGGTCGGCGAAGGAGAGCCCCGGCACGATCTCCACGGCCACCTCCGCATCCGCCGCGATCCGCCGGAGCTCCGCGACACTGCGCTCGGCGACGACCGGGTTCCCCGGCACCGCGTAGGCCACCACGCCGTGCTCCGCGGCCGCCGCGACCAACGCCGCCGCGATGCGCGGGTAGACGTCGTCGAGGTCGGTTGCCGCGTCGTAGACGGCGTCGAACGACTCGAAGGTCAGGCCCTGGGCCACGAGCTCCGCGACCGCCGGGTGCCGACTGGTGCGCACCCACCGCCGGGGTGCCGCAGTGAGCGCCGTCCGGGCCCGCGGGAAGATCAGGTCCGCGCCTCCCGGGCCGAGGCCCACCACCACGACGCGCGCCACGGCGCCGTCCCCGGTCAGGGCTTCGGCGGCGTGAACGGGACGACCTGGAGCTTGCTGGGCAGGTAACGGCCGTACAGGGCCGACACCGACACCGGCGAGCGCCGGGCCTGCGAACGAATCGCGCGCTCGGCCGCGGACCCGTCGGAGGCCGTGGCTCCGGAAACGCGCGACAAGGCCGCGTAAGCGCCCAGGCGGCGCGAGTACTGGCGCTGGTACCAGGCCGGCAGGGTGGGAAAGGCCGCGTCGAGCGCCGACTGTGAGCGCAGCGACCGACCCGCGTCGAGGTCGGTGGCGGTGACCCGCTCACCGACCCGGGCGAGGTACTGGAGGATCAGCTGCTCCTGGACGATCGACGTGACCATGCCCGCCGCCGGGGTGGACCGCAGGGTTCCGGGGGCGATGCTGACGTTGGCCGCGCCCACCGCCTTGCGCAACGCGGCGTTCTCCGCGAGCACCTGCAACTCGCGGTCGACATCCTTGCGGGGCACCGACGTGGTCCCGACCGTCACGCCCGACGGTCCGTCGTTGCTCGAGACGACCACGAGGCCGACGAGGACGAAGACGGCGACGATGCCGAGGAAGACCGCGGCGGCGGGAGTGCTGGGACGCTTCATGGTGCGGCGGAGCCTACCGGAGCCACTTCGGGCGGGACGAGGTCGGTGAGGAGGTCCACGAGGTCGGTGGCGGCCGACGAGGGCGCCCCCTTCCAGGGCAGCATCACCTCGTCGGCGCCGAAGCGGGCGCCGGGTGCCAGCCGGGAGCAGCGGGCCTGCTGCGACGCCTTGAGCCCGAGGCCCCGGATCCGAACGGCCTGCTGAGCCAGGGTGACGCTCCGGATGCCGAGGCGGAGGCACTGGACCCGGAGGCGCGCGATGGCCAGGAGCGCCTCGGCGGGCGGGGGTGGCGGGCCGTACCGGTCGGCCCACTCGGCCCGGACGTCGTCGACGTCGGTGTCGGTGTCGACGGCCGCGAGGCGCCGGTAGGCCTCCATGCGCACGTCGTCGCGCTCCACGTAGTCGGCGGGGAGGTGGGCGTTGACGGGGAGTTCGATCGCGATCTCCACCGGCTCGGGTGGTGCGGTGCCGTCCAACTCGGCGACCGCCTCCGTGACCATCTGACAGTAGAGGTCGAAGCCCACCGCCGCGATGTGCCCGGACTGCTCACCGCCGAGGAGGTTGCCTGCCCCGCGAATCTCGAGGTCGCGCATCGCGATCTTAAATCCCGATCCGAGCTCGGTGAACTCGCCGATCGTCCGCAGCCGCTCGTAGGCCTCTTCGGTGAGGGCCTGGTCGTGGGGGTGGAGCAGGTAGGCGTAGGCGCGCTGACCCCGTCGTCCGACCCGTCCCCGCAGCTGGTAGAGCTGCGCGAGCCCGAGGAGATCGGCACGATCGACGACGAGCGTGTTCACCATCGGCATGTCGAGCCCGCTCTCGACGATCGTGGTGCTCACCAGCACGTCGTACTTCTGCTCCCAGAAGTCGAGCACGACCCGCTCCAGGCGACTCTCGTCCATCTGCCCGTGCGCGATCGCCACGCGGGCCTCGGGCACGAGTTCTCGGAGTTGGTCGGCCACGAACTCGATGTCCTTGACCCGGTTGTGGACGAAGAAGACCTGGCCCTCGCGCAGCAACTCCCGGCGAATGGCCTCGGCCACGACGCGGTCGTCGTTCTCGCCCACGAAGGTCAGGATCGGCTGGCGGTCCTCCGGCGGGGTGTTGACCAACGTGAGGTCGCGGATGCCCGTGATCGACAGCTCGAGCGTTCGGGGGATCGGGGTCGCAGTGAGCGTGAGCACATCGACGTCGGCGCGGAGGTCTTTGATCCGCTCCTTGTGCGTCACGCCGAACCGCTGCTCCTCGTCCACGATGAGCAGCCCGAGATCAGCGAACGACACGTCGTCGGAGAGGAGCCGGTGCGTGCCGATCACGAGGTCGGCCTCGCCCGCCGCCACCCGGGCCAGGGCCTTGCGCTGCTCGGTCGGGGACAAGAAGCGGGACACGACCTCGACCCGCACCGGATAGTTGGCGAACCGGTCGCGGAAGGTCTGACCGTGCTGGTCGGCCAGGAGCGTCGTCGGGACGAGCACCGCCACCTGCTTCCCGTCCTGGACCGCCTTGAAGGCCGCCCGCAACGCCACCTCGGTCTTGCCGAAGCCCACGTCGCCACAGACCAGACGGTCCATGGGGACCGGCCGTTCCATGTCGGCCTTGACCGCCTCGATCGCCGCCAACTGGTCGGGGGTCTCCTGGTACGGGAAGGCCGACTCGATCTCGCGCTGCCAGGGCGTGTCGGGTCCGAACGCGAACCCGGTCGAGGCCAGGCGGCGACGGTAGAGCACGACGAGCTCCTGGGCGATCTCACGCGTGGCCGCGCGCACCCGGGCCTTGGACTTCTCGAAGTCGGAGCCGCCCATCCGGTTCAGCACCGGCACGTCACCACCCGTGTACTTGCGCACGGTGTGCACCTGGTCGGTCGGGACGTAGAGCTTGTCGCCACCTTTGTAGGCCAAGAGCAGGTAATCGCGCTCCGAGCCTCCGATCGCGCGCGAGACCATGCCCTCGTACCGGGCGACCCCGTGCACCTGGTGCACCACGTGGTCGCCGGACGCCAGGTCCTCGTAGAGGTCGACCGACCGTTGCGCGCCCCGCGGGCGCCGGTGCACCCGCCGACGCCCGGTCAGGTCGGCCTCGGCGATCAGCGCCACCTTCGACCCACCCAGCACCACGCCGCGGACGAGCGGTGCGACCACGACCCCGATCACGCCGGGCACCACGGCGTCGCGTTCGACGTCGACGCGGTCCTCGGCCAGCACGTCGGCCAGCCGAGCGGCACTGCCCGTGCCGTCGGCCGCGAGCACGACCCGGTAACCGTGGTCGCGGAGCTGCGTGAGGCGGCGGCCGATCGTGACGTCGGCGCCGACCACCGGATCGAAGCCCGTGGCCGCCAATGCCGGGGTCGCGGGCGATTCGGGCGTGACCAGCAGGTTGGTCGCACCCGCCGGCGTGTGCGCGAGCAACCGCTCGAACGACAGCGAGAGTCGGGGCGCGTCGTCACCCGTCGCGCCCCAGGTGGTGGCGAGGGTCGCCGCGAGTGCCGCCTCGTCGTCGAGCAACTCCTGGGCGCGGTCGCGCAGGCGCCGTGGCTCGCACACCAGCACGAGGGCCTCGGCGGGCAGAAGGTCCGAGAGCAGGTGCTCGGACTCGCAGAGCCACGGCAACCACGACTCCATGCCGTCGAACCAAGCCCCTTCGGCGAGGCGTTCCCAGTGGGCCGCTCCCCACGGCTGCGAGTCCACGAGGGACGCCGCGCGCTGGCGGACCTCCGGCGTGGCGAGCAGTTCACGCGCCGGGAAGATCACGACCTCGGCCACCGGATCGGTCGCCCGCTGGTCGGCGACCGAGAACGCGGTGAGCCGGTCGACTTCGTCACCCCAGAGGTCGATGCGGACCGGGTAGTCGCCCGTCGACGGATACACGTCGATGATCGAGCCGCGGACCGCGACCTCTCCCCGTGACTCGACCTGGTACTCGCGGCGGTACCCGGCGGCGACCAGCCGGGTGACCAGGTCGTCGCGATCGAGCCGTTGCCCCGGGTGCACGACGATCGGCTCGACGTCCTCGACGTGCGGGCCGAGGCGCTGCACCAGCGCCCGGACCGGTGCGACCAGGACGTCGGGAGCTCGTCCGGTGCGCAATCGCCACATCACGCGGAGGCGCCGGCCCATGGTCTCGAACGACGGCGACACGCGCTCGAACGGCAGGGTCTCCCAGGCGGGGAACTCCTCCACCGAATCCGCCGGCAGGAACTGCACGAGGTCGTGCGTAAGGCGCTCCGCCTCGGTGCGGGTCGGGACCGCCACCACGATCGGTCGCCGCGTGCTGGCCCGCACCAGGGCCGCGACGAACAGGGCCCGCGCCGCCTCCGGGACCGCGACGACTGGCTCCCGGCCGACGACCGCCCGCAGCGCCGGCTCCTCGGCGAGGAGCGCCAGCAGCGGTGCCAGCGGCGGCGAAGCGGGCGGTGATGGTGAGGAAGGAGGGGAGGCCGGCGACTGGGTCACGGTCAATTGCACCGGTTCATGGCGACGGCCACACCGTCGGTGACGATCGTCTCGACCGCATCGGCCGCGAGGGCGAGCGCCACGTCGACGTCGGCACGCTCGCGCTTCGAGAACCGGTTCAGTACGTGGTCGGCGCCGTGCTCCTTCGAAGCCGGCTTCCCCACGCCGATCCGGACGCGCAGGAACGCGTCGGAGTGCAGGTGAGCTTTCACCGAGCGCAGACCGTTGTGGCCCGCCAACCCGCCGCCCTCCTTCACCTTCACCGTGGCGACCGGGAGATCGAGTTCGTCGTGGATGATCACGACCCGCTCGGGCTCCACGCCGTGGCGACGGGCCAGCGCCTGCACGGCGGCGCCGGACTCGTTCATGTAGAGCGTGGGGACGGCGAGCGCCACGCGCGAGACCCCGATGCGGACCTCGTCGACCAGCGCGCGTTCCTTGCCGGTCCGGAGGCGAGCGCCGTGGCGTCGCGCCAACTCCTCGACCACCTCGGCGCCGACGTTGTGTCGGGTCCGGGCGTACTCGGCACCGGGGTTGCCCAATCCGACCACGAGGAAGTCGGCCGGGGTGCCGATCCGCGGTCGGCCGCCGCGGCGCACGGACTACTCCCCGGTGTTCTCGGCGCCTTCGCCGCCCTCGCCACCCTCGCCGGCACCAGCAGCCGTCGCGAGGCCACGGGGCACCATGAGGGCTGCCAGCAGGGTCTCGGGGTCGAGGCCGGAGGTGACCCCGTCGGGCAGCACCACGTCGGCCATGCGGAGCTGACCGGCGAGGTCGAGGTGCGACACGTCGACCTCGATCGACGTCGGGATCGCCTGGGGCCGGGCTTCGACCGTCAGGGTGAAGATCTGCTGCTCGAGGATCCCGCCGCGCTTGGCGCCCTCGGGTTCGCCGATGAGCACCAGGCTCACCTCGGCCATGATGGCGACGTCGGTGCGGACCCGCACGAAGTCCACGTGGACGAGGTCGCCGCGCACGGGGTGGCGCTGGACCTGGCGCACGAGGGTGAGCTCGTCGGTGCCGTCGAGGCGGAGGGTGATCAGGGTGTTGGAACCCTTGGAGAGGATCAGCCCGAGGTCGTGCGACGGGACGGTCACCGCCGCCGACTCGGTGCCCAGGCCGTAGACCACGGCCGGGAGGCGACCCGCCCGGCGGTCACGGCCGGCCGGACCGGAGCCGCGGGTCGAACGGGATTCTGCGATCAAGACGACGTCGTCGGCCATGGGGCCACACCTTCCCGGATGGGGTTTCGAAGGATTCAGGAGTCTAGACGGAGGGCCCGGCGGGCCACCGGGCCGCCCCGAGAACGCTCAGAAGTTGTCTCCGGCGAAGATCTCGCTGACCGAGCCCTCGACGAACACCGCCGACAGGGCCTCGGCCAGCACGGGGGCGATGGAGACCACCCGCAGCGCCGGGAACTGCTTCTCCGGCGGGATGGGCAGTGTGTTCGACACCACCACCTCCCGGATCGGGGCGTTGCGGAGGCGCTCCACGGCCGGACCGGACAGCACCCCGTGAGTGGCCGCCACCACGACGTCGACCGCTCCTCGCGCACGCAGGAGCTCGGCGGCACTGACGATCGTACCGGCGGTGTCGATGATGTCGTCGACCAGCACGCAGACCCGGCCGGCGACGTCGCCGACCACCTCGAGCGCCTCCACCGTGTTCTGCGTCCCCTTCGGGCGGCGCTTGTCGACGTAGGCCTGCTCGGCGTCGATGTTCAACTCGGCCAGGTGGTTGCGGTACCGGCGGGCGAGCTTGCCCCCACCGGCATCGGGCGACACCACGGTGACCGCTCCCGAGACGTTGGCGGCAATCTGGCGGGCGAGGAGCGGCACGGCCGTGAGGTGGTCGACCGGGAAGTCGAAGAACCCCTGGATCTGCCCGGTGTGGAGGTCCACGGTCACGACCCGGTCGGCACCCGCGACCGTGAGGAGGTCCGCGACGAGGCGCGCCGTGATCGGCTCGCGACCCTCGGCCTTCCGGTCCTGACGGGCGTAGGCGTAAAAGGGGACGACCGCGGTGATCCGCTTGGCCGACGCGCGCTTGGCGGCGTCGATCATGATCAGTTGCTCCATGATCCGGTCGTTGATCGGCTCACAGTGACTCTGGAGGATGAACGCGTCGGCGCCTCGCACGCTCTCGCCGTAGCGGCAGTAGATCTCGCCGTTCGAGAACGTGCTGAGCGTGATCCCGCCGAGGGACTCACCGAGGCACTCGGCGATCTCCTCGGACAGCTCGGTGTTGCCTCGGCCGGCCACCAGCAGCAACCGCTTCGTCGTCACGTGCTCCATCGGACTGCGCTCGCTCCCTAGTCGGTCCCCGGGGGATCGTCCCGGGGTGGCGTCTCTGTGGCATCCTCGCGCGCGACGACCCAGCCCTCCACGATCGTGGCGGGCACGCCCTTGGCGAGCGCACCCGCCGGGACGTCACGGGTGACCACCGATCCGGCCGCGGTGTAGGCGCCCTCCCCGACCGTCACGGGAGCGACCAGCACGGAGTTGGATCCGGTGCGCGCGCCCGGGCCGATCGTGGTGCGGTGCTTGTCGCGGCCGTCGTAGTTGGCGGTGATCGTGCCCGCCCCCACGTTGGCCCCGGCACCCACCTCGGCGTCGCCGACGTAGCTCAGGTGGGGCAGTTTCGCGCCCTCGCGCACGTCGGCGTTCTTGGTCTCCACGAAGCTGCCCACCCGCGACCCCGCGGCGAGCCGGGTCCCGGGCCTGAGGTGCGCAAACGGTCCGACGTGGACCCCGGCGCCAACAACGGCACCGCGCAGCACGCTCTGCTCGACCACGGCACCTTCGCCGATCGTGGCATCGACGAGCCGGGCATCGGGTCCGATCTCGGCGCCACCGCCGACGACCGTCCGCCCCTCGAGCAGCGTCCCCGGCCAGAGCCAGACGTCGGGGGCGAGCTCCACGGAGGCGTCGACGTAGGTCCGCTCCGGATCGACCATGGTCACTCCGGCCCGCATCCAGGTGCGGTTGATGCGGCGGCGCATGCGGGCCTCGGCGTCGGAGAGCTGCGCGCGGTCGTTGACCCCGAGCGTCTCGTCGGCGTCGTCGGCGGCGGCCGCGAGCACGGTGTGGCCCGCCCCGCGCAGCACCCCCACCACGTCGGTCAGGTAGTACTCGCCCTGGGCGTTCTCCGGGCTCACGCGACGCAGAGCCGGCGACAGCAGCGACCGACGGAAGCAGTAGATCGCCGGGTTGACCTCGGTGATGGCCAGTTCGTCGGGCGTGGCGTCGGCCTGCTCGACGATGCGTTCGACCTCGCCGCGGCCGTTGCGAACGATGCGCCCGTACCCGGTGGGATCGTCGAGGACGGCGGTCAGCATGGTGACGGCGGCCTCGGTACGGCGGTGCTCGGCGACGAGCGCGGCGAGCGTCTCCGGACGCAGGAGCGGGACGTCGGCGGAGAGGACCAGGACGTCGTCGTCGTCGTCGAGGTCGTCGGAGAACGCCGTGAGCGCCACGGCGGTGGCATCACCGGTGCCGCGCTGGACGGGCTGCTCGACGAACTCCACGATCGAGCCGCCCACCCCGCGGTCGTGCACCGCATCGGTGACGACCTCGGCCCGGTGACCGACGACGACCACGACTCGCTCCAGGGGCAGCGCCGCGAGAGCGTCGAGCACGTGGAGGAGCATCGGGCGCCCACAGAGCGGGTGGAGGACCTTGGGAAGGGGCGAGCGCATCCGCGTGCCCTCCCCGGCCGCCAGAACCACCGCCGAGAGGGGCCGGTCCGCCACTCGCTCCTCCTCCACGCCGATCCAGATGCTCCATGCCGGTCCAGGTGCGGGTTGCTCGGGGGCGAGGTTTCGAACCTCGACCTGGGACTCCAAAGGACCCCGTGCTGCCGTTACACCACCCCCGAAGGGTGTCCCCGACCCTAGTCCCGGCGCCGGGAGTGGGACGGGTGCCCTCGGACCGACTACCGTCCCGGTCCTCATGGGCTCTCTGATCAAAAAGCGCCGCAAGCGCATGCGCAAGAAGAAGCACAAGAAGCTGTTGAAGAAGACCCGCTGGCAGCGTCGCCAGCAGGGCAAGTAGCCCGCGAGGCTCTCAGCTTCCGATCCGCACGCCCACCGCAGTGCTGCGAGCCGCCACGACCGGTACCCGGAGGCGGCGGCTCACGCTCGTGGCGAGGGCCTCGGCCTCCACGCCGCGCTCGAGCGGCACGACGTAGGACGAGCCGCTGCCGGCCAGCAACGCCGGGCGACCCGCAGCCCGCTCCAGCGCCTCACGGAACTCCACCAGGCCCGGTGCCACGTGCTCGGCGGCGGGCTCTAGGTCGTTGGCGAGCACGTCGATCACCCGCGAGACCTGACCACGCGGTTCCACGCCCCGCGTCGCCTCGGGACCGCCGAGTTCGTCCCAGGCCGCATACACCGTCGGGGTGGCGAGCCGGAAGGGCGGGATGGCGACCAGGAAGCCGAGCCCGGCCCGCAGGCCGATCGGCTCGAGGATCTCCCCCCGGCCCCGCATCCAGGCCGAGCCGCCCCGGAAGCAGAACGGCACGTCGGAGCCCAGACCCGCCGCCACGTCGAGGAGCTCGTCGTCGGTGAGCTCGAGGACGAGGAGCTTGCGCACGGCCACCAAGGTCGCGGCGGCGTCGGCGGAGCCACCGCCCAGCCCGGCGCCGGCCGGGATCCGCTTGCGCAGGACCAGGCGCACGCCGTGGCCCGAGCGACCGGCCCGGAGCATGATGTCCTCGGCGGCGCGGGCGGCGAGGTTGTCCATGCCCGGTGGCACGTGCTCGACCTCACCCTCCACCGAGAAGGTGACGCCCCCGGGGTGGGGCACGGCGCTGACCTCGACCACGTCGGAGGGTTGGCCGATGGAGATCGTGAGCGCTTCGATCTCGTGGTAGCCGTCACCGCGCAGCCCGAGGATTCGCAGCGACAGCGTCAGCTTGCCGTAGGCCGTGGCGCGCACGCGCGACAGGCGGTTCACGCGGCCTCCCGGCAGACCCGGGCCCAGTCGGCGAGGTCGAGCGCCTCGGCCCGCGCCGACGGTTCCACCCCGGCCGCACGCAGGACCGCTTCGGTCCGCTCACCGAGCGCCGGCGCCAACGACCGGCGCAGGGTCTTGCGCCGTTGGGCGAAACCGGTGCGCACGAGGCGGAACAATGCCTCGGGCGACGGCACCGACACGGGAGGTGCTGCGTGGCGGTCGAGCCGGACCAGGGCCGAGGCGACCT
>JBAXBB010000011.1:0-37499 GCA_037142235.1 Actinomycetes bacterium
GTCGGCGGGGGCGGCGGGGCCGGATCCGGCTCCCCGCAGGCGGCCAGGACGGCCGCCAGGGCGGCGAGGACGGCCATGACCGTGGCGAGGCGGCGGGCTCGGGACCGGACGACCATGACCCCCCACGGTACCGGGCTCGGCACATCGTCGGCCCGTCGCCTACCCTGGGGGCGTGTCCAAGAAGACGAAAAAGCGCAAACTCAACTCCCGCCGCAAGAAGGCGAACCACGGGCGTCGGCCCAACGTCGGTCGTCGCTAGGCGCACCGCGACGCCGTGTCTTCCGACCTGGTCGTCCTCGACGTCACCGGGCGGGTCGCGACCGTCACGCTCGACCGCCCCGAGGCCCGCAACGCCCTGAACACGGCGCTCCACCGCGCCTCGGCGGCCGCGCTCTGGGAGGCCGAGCACGATCCCGACGTCGACGCCGTGGTCCTCACCGGCACCGACCCGGCGTTCTGCGCCGGGCTCGACCTGCGCGAGCTCGGGAGCACCGGGGAGAACCTGCGCGGCGGCGGGCCGGGCCGTCCCGGTGAGAAACCCGGCGACGACGCCCCCGACAATCCGCTCGTGGCTCTGCGCCGCATGGAGAAGCCCGTCATCGGAGCCGTCAACGGACCGGCGGTCACCGGCGGACTCGAACTGGCGCTCGGCTGCGACTTCCTCGTGGCGTCGGAGCGGGCGGTGTTCGCCGACACGCACGCCCGGGTGGGCGTCACCCCGGGGGGCGGCATGAGCGTCTATCTCCCGATGGCCGTGGGACTCCGCCGCGCCAAGGAGATGAGCCTCACCGGGAACTTCGTCGACGCGGCGGAGGCGTTGCGGATCGGCCTCGTGAACCACGTCGTGCCCCACGACGACCTCCTCCCCCGGGCCCGCGCGCTGGCGTCCGACATCGCCGACAACGACGGTCGGACCGTGCGCCACCTCAAGGCCCTCTACGACGCCAACGCCCGCCTCACGGTGGGTGACGCCGTCGCCCACGAACTCGCCGTGTTCCGCGACTTCGTCGTGGACCCCGCCGAGATCGAGCGTCGACGCCACGCCGTGGTCGAGCGGGGTCGTCGGCAGCGGGACTGACCCGGGGCTCGAGCGAACCCGCCGGAGTGCCCACACCACCGCCGGCGCCGGTGTGACAATGGGCCATTCCGTCGAACACCCGCGGGTGAACCCATGCTGTTCCCCACCGTCACCTTCGCCCTGTTCTTCTTCGTCGTCCTGCCGACGAGTTGGGCGCTCATGCCCCAGCGCCACCGCTGGAAGCTCTTCATGCTGGCGGCGAGCTACTTCTTCTACGGCTATTGGAACTGGAGATTCTGCTTCCTCCTCGGGGCGTCCACCGTTGTCAACCAGGGCTTCGCCCATTGGCTCCACCGGACCTCCGACGAGGCGCGCCGCAAGTGGATCCTCGGCACGACGGTCGTCTTCGACGTCGGGCTGCTCGCGTACTTCAAGTACGCCGACTTCTTCCTGACCTCGTCGCGCGGGATCCTCTCCGCCGTCGGCATCCACGGCGGGGACTCGCTCCTCAACGTCGCGCTCCCCGTCGGCGTCTCGTTCTTCACGTTCCAGGCGCTGAGCTACGTCATCGACGTGTTCCGCGGCGATTTCGAGCCGACCAGCCTCCTCAACTTCGCCACCTACCTCTCGTTCTTCCCCCACGTGGTCGCCGGCCCGATCGTGCGGGCCAGCGAGTTCGTCCCGCAGATCGACGAGCCCAAGAACTCCCACCGGATCGACGCCAGTCGAGCGTTCTTCCTGATCTTCGTCGGCCTCTTCAAGAAGGTGGTGATCGCGAACCTCCTGGCGACCCACATCGTCGACCAGGTCTTCGCCAACCCCGGGCGCCACTCGTCGCTCGAGCTGCTGGTCGGCGTGTGGGGCTACGCCGTGCAGATCTACGCGGACTTCAGCGGCTACACCGACATGGCCATCGGCCTGGCCCTCCTGCTCGGCTTCCGCTTCCCACTCAACTTCGACAGCCCCTACAGCGCGATCTCGCTCCAGGACTTCTGGCGGCGCTGGCACATGACCCTGTCGCGCTGGTTGCGCGACTACCTCTACATCCCGCTCGGCGGCAACCGGAAACCCAACCTGGTCACGTACCGGAACCTGATGATCACCTTCGTCCTCGGCGGCCTCTGGCACGGAGCGGCTTGGACGTTCGTGGTCTGGGGTGCGATCCACGGGGGGGTGCTGTCGTTCGAGCACTGGCGACGCTCGATGCGCACCCGGCGCAACCTGCCCGAGCCGCCCGACACCCGGGGGCGGCGGATCCTCCAGCGAACGGTCACCTTCAACGTGGTGTGTCTCGCGTGGATCTTCTTCCGCGCCGAGTCGTTGCCCAAGGCCCTGGCGTACCTCGGCAATCTCCTCGACCCGTCGAACTGGCTGCACGCCTCCCCGCTCGTGACGGTGTCGGTGGTGCTCGCGATCGTGGTCGGCATCGGCGGTCAGTACGTGCCGCACGACGTCACCACCCGGCTCATGGCCTCGTTCTCCCGGCTCTCCCCCGTGCTCATGGGCGTCATCATCGGGTTCGCCCTCCTCGTCATCAACACCCTCGGCCCGCGCGGCGTGGCCCCGTTCATCTACTTCCGGTTCTGACGTGACGACCGTGCCCCCCGCACCACACCCCCAGCCGACCGGCGCGCCCGTCGGGCGACGCCCGCTCGCCGCCGGCAACATCGTCTTCGTGATGCTCGTCGCGGCGCTGGTCGGCGGCCTGCTCAACGCGGCCGGGATCCGCAAGACCGCCGACAGCCAGCCGGTCGGGTTGCGGCGGGACCTCGCCCGCATCGTCGCGGAGCCACTCTTCACCGTGAGCCACGCGCTGCACGTGGACGCGCTGCGATCGGGCCTGCAGTCGATCACCGGGCGCTCCGGCGACGACACCGTCAACGGGAAGCTCCCCGACCCGACGGTGCACGACGTCGTCCCGGCCCCCACGGTGAAGCGGGCCTTCAATCCGATCTTCCCGGCCAGCACCTGGATCGGCGGCGACTCGCTGTCGATCACCCCAGGCGAGTCGTTCGTCGCCGCCGCCGCCGACACCCAGGTCATCTCGGTGGTGGGCGGCACCGACGACGGACACGTTGCGACCGGGCTCGCCCGACCCGAGGTCTTCAACTGGTCACAGCACATCGCCGACGTGATCGCGTCCGACAACCCGAACGCGATGGTCCTGACGATTGGCTCCAACGACGACCAGGTGCTCACCGGCGACGGCGGTGTCGGTCCCTACGCCAGCGCCGAATGGGTCGACGAGTACCGACGCCGGGTCGGCGGCATCATGGACCAGGTGACCGGCTCGGGGAAGCGGACGCTCTTCTGGTTGGGCGTCCCACCGATCCGCACCCGAGCCGACGACCGCTACCAGCCGATCAACGACATCATCCGCGAAGAGGCGGCCAAGCGCCCCGGACGGGTGGTCTACCTCGACCTCGACCAGCGGTTCCGCGGCCCCGACGGCGGATACGCCGATGCCTTGGACGGCACGGTCGTGCGCACCCCCGACGGCGTCCACTTCACCCGTGACGGCGCGAACATCGTCGCCCAGATGATCCTCGACGCCATGAACCAGACCTACGACCTGCAGTCCTGGCGGACCCGCACGACCACTTCGGCGGGGGGGCACAAGGGGTCTCGGACCTCGGCCGGCACCCCCACCACGACTGCCGCGAAGTAGCGAACGCCGATCGGGGCGGATCGGAGCCGATCCGGGCGGCGTACGCTGGGACCGTGCCCACCGAGGGATTCGGCAACTTCATGAGTGACGCCGATGCCCTCATGTGGGCCATCGAGGACGACCCACTCCTGAGGTCGACGATCGTCGCGACGATCTTCTTGGACCGCGCGCCCGACTGGGAGACCGTGCGGGCCCGCCTCGCCCGCGGCGTCCGACTGATCCCCCGGATGCGCCAGCGGGTGGTCGAGCCCGCGTTCGGCTTCGGCACCCCCGGCTGGTCCGACGACCCCAACTTCGACCTCGACTACCACGTGCGCCGGGTCGGCAATCCGGACCCCGGAACCGACCGCGTGGTCTTCGACCTCGCGGGCACCGCGGCGATGCGGGCCTTCGACAAGGACCGTCCGCTGTGGGAGTACGTCATGGTCGATCACCTGCCGGGTGGCCGGTCGGCGTTCGTGCTGAAGTTCCACCACACGATGACCGACGGAGTCGGCGGGATCGCCCTCCTGCTCATGCTGCTCGACCTCGAGTCCGACCCCGGACCCACCGGCCCCGAGCCGGCGTCACCGGCGCTCCCGCAGTTCTCGCCCGTCGACGTGGCCCGGCACCGGCTCGTCGCGCACACCACCACCGTGGTCGATGCCGTACGGCACGCTCCACCCGTGGCCCGCGGCGTCCTCGACGCCTTGCGCGCCGACACCGTCGGAGCCCTGGCGACCGGTGCCGCCGTCGTGACCTCGGCCGCCCGCTTCCTCGCTCCCGCGCCCACCCCCGCGTCGCCCCTGCTCCGGGCGCGGAGCCTCGGCCGCCGGGTGTTCGGGCTCGACGTGCCCCTCGACGACCTGAAGCGGACCGCCAAGAACCTCGGGGTCAGCCTCAACGACGTCTTCGTCGGCGCCGTGTCGGGCGGTCTGCAGCGGTTCCACGAGGCCGCTGGGGTTCGTGTCCCGGATCTACGCATGATCATGCCGATCAACGTGCGGGGCGACGGCGGCGGGCTCGGCGGCAACCACTTCACCCCGGCGCGCATCATGGTTCCGACCACCATCACCGACCCGGTCGCCCGGATCGAGGAGTTCGGTCGCCGGGCGCGCCTCCTCCGGTCGGAGCCTGCGGTCACCATGACCGAACAGCTCGCGACCGTGCTCAACCTGCTCCCACGGCGGGCCGCCACCTTGCTGATGGGATCGATGTTCAAGGGCGCCGACTTCGTCTCGAGCAACGTGCCCGGCGCGCCGTTCCCCCTCTACCTCGGAGGCGCCGAGGTCACGCGCATGTACGCGTTCGGACCCCTCTCCGGCACCGCCGTCAACGCGACGCTGCTGTCGCACGAAGGCACGTGCTGCATCGGCGTCAACGTCGACACCGCGTCCGTGCCCGATCCCGACCAACTCGCCGCGGACCTCCGCAGCGCGTTCGGCGAAGTGCTCGGGCTGGCATGAGCGCGCCCGAACCGGAACCCGAACCGGCGCCGGAACCGGCGCCCGGGGCCTCACCGGGCACACCGGTCGGGCGGCGACTGGTGCTCGGCCTGATCGGGCTCGGTGCGGTCGGGGTCGCCACCGGGGCCGGCATCCAGCGCTGGTTCGACGACAACCTCGGTCCGATCGCGGCGAAGGACAGCACCGGGCTGGCGTCGCTGCTCCCGCTCGGGAACTTCCGGCTCTACACGGTCACCGGCGAGTTCCCGTCGGTCGCCAACGCCAAGTACCGCCTGCGGGTCGAAGGGCTGATCGAGGCGCCCACCGTGCTCACCCTCGCCGACCTCGAAGCGATGCCCGCCACCGATCTCACCCGTGACTTCCAGTGCGTGACCGGGTGGCGGGTGGCCGACGTGGAGTGGCGGGGCGTGCTGTTGCGCGACCTCCTCGACCTGGTCGGCGTCTCACCGACCGCCAAAGCGGTGCGCTTCACCAGCTTCGACGGGGAGTACACCGAGAGCCTCACCCTCGAGCAGGCGCGCCGCGACGACGTCCTCGTCGCCTACCGCCTCCAGGGAGCGCCGATCGGTGCCGACCACGGTGGACCGGTGCGCCTGTACGTCGCCCCGATGTACGGCTACAAGTCGTGCAAGTGGCTCGACACGATCGAGCTCACCGACCGGGTGATGGTCGGCTACTGGGAACGAAGGGGCTACGACCCCGACGCGTGGGTCGGGCGGTCGAACGGTCGAACGGACTCCGCCACGTGAGCAGCACCCTCGCCTCCCCGGACGCGCCGGCCCGACGGGTTCGTTTCGACGCCAGCGAGCGAGTGGTGCACTGGCTCACGGCGGTCGTGGCACTCGGGCTGATCGCCACCGGAGCGGTGATGTACCTCGGTCCGCTCGCCACGCTCGTCGGCTACCGCGGGGTCGTCCGGGTCGTGCACTTCTGGTGCGGAGTGGCCGTACCGGTCCCGGTGGTCCTCGGGCTCCTCGCGCCGCGGCGGGGCCGGGCGCTCCGGGCCGACGCTCGCGAGTTGGAGCGCTTCGACGCCCGCGACCGAGCCTGGCTCCGCCGGCGGAACCGGGCCACCGTCGGCGCGGGCAAGTTCAATGCCGGTCAGAAGCTCAACAGCGCCCTGCTCCTCGGATCCGGAGCGGTGCTGTTCGCGACCGGGCTCATGCTCCACTTCGCGGTGCACGTCCCCGTCGATCTGCGCACCGGGGCCACCTTCGTCCACGACTGGTTCGCCTTGGGCGTCGCGCTGCTCGTCACCGGGCACATCGCGTTCGCGCTGCGCGACCCCGGAGCCCTCGGCGGCATGCTGACCGGCTCCGTCACCGAGACGTGGGCGCGCCGTCACCACCCCCGCTGGGCCGGTCCTCCGCCGCCACCCCCTCGCTAGGCTCGGACGGGTGAGCGCACCCGACCCCACCACCCTCGTCCTGCCCTCCGACCTGCGCCCCACCGACGGGCGCTTCGGGTCCGGACCCTCGAAGGTGCGCACCGAAGCCCTCACCCGCCTGGCCGCGACCGGTGCCTCGTTCCTGGGCACCAGCCATCGGCGCGACGGCGTGAAGTCGGTGGTGCGGCGGGTCCGCGAGGGTCTCGCCGAGGTGTTCTCCTTGCCCGCCGACTACGAGGTGGTCCTGGGCAACGGCGGCAGCACCGCGCTCTGGGACGCCCTGGCCTTCGGAATGGTCGAAGAGCGCGCCGAGCACGTGGTGATCGGCGAGTTCTCCTCGAAGTTCGCCGAGGTCACGCGCTCAGCGCCGTTCCTCGCCGACCCGGTGGTGGTCCGGTCGGAGCCCGGTACGCGCACCGCCGCCGTGCCCGACCCGTCGGTCGACCTCTACGCGCTGATCCACAACGAGACCTCCACGGGCGTGATGTGCGAGGTCGTCCGCCCCGAGGGCGTGCACGGCGTGGTCGCCGTCGACGCCACGTCGGGGGCGGGCGCCCTGCGCGTCGACCCCACCCAGTTCGACTGCTACTACTTCGCGCCGCAGAAGGCCTTCGGGTCCGACGGCGGCCTCTGGATCGCCCTGTGCTCGCCCGCCGCCGTCGACCGGATCGCCCGCGTGTCGGGTTCCGGGCGGTGGATCCCACCGTCGCTCGACCTCACGACCGCGGTCGAGAACTCCCGCCTCGACCAGACCTACAACACCCCGGCCCTGGCCACGCTGTTCCTCCTCTGCGACACCGTGGAGTGGATCAACGCCGAGGGTGGGCTGGCGTGGTCCACCGCCCGCTGCGACCGGTCCGCCGAGATCCTCTACGGCTGGGCCGAGGAGCGTCCGTTCGTCACCCCGTTCGTGGCGGAGCCGGCGGCCCGGAGCCACGCCAACGCCACCCTCGAGTTCTCGGGCGTCGACGCCACCGCACTCAGCGCGGCGCTGCGGGCCAACGGCGTGGTCGACGTCGAGCCGTACCGCAAGATCGGCGCCAACCAGCTGCGCGTCGCGCTGTTCCCGACGGTCGAACCCGACGACGTCGGGACGTTGACCCGCGCCCTCGACTTCCTCGTCGACGCGTTGTCCTGACCACCCCCGCCCTCCACCCCGGGAGTCGCCGTGTCCACCGCCCCCGACGACCTGCGCTCACGCCGGATCGAGCTCGGTGCCGCTGAGGACGACGCGGAGGCGCTCTTCGACCGAGGGTGGACCGACGGGCTCCCGGTCGTTGCCCCCACCCCCGAGCGGGTCGCCCGGATGCTCACCGGGACCACCCGGGCCCCCGACGACGTGGTGGCGGTCGTTGCCCCCAACCTGGTGCCCTGCACGGTCGAGAAGGTCGCCGTCAACGCGGTGCTCGCGGGCGCTCGCCCCGAGTACCTCCCCGTGGTGATCGCCGCCGTGGAAGCCGCCAGCACCGACGCCTTCAACATGCACGGCCTGCTCGCCAGCACCTGGTTCTCGGGGCCGGTGGTGATCGTGAACGGTCCCGTGACGCACGCCATCGGGATGAACTCGGGCATCAACGCCCTCGGTCAGGGGAATCGGGCCAACGCGACCATCGGACGCGCACTCCAACTCGTGATCCGCAACGTGGGGGGAGGCCGACCGGGTGAGGTGGACCGCGCCACCCTGGGTCAACCCGGCAAGTACTCCTTCTGCTTCGCCGAGAACGAGGTCGACTCCCCTTGGGAGCCCCTCCACGTGACCCGCGGCTTCGAGCCCGGGCAGTCGGCGGTCACGCTGTTCGCCGGCGAGGCCCCGCGGGGCTTCGCCGACCAGTTGAGCCGTGAGGCCCCGACGCTGGCCAACCACCTGGCCGTGGCCCTGCGCAGCGTCTGGGGGCCCAAGGCCGTGATGGTCTTCGACGCCGTCGTGGTCGTGTCGCCCGAGCACGCCCGGGTGTTCCGCGATGCGGGCTGGACCAAGCAGCGGGTGCTCGATGAGCTCGGCGAGCGCCTCTTGGTCCCCGGGCACGAACTGATCCGCGGCGCGGGCGGCATCGCCGAGGGCGTGCACGAGTCCTTCGCCGACTCCATGATCCCCAAGTTCCGTCCGGGCGGGCTCATGGTGGTCCACGCCGGAGGCAACGCCGGCATGTTCTCCGCCATCATCGGCGGCTGGACCTCCGGCACCCTCGGGAGTGTCCCCGTCACCGTGGCCGTGGAAGACTGAGGTCATGGCCCGCGTCGTCCTCGATCCCACCGCCGAGACCCGTCCGGTCACTCGCGAGCGAGCCGCCCGGCCCGAGCGGCTCGACGGGCTCACGGTGGGCCTGCTCGACATCAACAAGGCCCGGGGCGACGTCTTCCTCGACCGCGTCGAGGAGCGCCTCCGCGACCTGGGGCTGCGCAGTGAGCGGTTCCGCAAACCCACGTTCACCAAGCCGGCCCCCATCGACCTGCGTCACGAGATCGCCACCAAGTGTGACGTGGTCATCGAGGCGCTCGCCGACTGAGGATCGTGTACGTCGTGCAGTGTGCACGACATCGTCGAATTCGAGGCCCTCGGCATCCCCGGCGTGTTCCTCGCGTCCGACCAGTTCGTGCAGGCCGCCGAGATCCAGGCCCGGGCCCTCGGCGCCGATCCCGCCCGCATCTTCGTGGCCCACCCCATCCAAGACCGCACCGACGACGAGATGCACGCGCTCGCCGACGGCGTGATCGAGGCGGTCGTCGCGGCTCTACTGGCGCCCAGTGACCGCTCTGGGGCAGGCTGAGCCCCACGCGCCTGCCGGCGCAGGGAGGAACGGCCATGCTCTGGATCCACGAGGTGCACCGGGTGCGAGGCGCCCACGAGGACGAGTTCGAGGCCGCCTGCCGCGACCTCTGGATGCCCGCCCTCGCCGCCACCGGCGACGCCAAGCTCTGCTACTTCGCCCACCTCACCCACGGGTCGGGACGGGCGTACACCGTGGTCACCGTGACCGCGGTGGAGAGCGGTGCGGCCTGGGGCAACGTGGTCGACCACGTGCAACGGGGGTCCCTGACCGAGCCCGCCCGCACACTCGACCAGTTGCGTCACGAGGTCAGTGCCCGCGTCCTGACCCCGGCCACCTGGTCTCCGGTCATTCCCACCGACCTCGCTGCGGTGCCCGCCGACCCGGCCCTCGACCACGACCCGACGCTGTTCATGGAGGACACCGCCTGGCCCCACGAGGGGATGCTGCTCGACTACCTCGCCAAGGCGGAGGCGCAGTACGCCCCCAGCCTCGTGCAGAGCCGGAGCGCCGGCACCGCGATCCTCGAGCTCCAGACCCTCCTGCACACCGCCTGGGGTACGGGCCAGCGCACCGAGGTGCTCCTCTGGCAGAAGATCCTCGACCCCGATCGGCTCTGGAACCTCCTCGCCACCGAGCTCCCCGCGGCCGGGAAGGCTCCCGGCACCTGGATGAACGACGCCCTCGTCGTGCGCGACGACTGGCGCAGCCGCCTGCTGCGCACCGCTCGCTGGTCGCCACTGTCCTGACGCCCGGTCGGCCCGAACCGTTCCGGTCTGCCGGACCTGCCGGACCTGCCGGACCTGCGTGCGGCTAGCCCCGCAGCACGGCGTCGGCGAACGCCTCGATCGCCGGCCGACCGCCCGAGGGCCAGCCGCAGTAGAGGTAGCCGAAGCCGGCCTCGCGCCACGCGTCGATGGACCGGCGGACGTCGTCGATCGGGTCCTCGAGCGACAACGACGTGGCGCGCAGCACCGCCGACGGTGGGCGCCCGGCCTCCTCGCAGAGGCGGTCGAGCAACCCCGAGCGCTTGACCAGGAACTCGAAGTCGCCACCGCCGTGCCAGGCGTCGGCGTGCTTCGCCACCAACGGCAGCGAGCGCTGCTTGCCGACCGCGCCGACCCAGATCGGGATCGACGGCTGCTGCACCGGCTTCGGATCGATCGTGGCGTTGCGGACGCTCACCTGCTTGCCCTCATGGGTGACGTTGTTCTCCCGGAAGAGCCGGGGGAGGATCTCGAGCGCGTCTTCGAGCAGGTCGACCCGTCGGCCAGTGGGCGGGAACGGAAAACCGAGGGCGTCGTGCTCGGCCTGGAACCAGGCCGCGCCGATGGCGAGCTCGAGCCGACCGTTCGACGCGTGGTCGATCGTGATGGCCTGGGTGGCGAGCAGGGAGATGGGCCGATAGGTGATGCCCGTCACCATGAGCCCGAGGCGGATCCGGGTGGTGGCCGTGGCGAGCGCGGCGAGCGTGGTCATGCCCTCGAAGCACTCCCCCGGACCCTCGCCGTACATCGGCTGGAAGTGGTCGAAGCCCCACATGCCGTCGAATCCGAGATCCTCGGCGAAGCGGGTGCGGTCGACGACCTCGGCGAAGGGCATCCGCTGCTGGGCGATGTCGAGTCCGAAACGCACGGAACCTCCGGAGGGTGGGGAGCCGGTCAGCCGGGCGGGATCCGCCCGAACTCGGGGTGCTCGGCGCTGAAGGTACCCGTCATCGCGCAGACGAGCCAGAGGGTCAGAACAATTTGGAGCGGCTCAACCTCGAAGCGGAAGCGGTTGTTCTCCCAGATCTCGACCGCGTTCGACACGACGGGTACGAAGAGCACGAGAAAGATGCCGAATCCAGATCCGGGCGCGGAACGGACGATCCGCGCCAGCCTTCGTGGGCGCCCGAGCGCCACGGTTTGTGGCACTCAAGAAGTCGTACTGGGTCGGTGATCCCAGATCGATCAACCACGACGTTTCGACGCTCCCCAGGGATGTACCCGGAGAGTCCTCGATCAGGGCGATGTCGTCGCGGAGCGCCTGAGCGCTGACCGCCTGGAAGCCATCGTCGTTGAAGTTCGGGGCGCCGTTGCTCTTCTTCGTCTGGTCGCGCACCGCGACCCCAGTTCTCCCTGGTCGCTTGACCCCGAGTCCCGCGTACGCCGACCACGACGAGAAGGCCGGGGCGAAGAC
This sequence comes from Actinomycetes bacterium, assembly GCA_037142235.1. Lineage (GTDB taxonomy): Bacteria > Actinomycetota > Acidimicrobiia > IMCC26256 > PALSA-555 > CAIUKV01. Next base: position 11,468 of record JBAXBB010000011.1, read on the forward strand.
AACTCGATCGGCTTCAGTCGAGCCCGAGGGCGGCCGGTGAGGCCAGACCTTCCCATCCGGCCGGTGGTGGACCGAGTCGCCAGAACTGCTCGGGCGCCGGGGCGGCCAGCTTCGCCGAGATCCGCCACTCGGCCTCCAGGGCCCGCAACTGCGACGGGTAGCGCGCGATCGCAGCCTGCTTCCGGGTCTGGTCGGGGTCCACGGTGGGCGCGGCGGGCGTGGGCCACACCCCCGCCACGAACAGGCGAGCGATCCTCCACGCCAGGAGACCCGGGATGTGCTTGTAGCCCATGTCCTCGTAGCAGAACCACGCCGGCCCGGAGACCCGCTCACGCACGCGCATCGCCACGCGGTGGGTGGCGTCGTGGTCGGGGTTCCCGAGCCCGAAGGGCGCGAACACCGCCGACGGATCCGCCGCGCGCACCGCCACCTCGAGCGCGTCGACGATGGCGTCGCCCCCGGCGCGCGTGGCCCGCTCGAGGTGCGAGTGCTCCACGAAGTCGAGCCACACGGGCGTGGCGTCGAGCACGGTCATGGCCGCGGCATCCTCCGCCCGGCGGGCGGCGTGCACCTCGTCGCCCGGCCCGAACCCGCACACGGCGTCCCAGCGTTCGGCGGGGTCGGGGTAGGAGTCCGGGCGGCCTGCGAACACCGTGACCACCGTGGATCCGGGGTGCGCGGCGAGGAGCGTGCCGCAACCGAGCGCGGCGTCGTCGAGGTGCGGCGAGATCACCACGATGCGGGCCAACTCGGCCGGATCGACCAGGCCCCAATCCTGCATCTCCACCGGAGGAGTGTGCGTCGTCATGGCACCAGCATGGCAAACCCGGGGGGCGCCGACCCACCGACCGGCATAGAGTCCCACGACCACACCATGTCGACCCGACCCGAAACCACTGCTCGAACCTCCCGTCCCGAGGACCTCGTCCGCCCCTGGTACGTGCGCCCCAGCATGATCACCGCATCGGTCGACCGATGAGCGCCGTGCGCGGGGTCGCCCGACGGACCTTCTCGTCGCTGCACTCCCGCAACCTGCGCTGGTACTTCGGTGGCCTCACCGTCTCGCAGGTCGGGAGCTGGGTGCAGTTGGTCGCCACCCCGTGGCTGGTGCTGCACCTGACCGGCAACGGCGCCATCCTCGGCATCACCTACGCGGTGCAGTTCGTCCCGATCCTCCTCCTCGGCGCCTTCGCGGGTGTCGTGGCCGACCGCTACGACAAGCGGCGGCTCCTGATCATCACCACGACGTTGCTCGGCCTCAACGCCTCCGCCCTCGGGATCCTCACCCTCCTCCACGTGATCACCGTGGGGATGATCATCGTCCTGTCGATCCTGCTCGGCGTCGTCGCCGCGTTCGACAACCCGATCCGGCGCTCGTTCGTGCCGGATTTGGTGGAGCCCGACGAGCTCACCAATGCGGTGAGCCTGAACAACGCCGTCTTCACCATGGCCCGGATCGTCGGCCCGTCGATCGCCGGCGTGTGCATTGCCACCATCGGGATCGGCTGGTGCTTCATCGTCAACGCCGTCTCCTTCGCGGCGGTCATCATCGCCCTCCAGGTGATGCGGATCGACCAGCTCCACGGTGCCGGACCACTGGCGCGCGCCAAGGGACAGGTGCGCGACGGGTTCGCCTACGCCTGGCGCGACCGCATGATCCGGCTGTCGATCCTCAGCATCTTCGTGATCGGGGTGCTGTCGTTCAACTACCAGGTCGTCCTCCCCCTCCTCGCCAAGCGGACGTTCCACACCGGGCCCAGCGGCTACGCGCTGATGTTCGCGGCCACCGGGGTGGGATCACTCGCCGGTGCGCTCTTCTCCGCCCACCGAGCCGAGGCGAGTGGCCGGCTCATGGTGCGCTCGGCGATCGCGTTCGGCGTGGCCATGGGCCTGGCCACGGTCGCGCCCACCATCGGACTCGAGTACCTCGCGCTCGTTCCGATGGGCATGCTCGGCATGCTCTTCTTCTCGATGGCCAACGCCACCGTCCAGGAACGGGCCGTCCCCGAGATCCGCGGCCGGATCACGGCACTCTTCTCGGTCGCCTTCCTCGGCAGCACGCCGATCGGGAGCCCGATCGTGGGTGCCGTCTCGCAGTCGCTCGGGCCCCGGGTAGGCCTGGGCATCGGTGCCGTGGCCGCGTTGGTCACCGGCCTGGTGAGTCTGGTGGTCCTCCGTCGCTGGATCCGGGAGCGCCGCCGGGCCGTGGCGCCTGTCAGACTCTCGGCATGAACCTCCGCCCGCTCGGCCCTACCGGGATCGAGATCGCGCCGCTGGTGCTCGGCACCATGAACTTCGGGTACCCCACGTCCGCCGAGGAGTCGGCGTCGATACTGCACCGGGCCATCGACGCCGGCATCACCCTGGTCGACACCGCCGACGTCTACGCGGGCGGCGCCAGCGAGCAGATCATCGGCGACGCCCTCGCCGAATCGGGGAGCCGCGACCGGGTGCTCCTCGCCACCAAGGTCGGCATGGCCCGGGGCGACGGCCCGCCGGAGACCTGGCACCGCAAGGAGCACCTCGTGGCGTCGTGCGAGCAGTCGTTGCGGAGCCTGCGCACCGACCACATCGACCTCTACCAGTTGCACCGGCCCTCCCACGTGGTCCCCCAGGAGGAGACGCTCGCCGCCCTCGACGAGTTGGTGCGCGCCGGCAAGGTGCGTTTCGTCGGGGCGTCGACGTTCCCCGCATGGATGGTGATGGAGGGCCTCGCCACCGCCGCAGCCCACGACCTCCCCGCCTTCGTGAGCGAGCAGCCGCCCTACAACCTCCTCGACCGCCGGATCGAGAACGAGCTCATCCCGCTCTGCCGCCGCCACGACCTGGCGATCCTGCCGTGGTCGCCGATGGCCGGAGGCGTGCTCACCGGCCGCTACACCTCGGCCGATCCCGCCGACTACCCCGAGGACTCCCGGGCCCGGCGAACGGCACGGATCCGCGGTCGCGTGAACGACGCGGGCCTCGAGGTGGCCCGTCGACTCGCACCCCTCGCCGCCGAGCGCGGTCTGACCCTCGGCCAACTCGCCCTGCTCTGGACCAAGGACCAGCCGGGGATCACGGCGCCGATCGTGGGGCCCCGCACGCTCGCCCACCTCGACGAGGCGCTGGTCGTGCTCGATCGCACGCTCGACGACGAGGCCCGGGCCGCGTGCGACGACCTGGTGCCGCCCGGCAATGCGGTCACCGACTTCCACGACACCTCGGGTTGGATGCGCGCGCGGATCTGACCGACCGTCGGCCCCGCCCCCGGACCAGCCGGTGGCGTCAGCAGAAGTCGGAACCGCCGTCGACGTTGACGTCGGCTCCCGTCATGTAACTGTTGACTCGCGACCCGACGAACGCGATCACCGGGCCGATCTCCGCTGGATCACCGGCCCGGGGCAGGTGTGCCGGATGGCCGAAGTCCTCGCGGATCACGCGCATGGCGTCGGTGAGCGAGGTCGGGTCGACGGCCCGCTCGGCGGGCAGCGCCTCGAGGTACCCCACCATCCCGGCCGAGAGGAACGACCCCGGCGAGACCGTGTTCACCAGGATGCCGTCATCGGCGAGCCAGCGCGACAGGTTCTTGCTCAGGCTGGTCATGGCGGCCTTGGCGGCGGTGTACGCGACGATCTCGGGTGACTGGCGCTTGGTGGAGTGGGCCGACACGTTCACGATGCGCGCCCACTCGGCCGCACGCAGCCACGGCAGGGCCGCGCGCACGCACCGGACCGCCGACATCGTGCCGATGTCGAAGGTGGCCATCCACTCGTCGTCGTCGACGGTGTCGAACGTCCCGATCCCCACGTCGACCGGCCCGGCGGCGTTGACCAGCGTGTTGAGGGCACCCCACCGCTCCCCCACCGCGGCGAACGCCGCCTCCACCGACGGGCGCGCCGTGAGGTCGGTGGGCACCCCCCAGGCATCGGGGCTGCCGAGCTCGCGCAGCACCGCCACCGTCTCGTCGATGCCGACCTGCCCGCGCGCCAGCACGCACACCTTCGCCCCGTCGGCGGCGAAGCATTCCGCCGCCGCCCGGCCCATCCCCTTCGTGCCGCCGTTGACGACGACCGCCGCGTCACGCAGTCCGAGATCCATGGGTCGCCTCCGTGAGGGGTTTGCTCAGCCGTCGAGCCCGACCGGCGGGAACCGGTCGACGTTCGGGTTGCGGATGAAGCCCGTGATCGAGCCGTCGGGCAGGCGTACCGATGCCGTGATGATCCCCTCGCCGACGTCCTGGGGCGCCGTGTGGACGACGGCGCCGCGGGTGACGGCCTCGTCGACCGCGGCGCCGACGTCGGCGACCCCCCAGTAGACGTGGGCGCCGTCGGAGGGGTCAGCGCCGGGCAGGAGCCCCAGTTCGTCGCCGGCCACGTCGAACCCGACGTAGAAGGGGGCGTCGAACGAGGGCTGCACGCCGAGGAAGCCGATCCACCATTCCCGGGCCGCGGCGAGGTCGGCGACCGGGTGGATCACGGTCCGCAGTCCGAGCATCCGATCGCGCACCTGGGTTCCTCCCTGATCGATGATCCGACCCGGGTCAGGCTAGAGGCGTTCGACGTTGGGGGCTGGAGGCACCCGCCGACGGGTGTCGAGCACGAAGGGGGCGTGGGCGACCACCTCGGCGAGGTCGAACGCAGCGTGGGGCGTGACCACCACCACGGCATCGACCCCGGCGAGGACCTCGGGGGTCACCTCCACCCGGGTCAGCCCGACTGCCGGGTCGAGCCCGTGCACCTGCTCGACCACGTACGGATCAGCCGCCGACACGACGGCGCCCCGAGCGGCGAGGATCGCCGCGATCCGAAGGGCCGGGGCCTCCCGGGCGTCGCCGGTCTCGGGCTTGTAGGCGAGACCGAGGATCAGGACCCGTGCGCCTTCGAGGGTCGTGGCGCGCCGGTGCAGCCCCGCCTCGAGCCGGCGGACCACGTAGTCGGGCATGAAGTCGTTGACGTCGTTGGCGAGCTCCACGAACCGGAACGGCGCGCCCAATTCGCTCTGCACCTTCCACGCCAGGTAACTGGGATCGATGGGTAGGCAGTGACCGCCCACCCCGGGGCCGGGCTCGAAGCGCATGAACCCGAACGGCTTGGTGTCGGCGGCGTCGATGGCCTCCCACACGTCGATGCCCAGGTCGGCCGCGAACATCGCCAACTCGTTGACCAGCGCGACGTTGACGTGGCGGAACGTGTTCTCGAGCAACTTCGTGAGCTCGGCCTCGCGCGTCCCCGACACCGGCACGGTGCGCACGACCAGGTCGTCGTAGAACGACTGCACCCGCTCGAGCGACGCGGCGTCGATGCCGCTGACCACCTTCGGCGTGCCCTCGAGGGTCGCGTTCGGGTCACCCGGGTTGATGCGCTCGGGCGAGTAGCCGAGGTGGAACTCGGTTCCCGCGGCCAGGCCCGAGCCCTGCTCGAGCAGTGGGGCAACGAGTTCGTCGGTGGTGCCGGGGTAGGTGGTGCTCTCGAGCACCACACACGCCCCGGCCCGCAGGTACGCGGCGAGCAACTGTGACGCGTCCTCGATGTACGACAGGTCGGGGGCACCGTCGCGGAGGGGCGTGGGCACGGTCACGACCGCCACGTCGAAGTCGGCCAGGTCGGTCGGATCGGCGCTCGGCCGGTAGCGGCCACCGGCCAGGGCCGCCACCAAGCGGGCCGCGGGGACGTCGCCCACGTAGGAGTCGCCGGCCGCCAGATGCGCGATGCGTCCGGTGTCGACGTCGAAACCGACGACGTCGTAGCCCACCTCGCTGGCCCGCATCGCCAACGGCAGGCCCACGTATCCCTGGCCGACCACGACGACCTTGCCCCGGGGAGTCACCGCACCATGGTGGCAGCGAGCCCCCCGACCGGCCCACACGACACCGGTCGGCCGCCCGGGCCGGGGTCAGGAGGCCGGGTCAAGAGACCGGGTCAGCGGTCCAAGTAGGGCGATCCAGGCTCACGCGGGCGCACCACCCGGGCCGGCACCCCCAGCGCCACCACGCGGTCGGGCAGATCGGCGATGACGACCGCCCCGGCCCCGACCACGGTGTCGGCCCCCACGGACACGCCGTGGATGACGTCGGCACCGAGCAGCACGGCGGACCGCTCCCCGATCCAGACGTCGCCACCGGTGGTGGCCCCCGGGGCGAGGCTGGCGTGGTCGCCGACGGTGCAGTCGTGGTCGACCGAGGACCGGGTGCCCATCAAGACCCCCTCTCCGAGCGTGCAACCGTTGCTGACCACCACCCCCGCCATGAGCAGCGCTCCCGCTCCGACCACCGCGTCGCGCGCCACGACTGCTGCGGGGTGGACGGCGCGCACCAGTTCCAGGTGCGGATGCTCGGCGCGGATCCGCCCGATCGCCGCGGCGCGCACCGTGTTGTCGCCGATCGCCACGACGAACCCGTCGGCCCCCGCGACGAGATCACCCGGATCGAGGACCGGAAGTCCGGCCACGACCGAGCCGGCGACCAGACCGGGATCGAGGACTCCGACGACCAGGTGCTCCCCGGCCTCGGTCAGGACGTCGATCACCTGACGACCCTGTCCGGCGCCACCCACCACGACCACGCGGCTCATGGGCCCACCTCCGGGCTCGGACCTTCGGGGCGCGCGTCGGTGGCGCCGAAACGCGCCATGGTGGCCTCCCCCGCCTGCGACACGCCGGCACCCGTGAACACCTGGACGACGGTACGCCCGAGGATGCGCAGGTCCAGCCCGAACGACCGGTGCTCCACGTAGTAGCGGTCGTTCGCGAACCGCGCCTCCCATGAGGTGTCGTTGCGTCCGTTGACCTGCGCCCAGCCGGTGATCCCGGGGGCGACCTCGTGGCGACGGGCCTGCTCGGGCGTATAACGGTCGAGGTACTCCATGAGCAGCGGCCGGGGACCGACCAGGCTCATGTCGCCGCGCAGCACGTTGACCAGCTCGGGCAGTTCGTCGAGGCTCGTCCGCCGGAGGATCCGACCGAGTGCCGTCAGGCGGTCGGCATCCGGGAGGAGCGCTCCGGCCGGGTCACGCCGGTCGGTCATGGTGCGGAACTTCAAGAGCCGGAACGGCGCGCCGGCGCGGCCGGGTCGCACCTGGACGAACAGGACCGGCGCTCCCAGACGCCACCGGACCGCGACCGCGACCACGCCCAGCACCGGCGACAGGACCACGAGGCCGCAGGCCGCCACCACCACGTCGAACGACCGCTTGACCGCGTCGGCGACGACGCGTTCCCTCACGCCCGGTCCCCTCCGGTGAGGGACCGCCGGTACCACTCGACCGTGGAGCGCAGGGCCTCGGGGAGCGGCACCGGGTGGACGTCGGGGAAGAGACCGCGGACGCGCGTGTCGTCGGCCCGCGAGTGGTCGACGTCCCCCGCCCGGCGCGGCCCGTGGTCGCGCTCGAGCGAATGCCCGAGGATGTCCTCGAGCAATCCGAGCAACGTGAGCAGGTCGGTGCGCGTGCCGTAAGCGAGGTTGACCGGCTCCGGGTGCACCACACCGCGGGCCAGCGCCTCTGCCACGACCGAGGTGACGGTGTCGACCGAGGTGAAGTCGCGCGACTGGGTGCCGTCACCGTGCACCGGGACCGGCCGGCCGGCGAGCGCCGCCGCGACGAACACGGGCACCACGGCCGCGTAGGCCTGCCCGACGGCCTGGTACGGACCGAACACGTTGAAGAACCGGAACGCCAGCACCGGCAATCCGTAGGAGTGCTGGTAGGCCAGCGCGTAGGCCTCGGTGGCGAGCTTGCTGGCGGCATAGGGGCTCAACGGGAGCTGGGCGAGTCCCTCGTGCTTGGGCAGGGTCGGGTTCGCTCCGTAGACCGAGGAGCTCGACGCCACGACGACCTGGCGCACCCCCCCGTGCCGGGCGCCCTCGAGCACCGTGAGGGTCCCGGTGGCGTTGGCGGCGTGGGTGGCGACCGGCTGGGCGACCGACCGGGGCACCGATCCGAGGGCCGCGAGGTGCACCACGGCGTCGGCGTCGGCGCACAGACGGGCCACCAGGGCCTCGTCGAGGATGGTCCCCTCCACGAGGTCCACGTCGATGCCGGCGAGGTTGTCGGCCGAGCCCGTCGACAGGTCGTCGAGCACGACCACGGACGCCGCCGGCCCCTCGGAGATCAGCCGGCGACACAGGTTGGCCCCGATGAACCCTGCGCCTCCAGTGACCAGCACCTGCATCGTGTCGCCTTCTCGTCTCGGTGGTCGCAGCGTACCGCCGCCACTCCGCCCGACTGCGGGTACCGTCCCGGGTGCCGATGGACCGCCTCTACCTCTCACCGCCTGATGTCGGACCCGTCGAACGCGAGCTCCTGCTCGACGCGTTCGACGGCAACTGGATCGCGCCCCTGGGCCCGCACGTCGATGCATTCGAGGCCGAGGTGGCGGCGTTCACCGGTTCCACCGACGCCCTCGCGCTCGCCAGCGGTACCGCCGCGCTCCACCTGGCGTTCGCGCTGCTCGGAGTCGGCCCGGGCGACGACGTGCTCCTCCCCTCGTTCACCTTCGCGGCCACCGCGTTCGCGGCGGTGTACCTCGGTGCACGACCCTGCTTCCTCGACAGCGAGGACCGCTCCTGGAACCTCGATCCCGCCCTGCTCGAGGAGGAGCTCACCGAGCGGGCCGACCACGGTCGCCTGCCCCGGGCCGTGTGCACCGTCGACCTCTACGGGCAGTGTGCGGACCACGACCCCATCATGGAGATCTGCGCCCACTACGGCGTGCCCGTGGTCGAGGACGCCGCCGAGGCCATCGGCGCCACCTACCGCGGCCGACCCGCCGGCACCCTCGCCGACCTCGGGATCTTCTCGTTCAACGGCAACAAGATCATCACCACCAGCGGCGGCGGCATGCTCTTGGCCCACGACCCGGCACTCGTCGCGCGCGCCCGGTTCCTCTCCCAACAAGCGCGCGACCCGGTCCTGCACTACGAGCACTCTGCGATCGGCTACTCGTACCGGATGTCGAACCTGCTCGCGGCGCTCGGACGCGGCCAGCTCCAGGGATTGCCCGCGAAGATCGAGCGGCGCAAGGCCATCGGCGAGCGCTATCGCACCGCGCTCGGTGACCTCCCCGGCGTCGGCTTCCTCCCCGTCGCCGACGTCGGCACGCCCAACCACTGGCTGACCGTGATCACCCTCGGCTCCGACTCACGGACCGACCCGGCCGCGCTGTGCCACCACCTCGCCGCCCTCGACATCGAGGCTCGCCCGGCCTGGAAGCCGCTGCACCTCCAGCCCGTGTTCGCCGACGCTCCCATGCGCGGCGGAGCAGTGTGCGAGGAGGCGTTCCGGACGGGCTGCTGCCTGCCCACCGGTTCGTCCATGACCGATGCCGACGTCGATCGCGTGGTCGACGGTGTGCTCGGACTCCTGACCCCCTGATCCGGATCCTCGGTTCCCCAGATCTCCGGAACCCTCGATCCGACCGGGCCCGGCGTGACGCGACTCAGGAGGTGGCGCCCGAGTACCGCCGACGATTGAGCACGCGTCGGATCGACTCCTCGAGGGCCAGCCCTCCGCGCGCCTTGCGCCGGAACCACCCATGGCCGTCGGCGACCTGCACGGGGGTGCGCGCCAGTCGGAACGCGTCGGTGTGCCCCGGACGGTTGGCGTGCCCGCCCGCGACCGCCGCCGAGCGAAATCGGGACCGCACCTCACGGTCGGCGCCGGGCGATCCCATCAGCGCCTTCGGATAGGCGAAGTGGGCGGCCGCGATCCCCAGGCGCTCCCCGATCAGCGCGATCGACCGGTCGAGCTCGGGACCGACCTCGGGCGCCGGGAGCCGGTCGAGCAGGGCGTGCGAGTGCGTGTGCGACCCGATGTCGATCAGGCCCGTGCTCGCGCAGTCGCGCAGTGCGGCCCAGGAGATCGGCGGGCCGGCGTTGGGGAACTCCCGCTGCTGCTCGACGAACTCCGTGGCGACGTAGAGCGTCGCCGGGGCACGGTGGCGTTCGAGCACCGGTACGGCCAGTTCGGCGAAGTCCGCCGTGCCGTCGTCGAAGGTGATGGCGACGTGCACCTCACGGTCGCCGCCGGACGCCGCCGGTGGCTCCGCGAGCCAGGCCAGCCCGGCGTCGAGCGACACCACAGGTAGGGTCTCGCTCAGCCATGCGATCTGGTCCGAGAAGAGCTCCAGCGGGAGGTCGACCTCCGTCGGGGTACGCCCGCCGACGCGGTGGTAGATGAGCACGACCAGCCCGGCCCCCGGCCGTCGCACCAGGTCGGCAGCGCCCGCCGTGAACTTCATCCCCGTCCGCGCAACCCGTCCCAGCACGGTTCCGAACACTAGGTCCTGAGATGGCGACGACCGACGACGTCACGGTGCGACGGGCCACCGACGCCGACCTCCCCGAGATCCTCGCGCTCGCCGGGCGCAGCCTCGGCTGGGAGGCCGGGGCCGCCACCGAGGCGCACTTCGCCTGGAAGCACCTCGAGAACCCGTTCGGGCGCTCCCCGATGTGGGTCGCCGAGTCCGCCGGCCGCCTCGCCGGGTTCCGCACGTTCCTCCGCTGGGAGTTCGCCGCCCCCGACGGCTCCACCCTGCGGGTCGTGCGCGCCGTCGACACCGCGACCGATCCCGGCTTCCAGGGTCGGGGGATCTTCACCACCCTCACCCGGGGCGCGCTCGAGGAACTGCGCGCCGACGGGGTGGCGTTCGTGTTCAACACGCCCAACGCCCAGAGCCGCCCCGGCTACCTCAAGATGGGCTGGCGGGTGATCGCGACACTGCCGGTCGCGATGCGCCCGACCCACCTCGGTGGCCTCGCCACCATCGCCCGCGCGCGTACTCCGGCCGACCGCGGTGCGCTCCCCACCGACTGCGGGACCCCGGCGGCAGAGGTCTTCGCCGACGCCCGCGTGGCATCGTCGCTCCTGGCCCACGTGGCTCCCGTCACCGCGCTCCACACGCACCGCACCCCCGAGTTCCTCGCGTGGCGGTACGGACCCGCCGCCCTCCACTACCGGGTCGTCGGGGCGTCCACCGACCCGGCCGACGGCGCGGTGGTGATCCACCTGCGTCGCCGCGGCCCGGCGGTGGAGGCCGTGGTCGCCGACGTGTTCGCGCCCGACGCCCGCAGCGCGCGCGCCGCACTCGGCCGGGTGGCCCGAGCGTCCGGCGCCGACTACCTCGTCCGCCTCCGAGCCCCGGGGGACGGCGGCCGGCGGGCCGGGTTCTGGCCGGTCCCACGGGTCGGACCGACGCTCACCGCCCGCGCAGTGTCACAGTCGCCACCCACGGCCCTCGCGGCCTGGCGGCTGACCATGGGCGACATCGAGATCTTCTAGGCCGGCCAGAGCCGGTCGACCATCCGACCGACCAGGTCGTCGATCTCGGCGATCGTGTCGGCGTGGTCGACGGTCACGTCGTGGGTGGGGTCACGGACGTCGTCCTCGGTCGACGCCCCCATCAGCCCCGCACGGTCGCGTCCGGCACCGAGGATGCCGCAGAAGACCCGCAACGGCTCGCCCACCGGACGCGGATCGATCAGCTCGGCCCGCCGGACCAACTCGCGCAACGTGAACGCGTACCGCCACACCTCGGGCCGCAGCACCACCGCTTCCCTGACGTGGCGACGCTCCATCCCCACGACGAGGTCGGCCCCTTCGAGCAGGTCGGCACCCACGGTCCGGCTCAGGTGACCCCGGAGGTCGAGGCCCACCGCGGCGGCGGCCTCGACGGTCGGCGCGGTCGCCGGCTGGCCGGACTCGAGCAGCCCGGCGCTGAGCACCTCGACCGTCAGGCCCCGTTCGGCGATCCGGCGACGCAGGAGCGCGGCGCCCAGGACCGACCGACACTGATTGGCCGTGCACATGACGAGCACCCGCTCCGGCCGTGCGGCCCCCCCGACGGTCACGCTCAGTCAGAGGAGGCGTCGCGTCGCGCCGGATCACCGATCGCGGGCGCGGCGTACTCGGCCAGGGCGGCCCGGGCGGCGTCGTCGTCGAGCTCGTCGACGATCGACGACAGCCGGTCGATCGCCCAGTCGAGGTCTTTGCGGCTCATCACCACCGGCACGATCCCGAGGATCGGACCCTCGCCGACCATGGACTCTCCGGGCCCCACCATCTCCTCCGCGAGCTTCTCGCCCGGGCGGATCCCCGTGACCACGATCTCCACGTCGGAACCGGGGCGGCGCCCCACCAGGCGGATCATCCGCTCGGCGAGGTCGTGCACGTTGACCTGCTCGCCCATCTTCAGCGCCAACACCACGTGATCGGTACGCGCGGCGGCGGCCTGGAGGACGAGGCGGACGGCCTCGTCGATGCTCATGAACCACCGGGTCATGCGGGGGTCGGTGACCGTGACCGGCCCCCCGGCTGCGATCTGGCGCTGGAAGGTGGGGATCACGCTGCCCCGGCTCCCGGCGACGTTGCCGAAGCGCACCGCGCAGTAGCGGAGGCCGACGGGCGACCGGGTCAGGACCACCTGCTCCGCGAGCCACTTGGTCGCCCCCATCACGCTGGAAGGGTCGGCGGCCTTGTCGGTGCTGATGGCCACGAAGTGGGTGACGTTGGCGCGTCGGGCAGCGTCCACGACGTTCACGGTGCCCAGCACGTTGGTGCGCACCGCCTCGCAGGCGTGGCGCTCGAGGATCGGCACGTGCTTGTGCGCCGCGGCGTGGAAGACGATGTCGGGCCGGAACCGGCCGAACACCCGGTCGAGCACGATCGGATCCCGGACGTCGGCGAGCACGGTCTCGAACCGCCCCTGCAGGCCCTCGGACGCGTCGTGCAGGTGCGTCTCGTCGTGGTCGAGCAGGACCAGCCGGTCGGGGTCGAGCGACGCCACCTGACGGGCGATGACCGAGCCGATCGAGCCACCGGCTCCCGTGATGAGCACCCGGCGACCCTGGATCAACTCCCGGACCGGCGTCGGGTCGAGGTGCACCTGAGCACGCCCGAGGAGGTCCTCGATGCCGAGGTCGCGGACGTCACGCAGGGAGCCCCGCCCGTCGACCCAGGCCGACTGCGGAGGCAACACCCGGACCGGGAGGCCGATCTCGGCCGCCGCGTCGGCGACGCGCCGGGCGACCGCGGCGTTGTCGGGGATCGCCAGCAGCACCTGGTGGACGTCGAAGCCCTGGGCCACCTCGACGAGGTCGTCGATCGAGCCGAGCACGGGCACGCCGAGCATCGTCCGGTTGTGGAGCCGGGAGTCGTCGTCGAGCATGACCACCGGGTACAACCCGGACTGCGGGCTGCGTTGCATCTCACGCACGGCGCTGGCGCCGGTGACGCCCGCACCGACGACGGCCACCCGCAGACCACCGCCGTCGGTGTGGTACGGGTTGCGGCGAAAGGCGAACAGCCGACTCTGGAACCGGATCAGGCCCTGGAGGACCATGACCACTACGGGACCCACGACGAGGACGAGCAGCGGCACGTTCGGGGTGCCCGGCGAGAACACCGGCACGATGATCACGCCCACGCAGACGGCGGCGAGGGCGACGCGCCGCGCCTCGTCGACGCTGGCGTGCTGCCAGGTGCGCCCGTAGCCGCCCCACAGACCCGTTGCCAGCACGGTGAGCATCACGGCGACCGGGAGGAAGATCGCGAATCGGTTCCAGTACCGACCCGGGACGTCGAGATCGAAACGCAGCATGAAGAGTGCGAAATAGGTCGCGCCCACCATCAGCGCGTCGAGCACCATGAGGGGGACGTCGCCACGCATGCGGGCCGCCGAGACGGCGACCCGGTTCCAGACCGTGCGCCGCTCGTCGAGCGCTCGCCGGTCGCCCGGGCCGCCGCTCACGCTCGTCCTCCGAGCCTGCACACCGCGCTCATCCGCCGCACTCTCCGCCACTCCTACAACACCCGCCCCACGTGCAACACCGAGGCTACCGTGAACGTTGGCGGCGCCCCCACCCCGGCCGCCATCCCAACTCCGGTCGCCGAGGCCCACCCGTGCGCATCCTCCAGGTCATCACCGACACCGACCGCCGGGGCGCCCAGGTCTTCGCCCTCCACCTCGGCGTCGGGCTCGGAGCACTGGATCACAGGGTCGAGACGGTCGCCCTGGCGCCCGGGGTCATCGGTGGCCTCGCCGTGCCCGTGCTCGGATCCCGGCGGCGCTCTCCGGGTTCCCTCCTCGCCCTGCGCCGTCGCATGGCGAGCGCCGACGTCACCATCGCCCACGGGTCCACCACGGGGCCGCTCTGCGCCCTGGCGGGTTCCGGGATCGGCCGGCCGTTCGTCTACCGGCAGATCAGCGACTCCCGGTTCTGGGCCCCCACCCCGACCCGCCGGGCTCTGGTCCGGCACACCCTGGGCCGGGCCCGCCTCGTCGTCGCCCTGTCCGAGCAGAACCGCCAGGACCTCGTCGAGTGGATCGGGCTCCCCGCCGACCGGATCCGGGTGGTCCCGAACGGCGCGCCCGCCGCCGACTTCCCCCCCACCACCGCGGCCACCCGAACGACCGCCCGGGCCGCACTCGGCCTCGCGGACCGTCCGACGGTCGTCTCGGTGGGGGCCCTCGCCCCGGAGAAGGGAGTCGACCTCGTCATCGAAGCCGTGGCCCAGGTGCCCGGGATCCAGCTCCTGGTGGCGGGCGACGGGCCCGAGCGGGGTCGGCTGGAGCAGCTCGCCCGAGACCGGGCTCCCGGTCGGGTCCACTTCGCCGGGCCGCTCGCGCGGTCGTTGGACGCATTCCACGCGGCCGACGTCGTGGTCCTGGCCAGCCGCGGTGGCGACGTCATGCCCGCGACCCTCATCGAGGCCGGTTTCTGCGGACTGCCGACGGTCGCCACGGCGGTCGGAGCCATCGCCGACGTCGTCGTCGACCGTGCGACCGGGTTCGTGGTGCCCCCCGGCGACCTCGCCGGCTTCACGGCTGCCCTGCAGCGGCTCACCGACGACGCCGCGCTCCGCGACGAACTCGGGGCCAAGGCGCGTGCCCACTGTCTCGCCCACTTCGACCTCACGCCCGTCGCCCGGGCCTGGGCCGAGGTGCTCGCCGAGGTCAGCGACCCGGCGCGACCCCGAACGTGAGCGCCCGTCGTTTGCGCCGAGCCACGGCCCGATAGCACTCGAGCACGCGCCGGACCACCTCACGCTCGTCGAAGCGCTCCACCGCCCGCCGCCGTGAGCCCGAGCCGAACCGGAACCGGAGTCCGGGATCAGCCATCGCTTCCAGCGCGCCGGCCAGCGCGGCCGGGTCGTGGACCGGGACCAAGAAGCCGTTGACCCCGGGCTCGACGATCTCACGGCACCCCCGCACGTCGGTCGCGACGATGGGCAGCGCCATGGCGGCAGCCTCCATGGCCGCACGGGGGAAGCCCTCGCGGTGCGACGGCAGGACGAACACGTCGAACGCGCCGAGCAGGGCGTCGACGTCGTCGCGGTGGCCGAGGAACCGGACGCCGTCGGCCTCCGCGCGAGCGACGAGCGCCGGGTCGAGCCGGTCGGCCTTCTCGTCGTCGGAACCCCCGACGCACACCAGCGCGAACCGCCCCGGCGTCAGTCGGGCGAACGCCTCCAGCAGCTCGGGATAGCCCTTCTCCGCCACCAGTCGACCGACCACGCCGATCACCACGGTGTCGTCGGTGACGCCGAACCCGGCGCGCCGGGAGGCCCGCTCGGCCGGGTCGACCCGGTCGGGATCGAACCGCGTCAAGTCGATGCCGTTGCCGAGCAGTTGAGCGCGCGGCGACAGGTGCCACCGGCGCAGCAGCGCCACGTCCTCCGGGTTCTGCACGAGTTCGGCGTCGGAGCACCGTGCCGCCATCGCCTCCAGGAGATAGACGATCGCCCGCGTGATCACGGGGTCGTCAGGGGTCGCGTACAACCCGTGCACGGTGTTGACGACGATCGGCACCCGGGCGAGCCGACCCACGACCCGCCCGTAGAGGCCCGGCTTCGGGTTGTGGGTGTGCAGGACGTCCGGTCGCTCCTCGCGCAGGATCCGCCAGAGCTCCCACGCGGCCCGCACGTCGGCCACCAGGGAGAACGACCGGGTCGACGACGCCAACGCGCGGTGGCGGATTCCACGGGTGGTGAGCTCCTCCACCCACGGACCGGAGGCACTGATCCCGAGTGCCTCGCCCTCACCCGCCAGCACCGCCTCGAGCTGCGGGAGCAGCAGGTAGCGCAGGCTCATGTCGACGGTGGTGAGATGAGCGACCTTGGCGGGCCGACTCACTGGTGCCCCCGGCGTCGCCGCGCCACCGCGGCCCGGTAGACGGCCTCGATCTCCGCCACCGGTGCGGCAGCCGCGAAGCGGTCGGCGGCCACGGCAGCGCCGCCCGCGAGGCGGGCGTGGAGCGCGGGATCGAGGGCACGCTCGATCGCCCCGGCGAGGGCCTCCGGCTCCCGCGCCGCGACGAGGAGGCCGCTCGAACCGTCGGCGACCATCTCGCCCACCCCTCCCACCGCCGTCGCCACGACCGGCACCCCGAGCGCGAACGCCTCCATGATCGCGACCGGTCGACCCTCGTGCTCCGACGCCAGCACGAAGAGGTCCGCCGCGGCGATCAGCCGGATCGCGTCGCTGCGGTATCCGAGCAGGGCGAACCCTTCGGCGAGGCCGAGCTCGTCGCGTCGCGTGCGGACCTCGGCTTCGAGGGGTCCCTGGCCGACCGCGACGAAGCGCACGCCGGGCCGTCGATCCCGCACGATCCGAGCCGCCGCGAGCAGATCGGGGTAGCGCTTGTTCGCGCGCAGGTTCGCGACCGTGATGCACAGGCGATCACCCGGCGCCACGCCGAGTTCACGACGCGTCGCGTCGCGGTCACCCGCGAGCGCACGCACCCGCGTCAGATCGATGCCGTGCGTCACGACCCGCGTCCGCGCCCGTGCACGCGGCGGCATCGACGCCACAACCTCTTCGGACACCGCGAGCGCAGTGTCGTTGGCCCGGAACGTGGCGCGGTTGAGGATCCGGGTCGCGAGGTGGTGCGACGGCCAGCGGTTGTGCTCGGTCGCCACGAAGGCGACCCGGCGGAAGCGCAGTCGCACCAGGACCCGGGCGAGCGCCGCCGACACCGGCGAGTGCGCGTGGACCACGTCGAAGCCGCCCCGCTCGATGAGCCGGGCGAGCCGGACGAGCCACCGCGGGTCGGCCTCGGTACGAACACCGAGACAGTGGACCCGCACCCCGAGCGCTTCGAGGTCGCCGACGAGGTGGTGCTTCCACGGGAGCAGGTAGGCCGCTTCGTAGACCACACCCCGACCGCCCGCCGCCGCCTGCTCCACCAACAGCCGCTCGGCGCCGCCGGGGCCGAGACCCTTGGTCAGCCACAGGACCCGCAACGAAACCGCTCCAGGACCCTCGGCAACGCCCGACGACCCGGAGACGCGAAGCGAGGGCCCTCGCGCCGCTGGCGCGCCGGGCCTTCGTTCGTCGTTCACGTCTACGTGAGCAGCGACCCCGGGACGTACCCGGGACTCGGGCTCAGTTGGACTTGCTCGCCTGCACCGATCCCCGTCGCCGGAGCGCGACCATCAGCACCGTGCCCAAGGTGAGGGCGACGAGGGCGATGATCACGAGCGGCATCGAGTTCGAACCCGTGAAGGCCAGGTGCTCCGGAGCCGGAGCCGGGGCCGGGGCGAGCTGGGTCGTGGTGGTGGTGACGATCGGCGGGTAGGCGTCGGCGAAGGCCGGCAGAGCCAGCACACCGAGCGCGAACGCCGTCGCGATCATGACACCGAGAGCGACAGACGCTTTCCGCAACATGGTTCTCCGTTCCTACAACACGGCCCGGGAGGATTTCCGGGTCGACTGCCGATGAGCATAGCCGGATCGGGTCGGGTTCGGAAGAACCGGGTCGGGTTCGGAAGAACCGGGTCGTCCCGGGGTCCACCCGGGATGCCCCGAACTCCCCAACCGCACCGTCGGCCAGGCCGCCGGGCAGCCCGAGTGTACGGTCTAGCGGCGATGGCCCCCCTCGACCTCCACCGTCTGGTCGGGGTCCACTACCGGCCCGGGACCCCCTCCGCATCCCCCGACCGGAGCGACCCCTCGGCTCCCGGGCGCTTCCTCCCCACCCTCGCCGAATGGTTCGCGAGCCCCTTCGTGGGCCTCGAACCCCGGATCACGGCGATCCTCGCCGACGGACGGACCGTCGAGACGCCCGGGCCGCTCCCGGAGCACGTCGGGGTCTCGCAGCCTCTGGCGGGCGAGATCCGTCGGGTGGCGGCGGGCGGGGCTGGTCCGCCCCAGGCGTCGAGCGGGTCGGGCCCGCCCCGGTCGCTCGTCGACCGGTACCTCCTCGGATCCCGGGGAGCCCTGAGCACCGCCGACTACGGCGCGGTCGCGACCGCCGTGCTCGGTACGGGCACCGTGCTCCTCGAGTGCCTCGACGAGCCCATCTCGGCGGTGCACCCGAGCGCCCTCGTGGCCCTGCTCCTGACCGAGGCGATCGTCCAGGGCTTCGGCTCCACCGTCGGACACGGCCGACGGGGCCTGATCGCCGACTTCCGGTCGGGCCCCGGTGCGGTCCACCGACCCGGCCTGGCGTCGCTCCTCCCCGTGCCCGCCGGCCTGCCCGCCCGGGCAGCACTTCTCGACGCCGCCGCGACCGCGGTCCCGGTCGGCCTCTACCCGATCTTCGGCTCCCTGCTGCCCGAAGTCAGCGGAACCACGACCCCCACGACCGAGAGCGCGCGCGCCGTGCTGTGCGACGCACCCGGCCCGACCGGACGCCTCGTCGCGCTCGGCCCCGTCCGACGCGAGGGCCAACGCCTCACCCCGTTCCTCAACGCACCCCTGCGCAGCACCCGCGAAGCAGTCCCGCGGGCGGGGTCGAGAATCCTGCGCCGGATGAAGTCGGAGCTCCGGAGACGACCGGCCGCGGCCACGCTGCGCGCCCTCGGGATCGACCCGGACGTCCGGCACGGGCTCGTGACCCGACTCGACGTCCCCCATACCGGCAACCCGTGGCTCGACCGGGCCGGACGCCGGTTCCTCGGTCGCCCGGCAACGCACGCTCCGACCAGGAGCGCGTCCGCATGAGCAACGGTCTGGCCGGTCGACTCCGCGTGACCATGGCCTGGGTGCCGTCCGACGACCTCGCCCCGCTCGACGGGGCGCTCGAGTGGGCCGACCGCCTCGACCTCCTCCAGTCGTCAGTGCCCCGGGTCTGCATCTGGACCACCCGGGCGTTCCCGCCACCCACCGACCATCCGGCCGCCACCCACTGCTGTTGGCACGACCTCGACCTCCCCCGCCGCATCGACCGCCACGTCGCGGCCGACCGCCCCGACCTGCCCTGGTCGCCGTGGGGGACGAAGTCCGGACCGAACTTCCAGTTCTTCGTGCTCCTCGACGCCGTCGCCGCCGCCCATCCGGAAGAGTGGGTGCTGTACACGGAGCCCGACACCCTCCCGGTCGAACTCGACGTGACCGAGCCGGTGACCCGAGTCCTCGAGCGCCACCCCGACGCCTGGATGATCGGTGCGCCTCCCCACGTGAGCGAATTGCCCGCCCTCGAACCCGAGCTCCACCACCACCTCAACGGTGCCGCGCTCTACCGGGTCGGCGCGCGCGCGTTCGCGGATTTCCGCGCCGAGGTGTGGATCCCTTCGTTGCTCTCCAAGGTCCGCGACCGACCTGAATACGCCTACGACTGCCTGACCGACCCCGCCCAGTGGGCGGAGCTGGCACCACCCCTGGCCACCGCGTGGCGAACCGAGGCCCAGCGGTTCGTGGCGACCGCCGGCATGGTCAACGCCAGCACGAGCCACCTCACCCCACCCGACGTCGACGGGGTCCTCACCGAGCCCGTCTTGACCTCGACCCTCCGACGCGAAGGAACCCGGCCCTGGCTCCTCCACGCCAAGGGGCGCTTCGCCGGCGCCACCAGGACCGCCAACCCCGAGCGCTACGCCCACCAGTGGCACGACGTGATCGATCACGTCGCCGACCAGGGACGGGCCGCCGATCGTGTCATCGCCTTCCTCCATCTCCCCAAGACCGCCGGGACGTCGTTCCGGCGCGCGTTCGCCGCCAGCGACCGCTGGCGCTGCGCGGAGCTGCACCCCTCGTACCTCGCGCACGACGCCTGCGACTGCGGGCGCTGGTCACCCGACGAGTGCGACCGGCACCGGCTCCGCCGGGAGATCACCGAACGCCACCCGGAGTCGTGCCGCGGCCGGAGCCTCTTGGTGGCACTCGGTCACGAGTCCGTCGACGCCCTCGACTGGCTGCGCAGCGCCCTGGCCGATCGCGGCGTCACCGTGGAGCGCGAATACCTGACGGTGCGCCCGGCGACCGCCCGAATCACCTCGATGGTCACCGACTTCTGGACCTCCCCGGCCGACGACGCCGACGCCGACGCCGAGGCCCTCCGGCACCGATGGGCGCGCGACGCCGAGCAATACCTCCACCGCGGCCGACCCGACGTCCGGGCCTGGCTCGAGACGTTCGCGATCCACGGTGCGGGCCAGCCGTTCTGGCTCGACGAGATCTTCGCGGGGTCCTCCGGATCCCTGCGTGAGCGCGTCGCGACCGGAACCCTCGAGCTCGTCCGCACCGCCGACGTGGACCGCGTCGTGTTCGACCTCGCTGGAGTCGAAGCACCACGCGCGCGGGTCGGCGCCCCCTCCCCCGACGTCGTCGCCGAACTGACCCGGCACGCATCCCTCGTCCGCGACCTCGCCGCGCGCGATGCGGCCTTCGACCGGGTGATCGCCGATCTCACGGGCGACGACGCCTTCCGGCCGTGAGGTCGACCGTCGTGCGCTGGCGCCGTCGACGTCGCTGGGGCGGCCTGGTCGCCCCCTTTGCCGACTGCGCCCTTGCCGCCGAGCAGTCCATCGCGTACCTCCACCTCCCCAAGACCGGGGGAACGTCGCTCCGATCTGCCCTCATGGCGAGCCCCGACTGGACCGTGGTGACACCCCAACGCCATGCCGCCGGACCCCCGCCGATCCCGCCGATCCCGCCGATCCCGCCGAACTCCGGCACCGGGCCTGGCTTTTGCCTCGGCCTCGAGCACGAGCCATACGACGCGTTGGAGTGGTGGCGGGCGCGGCTCGGGCGTCACGGGGTGACGATCGGCCGCACCCTGACCACGGTGCGGCCCGCCCGCGAGCGCGTCGTCTCGATGTTCCACTTCTACTGGACACTCGTGCACGAAGCCGAGGCGGCGACCCGGGGTGAGCTCCAACTCCCGCCGGACGTCGCCCGGGTCGCCGACTACCACCGCCACGACGCCCGCCACTACCGGAGCGACGACGGCACGATCGACGGCCGGAAGTGGTTCGGCGCGTTCGACCTGCTCACCCACGACGTGACGTTCTTCCTCGACGACGTGTTTGGCGGCTCGCCCGAGCGACTCCGACGGGCGGTGGGGTCGGACGGGCTCGAGCTCGTGCGCGCCGAAGAGGTCGACGCACTCCAGCGCTCCCTGACCGGTGGGGTCGGCCCTCGCCTGCGCACCCGGACCCGGCTCGACCCCGAACGACTCGAGACCGCCGCCCGCACCGCCGCCGACCTGATCGACCGGCTCGCGGCCCGCGACGCGGACTACGACCGGGTGATCGCCGACCTCACGGGTGACGACGCCTTCCGGGCCTGACCACCCCGGCGAAGATCCGCATGTAGGGCCGGACGAACAACAACGGTGCCGCCAGCCCGTAGTGACGGAACTCGTACCGCAGGGCCTGGCCGGGCGGTCGGTTGGCTCGAGAGTGCAGGTCACGGATCCGCTCACCCACGCTCAGCGTCGGGTCGGTCCACCGAGGTGGCGGGTTCGGGGCGCACGTCCCGACGAACCCGGGGGCGAGGAACAGCTCGATCCCGGACCGGGTGGCCCGCCGGCTCAGGTCGTGGTCGCCGTACCCGTGCGGGAAGTGCACATCGATGCCGCCCAGACGCACGTAGTCGGCCGCGGGCAGCAGCACCGAGTTGAAGCTGGCCAGGTCGCAGCGGACCGGACGGTCGCCGGGCGCGAGCATCCGCATCCGGGGTCGCCACTTCTGGACCCGCACCCAGCCGCTGTAGGTGGTGTGGCCCGTGACCGGGTCGTTGGCGGCGCCGACGACCCATGGGAACGGCCAGCGCCGGCCCGCGCCGGTCCCGGCACTGCCCGTCGGACCTCCGACCGCACCGTGGCGCGCTGCGTCGACGAGCCGGGCGAGAGCCTCGGGTCGGAAAGCGACGTCGTCGTTGACCAGCCAGAGCGCATCGGCACCCCGCTCGATCGCCGCGTCGATCCCACGCCGCATCGCGCCGCCCCAGAACAGCGAGCCGGTGCCGGGCACGATGACGACCTCGGGGAACCGCGCGGCGATGGCGGCCGCAGTGCCGTCGGTCGATCCGTCGTCGACCACGAGCGTCCGCAGGGCGACCCGGTCGATCGCCGCCTGTCCCTGCACCGTCGCGAGGCACGCCAGGGTCCGCTCGCGCCGGTTGTGGCACGCCATGACGCACCACACGACCGGCCGGTCGGCTCCGGCGTCATCCGGGGACGCGGCGTCCGTCACGTCGGACTCCCCGTGGCCGGCGCCCCGACCGTCCGGCGCAACGCCGGCGGCAGGACCAGGGAGGGAGCCTCGGCGTTGTCGCGGTCGAGCGGGTGAGGGAACTCCGTGGCGAACTGTTCGTCGTCGGTACGGATCCGGTCCCGGCGCAGCAGGGTCACTTCGAGGGTGGCGGGGACCAGGACACCACCGACCGAGACCAGCCGGTCGGCGTTGTTGGGATGGGAGTGCACGCAGACGTGCGTCGGCCACAGGCGGTCGAGCGTCGCGCGGACCACGTCGAAGAAGCCCGCCGATCCAAGCAGTTCGAGATGGTGCAGCTCCACCACCACGATCCGGAATCGGGCGAGGACCTCCGGCGGCGCGGCGAGCAGCGTCGCGTACTCCGCACCCTCGACGTCGATCTGGAGGAGCAGGTCACCCGAAACTCCGGGCAGGGAGTCGGCGATCCAGCGTCGGAGCGACACGACCCCGTCGCCGTCGGTAGCGCCCACGTTGGTCCGGACGAAGCGCAGGCGCGGATCACCGCCCGTGGGATCGTCCACGGTGCCGTCGGCGAGGAACACGGCCATCCCCCGATCGGCACAGTCCTGCTCGAAGCCGGTGACCAAGCCGACACCGGGCGAGAAACACGCCTCGATCCCGTCGAGGTCGTCAGGCACGAGGTACCCGCCGTCGGCGTCGGGCCCGAGTCGGACCAGCGGGACTCCCGGATCCCGAGGGTGCAACGCCCCGAGGAACTCCAGCAGTGCGGCCGTGGAGGTCGGCTGCCCCACCGGACGCCCGGGCATCGCCCCGGACTCGGCCCGAGCCAACACGGTGCCGGGACCGGCCAACGGTGCGGTCCGGGCCACCCGGGCCCCCAGGGCGTGGACGCGCCCGCGGAATGCGCTCCAGACTCGCCAGGCGACCTCGCGGGGACCGCGCCGGTTCGGCCGGTACCCGCGCAGGAGCGCCGGGACGACCTGCAGGTCGGCGCCCCAGAACTGGCGTTCCAGCCAGGGGATCTCGAGCGCCCGGTCGAGGAGCACGGTGCCGTCGTACCCCGCGAAGGCGTGGACGACACCCTCGTCCGGCGGGCGCAGGTCACCGAGCGCCGTCGACCCGTCGACCACCGCTCCGGCGAGATCGGCCCGCACCAGCACGAGGTTGCAGACCGTGACCGCCACCAGCACGTAGCCCAGTTCGGCCGCGAGGCGACAGAGGGCCGCGGCACTCGCACCCCGCTGCACCCGCGGATCGGACGCCTGGACGTAGTCGACGGCGTTCGGGACCGTCGGGTTGTACTCGATCACGACGACCTTGGGTCGGGAGCGCCGGAGCGACGCCAGGATCCAGTAGTCGATGCCGTCGACGTCGATCGAGCAGACGTCGAAGTCGGGCGGGACGGGCGTCCGGGCCAGGATCGCGTCGAGGGAGTCAGCGCCGCTCGTGCCCACACGGGCCGCGACGGGGATGACCGCGTCACCGGGATGGTGCTGCACGATCATCCGGGCCCGCGCCGGATCGCTCTCGATCATCACGGCGCGGTATCCGCGCTCCCGGACCAGATTGCAGGTGTTGGAGAGGAACACGCCGTCCCACGCGCCCACCTCGACGCACCAGCGGTCGAGGTCGGTGACCGAGTCGAGGCGGTCGAGCACCTCGGAGAGGATCCCGTCCTCGCCGTTCTGGGAGTGGACGTCAGCGGCGAAGGATGCGAGCGGAGGACGGTTCATCCGTTCCCGCTCACGAGACGGTCCCAGACGTTGCCCGAGGTCGCACCGATCCGGACGCTCACGGTCCGGTTCTGCGACAGCATGATCGTGCCAGCCGCCTGACCCCCCTCGAGCGCGAGGCCTCGGGTCGCGAGGATCTCGAAACCCGGTGGCACGGCGATGCCGACGTTGACCTTGTCGGCTCGCAGGGTGGGCTGACGAACGAGGGTCAGGTCGTACCAACCGCCGGAGCGCAACCCCACGTCGCCGGCCACCTCGAGGGTGAGGATCGCGTTGCCCTGGGAGAACACGTCGACGTAGGCGCTGTAGACGTTACGCCCGAGTTCCCGGGTGCCCTCCACACCGATCGCCTGACCACCCAGTGCAGCACCCGTGAGCGTGAGCGGCGTGTACACGGACTGGTAGGTGTGGTTCTGGCCGTAGACCAGCGTGCTCATCAGGCCCTCGTACGGTCCGGCCGCGATCTGGGGCACCCCCGACGGCGGCACCGAGTTGGCGAGGGTGACCCCGATCGTCCCTTGGGTCCGCGCCGCCTTCCAGTCGGCCGAGGGCGTGACGGTGACCGAGTAGTCGATCGTCCGCTCGAGGTAGTAGTCGAGTTTGTTCGCGCCCGCGTTGGTGTCGCTGACGTGGAGGGAATCCCCCGTGACGGAGGGGACCTTCCCGCTGATGCCGATCTCCTGCACGATCGCCTCGGCCGCCGGATCCGCGAACCAGACCGCGAGGTGCCCCTCGTGGGCGGCCGGTCCGAGCACCCGCGACATCTGGGCGACATTGCCCAGCTCCCCGGTGGTCGCCTTGTCCACGGTGGCGCGGGCCACCTCGCCGAGGAAGTCGGCGCGCTCGGGTGTACGGGCGTAGGCCGCGTAGGCGTCGCGGAGCGTGACGTCGACGACGTTGTCGGCCGAGACCGGCGTCTTCCAGTCGGGCACGCGCACCGGGCCCGTCAGCGACAGGAGCGCCGCCAGACCGAGCGGGTCGACGGCCAGCACCCCGTCGACGGTCTGTCCGCTCGCCTGGTGGTAGAGGTCGGCGGCGACCGCCGCCACCGTCGGGAAGTCGGGGGAGATGTTGACGTTCTGGAACGTACGGGCGGGATCGAAGCGCCCGTAACGCGACACGTAGTCCGCCGGCGCGTTCAGGGTGCGCGCCGCCGGGTTCCCCGATGCGTTGAACACCGAGGTCCGCTCCAGGCTGTCGAGGTGGAGCGAGCCGTTCTGGGCGGTGACGATGCCCCAGTTGCCGATCAGACCACCGGTGCCGCGCAGCTCCGCGGGGTTCTGGACCAGGAGCAGGTAATGGCGGGGCGTGTCGGCACCGAGGACCCCCGGAGCGACCCGGGCCGTCGCCGCCGCCCGCGCGGCGTCGCGTGCAGCGCCGTCGAGCTGACGGCGGAGCTTGACCAGACCGTCACGGAGCTGACCCACCAGGTACGGCGTGCGCACGTGACGCAAGGTGCGGTCACTCTCCCGGAGCGTCCGTGCCGCCGCGGCCAACTTGGGCCCGACGGTGGCCACGGTGTCGAGGGGGACGCGGCCGTCGACGAAGCGCAGCTGCTCGGTCGTCACTCCCTGGGAGAGCTCGATACCCGCCCGCGCCAACTCGCGCCCGGTGTGGGCGAGTTTCTGCGCGGCGTAGACGTTGGAGCCCACGAGCGGCACGAGGAGGCTCGGAGCGGTGATCAGGCTGGACAGGCGGTCGTCGGCGGCGGCGAAGTCACGCTCGGCCCGCGCGAACAACGAGGTGGCTCGCGTGGTGTCGCCCGCCCGAGCGGCCCGGATGGCCTGCGTGGCCGTCGATCGCGCGCTCGACACCTTGGCCTGGCTGTAGAGCGCCGCCGCCGCCGCCGGAATCGTCGCCACGACGCAGAAGGCCACGACGCCGCTGATCACGAGGAGCACCCGACCCCCGGGGCGCCGCCCCTCC
>JBAXBB010000012.1:0-36833 GCA_037142235.1 Actinomycetes bacterium
ACGGCCGGGTCGGCGGGCTCGGCCGGGCCGTGGTGGGCGGCCTGGCGGCGTGTGCGGGGTTCGCACTGCTGCACCTGGTCGCGCCCCGCAGCCTGGGTCTGGGCGACGTCAAGCTCGCGTTCGTCCTGGGCCTGTTCCTCGGGTACCTGGGCTGGGACGAAGTCGTCCTGGGACTGTTCCTGGGCTTCCTCGCCGGTGCGGTGGTGGGGGGCGGGCTGATCGTGCTCCGGAGGCGATCGCCCCGTGACCCCATCCCGTTCGGTCCGTTCCTGGCGGCCGGGACCCTGACCTGCGTGCTCGTCGGCTCGGCGCTCCTCGACTGGTACCGCGGCTGAGACCGGCCCGGGATCGGGCCCGGCCGCGGCCGGTGACGGAACGGGTGACGGAACCGCTGGGCAACTCCACCGGTCGGGACCGGTGCCAGGAGTATCGTGGTCCCGGTGCTGCGCTACCTCACCGCCGGAGAGTCGCACGGCCCGGCGCTCGTGGTCGTGGTCGAGGGCCTGCCCGCCGGTCTCCCCGTCTCGATCGACGCCGTGGCGTCGGAGTTGGCGCGTCGGCGGCTCGGGTTCGGCCGGGGCCCTCGGATGCGCTTCGAACAGGACGAGGTGGAGTTCCTCGGCGGGGTGCGCCACGGGCGGACCCTCGGCTCGCCCGTCTCGGTGATCATTCGTAACACCGAGTGGCCCAAGTGGCAAGAGGAGATGTCGGCGGCCCCCGGGGCCACCGAGAAGCCTCTGCACCAGCCCCGCCCCGGCCACGCCGACCTCGTCGGCATGCAGAAGTACGGCTTCGACGACGCCCGCAACGTGCTCGAGCGCGCCAGCGCCCGCGAGACCGCGGCCCGGGTGGCGGCCGGGGCCCTGGCCAAGGAGCTCCTCGGACACCTCGGTACGGCCGTGATCAGCCACGTGATCCAGATGGGCGACGCCCGGGCACCCGGTGCGGCGCGGCCGACCCCGGCCGACCTGGCCCGGGTCGACGAGTCGCCGGTGCGGTGCTTCGACCCTGCGGCCGAGGCGGCCATGGTCGATGCGGTCCGGGCGGCGGCCAAAGAGGGTGACTCCCTCGGCGGGGTGGTCGAGGTGCTCGGCTACGGCGTGCCGCTCGCGCTGGGCAGCCACGTGCACTGGGACCGCAAGATCGACGGTCTCCTGGCTCAGGCCCTCATGAGCATCCAGGCGATCAAGGGCGTCGAGATCGGCGACGGGTTCGAGGTCGCCGGTCGGCGGGGGAGCGTGGCCCACGACGAGATCCTCTGGGACGCCGACGCGAAGGCCTACCGCCGCGGCTCCACCCTTGCCGGTGGCACCGAGGGCGGGATGACCACGGGCGAGCTGCTCGTGGCCCGCGCCGCCATGAAGCCCCTGGCGACCCTCAACCGTCCGACCCTGCGCACCGTCGACGTGGAGACGAAGGAGGAGACGGTCTCGTTCAAGGAGCGCACCGACGTCACCGCTGTGCCCGCCGCCGGCGTGGTCGCCGAGACGATGGTCGCCCTGGTGCTCGCCGACGAGGCGCTGCGAAAATTCGGCGGCGACTCCCTCGACGAGTTCGTCCGCAACCATCGCGCCTTCGTCGCGACGCTCTGAGATGGCCGCCGTGGGCGAGCGCCACCTGGTGCTGATCGGGCTCATGGGTGTCGGGAAGACGACGGTCGGACGGCGGTGCGCAGCGTTGCTCGGTCGCCCGTTCGTCGACGTCGACGCACTGGTCGAGACCACCGGCCGGCGATCCGTCCCCGAGATCTTCGCCACCGACGGTGAGGCGGCGTTCCGCGCGCTCGAGCGCACCGCCCTCGCCGACGCCTGCGCGTCGCCCGAGCCCCTCGTGATCTCCTGCGGCGGAGGCGCCATGGGCGACCCGGAGAACCGGCGGCGGGTCCGCTCCGCCGGCTGCGTGGTCTGGCTCACCGCCGACCCCGCGACGTTGGCCCGTCGGGTCGGTGGGGCGGCTGCCGGCGAGCGCCGACCCCTGCTGGCCGGGCCCGACGACCCGGCGGTGACGCTGGAGCGCCTCGCCTCGCTGCGGGCACCCGCCTACGAGGCCGCCGCCCACCTGACGCTCGCGACCGCCGGCCGGTCGGTCGACGACGTCGCGGCGCTCGTCGTGGAGGAGTTGACCCGGTGCCCCGCCTGACCGTCGCGGTCGATCCGCCCTACGACGTCGTGGTCGAGCCCGGCGCGGTGGCGCGCCTCGGCACGCTCCTGGCCGGGCGCCGCACGGTCGCACTGGTGTCGCAACCCGCGGTGCTCGAGCGTCACGGTGCCCCCGTGCGCGCGGCGCTGGGTGAGGCGGGTGCCGAGGTGGTGGAGAGCCCGATGGCCGACGGCGAAGCGGCCAAGACCCTCGCCACGGTCGGGGAGTTGTGCCGGAGCTGGGCCGGGGCGGGCATGCTGCGCGGCGACGCCATCGTGGCCCTCGGTGGTGGCGTGGTCGGCGACACCGCTGGGTTCGCCGCGGCGGTCTACCACCGAGGGATCGCCGTGGTGCAGTGCCCGACCACGTTGCTCGCGCAGGTCGACGCCGCCATCGGCGGCAAGACCGCCGTGAACCTGCCCGAGGGGAAGAACCTGGTCGGGGCGTTCCACCAGCCGGTAGGCGTCCTGGCGGATCCAGCCACGCTGGCCACGCTGC
Organism: Actinomycetes bacterium; assembly: GCA_037142235.1. Lineage (GTDB taxonomy): Bacteria > Actinomycetota > Acidimicrobiia > IMCC26256 > PALSA-555 > CAIUKV01. Next base: position 2,638 of record JBAXBB010000012.1, read on the forward strand.
CCGAGCGCGAGTACCGCGCCGGGCTGGGCGAGGTGGTGAAGTACGCGCTGATGGGCGGGGAGGCCGACGGTCACGGCCTCGCGGCCCTGCTGGAGCGCGAACGGGCGGCGGTCGACGCCCGCGACGCCGAGGTGCTGACGGCGTTGGTCGCGACGTGTGCGGGGATCAAGGCCGACGTCGTGAGCCGTGACCCGCAGGAGCGCACCGGACTGCGGGCCACCCTCAACTACGGCCACACCCTGGCGCACGCCCTCGAGACCTCGGGCCGCCACGACCTCCACCACGGCGAGGCGGTGGCGGTCGGCCTCGTGTTCGCCGGTGCGTTGGCGGGTGCCCTGGAACGGATCCCACCGTCCCAGGTCGAGCGCCATCGCGACCTGGTCGAGTCGTTGGGCCTGCCCGTCCGGGCCGAAGGCCACGGGGCTGCGGAGCTGCTGGCGGTGATGCGGCGCGACAAGAAGGCCCACGGTGGGCTCACGTTCGTCCTCGACGGGCCCGAAGGGCTGACCACCGTCGACGATCCACCCCAGTCCGCGCTCACCGCGGCCTTCCGGGCCGTCGGGGTCGACGTCTGATGCGCGCGGTGCGCGCCGGGAGGGCGCGCCCGCGGCGCGTCCGCAGCGAAGGAGCGACCTGATGGCCGTGGTCCTCGTGGTCTCCGGACCCAATCTCAACCTGCTCGGGACCCGTCAACCCGAGATCTACGGGACCGACACCCTCGACGACTGCGTGGCCGATGCCCGCACCGTCGTGGAAGCGCACGGGCACACCCTCGAGCACGTGCAGTCGAACCACGAAGGCGACCTCGTCGACGCCCTCCAGGGGGCGCGGGGACGGTGCGCGGCCATCGTGATCAACCCGGGCGCCTACACCCATTCGTCGTACGCGATCGCCGATGCGCTGGCGGCCTTCGACGGGGTGAAGGTCGAGCTCCACCTCTCGAACCCCGCGGCACGCGAGGAGTGGCGCCGCCGGTCGGTGGTGGCGCCCTACGTCACGGGTACGGTCGCCGGATTCGGGCGGGCCGGCTACCGCCTGGCCGCCGAGGCGGCGATCGGAGCACTCTCGTGAGCCGCTCGGACCTTGCGAACCTCCCGGGGCTCGAGGTGGGGGAGCGGGCGGACCGCGTCCGGGCCGGGTTCGCGGGTGCACACGTTGACGCGCTCGTCGTCACCCGACTCGTCAACGTCCGCTACCTCACGGGGTTCACCGGCTCGGCCGGTGTCGTGGTCGTCACCCCCGACGCCATGACCCTGGTCACCGATGGTCGCTACACCGAGCAGGCCGGTTTGCAGATCGCCGAGGCCGGGGCCGACGCCACGGTGGTGATCGGGGCCACGGCCGAGGAGCAGACCGGAGCCCAACGGGTCGCGCTGGGTGGTCACGCGCGCGTCGGCCTGGAGGCGCCGAGCGTCTCGTGGGCGCAGCAGCGCGGGTACGCACGATCCTTCCCCGACTGCGAGCTGATCGCGACCGACGGCCTGGTGGAGGACGTGCGCCGGCGGAAGGAGCCGGCCGAGGTGGCCCGCATCCGGGCCGCCTGCGCGATCGCCGACGAGGCCCTGGCCGAGCTCCTCCCGACGCTCGCCGACGCTCCGACCGAGCGCGAGTTCGCCTTGGCCCTCGAGTTCGGGATGCGTCGTCGGGGTGCGAGCGCGGTCAGCTTCGACCCGATCGTGGCGGCGGGTCCGAACGGGTCGCGTCCCCACGCCCGTCCGAGCGACCGGCGGATCGGACGCCACGAGTTGATCGTGATCGACTTCGGGTGCATCGTCGACGGCTACTGCTCGGACATGACCCGGACGGTGAGCGTCGGCGAGCCCTCGGCCGACGCCGTCCACGTCTGGGAGACCGTCCTGGCCGCCCAGCGGGCGGGTCGCGACGTCGTCCGCCCGGGCACCGACCTCGCCGCCGTCGACCTCGCCGCCCGGTCGGTGATCGATGCCGCCGGTTTCGGTGCGTCCTTCGCGCACGGCACCGGGCACGGCGTGGGGCTCGAGATCCACGAGTCCCCGCGGGTCGCCCGCACCTCGAGTGGTACCCTGGCCTCCGGCGACGTGGTCACGGTCGAGCCTGGCGTGTACCTCCCGGGCGTCGGTGGTGTGCGCATCGAGGACACCCTCGTGGTCACCGAGGACGCAGCCGACGCCCTCACCGAGTTCCCCAAGCAGCTGGTCGTCTGACCGAAACCGAGAGAGCGAATCGTGAGCGTCTCCACCAACGACTTCAAGAACGGCATGTCCCTCAACCTCCCCGAGGGGCTCATGACCGTGGTCGAGTTCCAGCACGTCAAGCCCGGCAAGGGGGGCGCCTTCGTGCGGACCAAGTTGAAGAACTTCCGCACGGGAGCGGTGATCGAGCGCACCTTCCGGGCCGACGAGAAGGTGCCCCTCGCCGTCATCGACAAGCGCGAGATGCAGTACCTGTACCGCGAAGGCGTGGCGTTCGTCTTCATGGACAACCAGAACTACGAGCAGATCGAGGTCCAGCCCAACCAGCTCGGCGACGCCGTGAGCTTCATCAAGGAGGGCGACACCGTCGTCCTCCCGATCTACAACGATGCCGTGGTGGGCGTGGAGCTCCCGGCCTCGGTCGAGCTCATGATCACCGAGACCGAGCCCGGGGTCCAGGGCGACCGGGTCTCCGGCGCCCGCAAGCCGGCCACGGTCGAGACCGGTCTGGTGGTCCAGGTGCCCCTGTTCATCGAGACGGGTGAGCGCATCAAGGTCGACACGCGATCGGGCGAGTACCTCGCCCGCGCCTGACCGGCGCTTCCACCGCACCCGATGACGACCCGGCGCGAGGCGCGAGAGCGGGCGCTCAGCCTCTGCTACGAGTGCGAGACGCGCGGCCTGACGGCCATGGCGGTCCTGGCCGAGCAGCCGGTCGCCCCTGACCCCTACGCGGTCGACCTGGTCGAGGGAGTCGACGCCCACCGGGCCGAGATCGATGGATGGCTGGCGCGCTTCTCGGAGCACTGGGCGGTGGAGCGCATGCCGGCCGTCGACCGGGCACTCCTGCGCATCGGCGCGTACGAGTTGGGCTGGCACCTCGAACTCACCACCGCCGTCGTGATCAGCGAAGCCGTGGGTCTCGCCCAGGAGTACTCGACCAAGGACTCCGGTCGGTTCGTCAACGGCCTGCTCTCCCGGGTCGCCGAGCAGGCCCGAGGCGTCGACGGCGTCGCCGGGGCATGAGCGCGATCGGAGCGGTCGGCGCGATCACCGCGATCACCGCGAACGCGACGACGGCTCCGGTCGAGGTCGAGCGACCGGATCTCGCTCAGCGCAGTGCGACCGACACTCCCTGGATCGTGGTGGTCTGGAACGATCCGGTGAACCTCATGTCGTACGTCGTGCTCGTGCTCCAGAAACTGTTCGGGTACTCCCGCGAGAAGGCCACCCGGATGATGCTCGCCGTGCACCACGAGGGGCGGGCGGTCGTCCGCGACGGCTCGAGGGAGCAGTGTGAGGCCGACGTCGCCCGCCTGCACGCTCACGGGCTCTGGGCCACGATGGAGCACCCCTCGTGAGCGCCGCCCGGTGAGGCTGCGTCCGTCCCGTGACGGTGGCGCCGTGTGCTCCTTCGAGCCGGCGGAGGTGGCGGTGCTCCGTCAGATCCCCGAACTCCTGCGCGCCCGCTACCTGCCGGACTCCCCGGCCGGCCTCGAGCCCGGGGGCCCGCCCGACCCGGTCCGGGACCGCCTGTTCCCGAGGGCCTACCTGGACCCCACCGAGGAGTCCGCCGAGCAGGAATGGCGCTCGACGGTCCACCCGGAGCTGCTGCGGGACCGCCTCGACGGCCTCGACCGGATGCTGGCCACGCTCGACGGGGCGGTCCCGAAGGGTCGACGCCTCCGGGTGGCCCTCGACCCGGCCGAGGTCGAGGGGTGGATCGCCGTCTGCAACGACGCCCGCCTGACCCTGGGCACGCTCCTCAGGGTGACCGACGAGTCCGACTACTCCCAGATCGACCCGGCGTCGCCCCACGCCGCGGAGCGGGCGGTCTACTCCTGGCTGACCGGGCTCCAGGGGGGTCTGATCGAGGCGATGCTCGCCACGCTGCCCCTCGACGGCGCCGACGACTAGTTTGCCCCGGGGCCGAGAACGGTCGTCACTCGAAAGGACGCAACGACATGGGTTACCTCGATGGATTGAGCATCGCCGTCACCGGCGCCGGCCGGGGGATCGGCCGAGCGATCGCCCTCGCCTGCGCGGCGGAGGGCGCGAGCGTGGTCGTCGCCGACTACGGCGTGGGCATGGACGGCAACGACCCGAGCAGTGAGGTCGCCGACGAGGTCGTGGCCGAGATCAAGGCGGCGGGCGGAAACGCCGTGGCCGTGGCCGACACCGTCACGACTATGGAGGGCGGCGCGCGGATCGTCCAGACGGCGGTCGACACCTTCGGGCGGATCGACGGCGTGGTCTGCGTCGCCGGCATCCTGCGCGAGCGCATGCTCTTCAACATGAGTGAGAACGAGTGGGACCCGGTGATCGAGACCCACCTCAAGGGCACGTTCACCGTGTTTCGCGCCGCGGCCCCCATCTTCCGGGAGCAGAAGTCCGGCACGATGATCGGCTTCACGTCGGGTGCCTTTGCCGGTTCGGTGGCCCAGGCCAATTACAGCGCGGCCAAGGGCGGCATCGTCTCGCTCTGCCGCAGCGCCGCGGTGGGCATGTACAAGTACGGCGTCACCGCCAACTGCATCGCTCCGGTGGCCAAGTCCCGCATGTCGGGCCAGGTCCCGATGGAGCTCCAGATGGGTGAGCCCGAGGACGTGGCGCCGCTGGTGGCGTGGCTGCTCGGCCCCGCCGCCCGCGAGGTCACCGGCCAGGTGTACACCGCCAACGGTGGGCACATCGGAGTCTGGAACCAGCCGACCGAGGTCCGCGGGATGGACAAGGACGGCCGCTGGACGGTCGACGAGATCTCCGCACGCTTCGCCGAGGTGGGCCAGGAGCGCATGGGGATGATCGACCGGCTGGACTCGATGGCCAAGGCCGCCGCGTCCGGCGACAAGCCCAACGCCTGATCGGGCACTCGTGCTGCTGGGGCCGGGCCGGGTGCCCGGCCCCGGTCGCGTCCGTGGCCGGATGCGGGTGATACGCTCCGCCCACTCGTGAAGGAGGTCCCGAGAGGCCTCTACGGGTGGAGCCACGATGACTGCTGCGCGCCGCGCCGTTGAGAACGAACCTGCGCCCACGGCCGCTCCCGGAGTTCCGGGGAGCGGTCGTTCCGCGAGCGATCCGGGTGAATCGGTCGGTCGCTCCGGCGCGTGGGCGGGGTCGGGTGACGACTTCGTGTGGCGTACCCGGGTGCTCGACGGCGAGGCGCTGCGTCGGGCCCAGACCCGGATCGCCCACGAGATCGTGGAGCGCAACGAGGGCGCCGACGACGTCGTGCTCGTGGGTCTGTACACGCGCGGAGTGGCGATCGCGCGCCGGCTGGCGTCGGCCATCGCCGGCTTCGAGGGCGTCGACGTGCCGGTGGGTGCGCTCGACGTCGCCTTCTACCGTGACGACATCGCGTTGCGGCCGGTGCAGCCGCTCGGGCCCACGGCGGTCCCGGTCGACGTCACCGGTCGGGTCGTGGTGCTCGTCGACGACGTGCTGTTCACGGGCCGGACCGTCCGCGCCGCCCTCGACGCCCTGACCGAGCTCGGGCGGCCCCGGGCGGTGCAGCTGGCGGTCCTGGTCGACCGCGGGCACCGCGAGCTGCCGATCCGGGCCGACTTCGTGGGCAAGAACCTGCCCACCAGGGCGGCCGAAGACGTGCGGGTCAGGCTCGCCGAGACCGACGGCGAGGACGACGGAATCGATCTGTGGTCGCCGTCGGGGAGCGCGGAGGTGGGCGCGTGAGGCACCTCCTCTCGATCGCTGACCTCGACCGCGCCGGGATCGAGGAGCTGCTCGACCTCGCCGAATCGTTCCGCGAGGTCACCCAGCGCGACATCCCGAAGGTGCCGGCGTTGCGGGGCAAGGTGGTGGTCTCGCTGTTCTACGAGGACTCGACCCGGACGCGCCTCTCCTTCGAGACGGCGGCCAAGCGGCTGTCCTGCGACGTGATGGCCTTCTCGGTGGCTTCGTCGTCGGTGAAGAAGGGCGAGTCGCTGCGTGACACCGTGCAGACCATCGAGGCCATGGGCATCGACGCGGTGGTCGTCCGGCACCAGGCGGCGGGGACCCCCCACCGGATCGCCGGCTGGATCGACGCCCACGTGATCAATGCCGGCGACGGCGCTCGGGAGCATCCGACCCAGGCCCTGCTCGACGTCTTCACCCTGCGCCGTCATCTCGGTCCGAGCCTCGAGGGTGCCCACGTCGCGATCGTCGGCGACATCCTGCACTCGCGGGTGGCCCGGTCCGACGTCCGTGCCCTCACCACCCTCGGTGCGCGTGTCACCCTGGTCGCGCCCCCCACGCTTTTGCCCGCGAGCCTCGCGGGATGGCCGGTCGAGGTCCGTCACGACCTCGACGACCTCCTGCCGGACCTCGACGCCATCTCGATGCTGCGCATCCAGCGCGAGCGGCAGGAGCGAGCGCTCTTCCCGTCGCTGCGCGAGTACTCCGGCCGGTTCGGGCTGACGGTGGAGCGGGCGGCGCGCTTGCGGCCCGACGCGCTGATCCTGCACCCGGGTCCGATGAACCGTGGAGTCGAAATCGCCGCCGAGGTGGCGGAGAGTCCGCGGTCGGTGATCCTCGAGCAGGTGACCAACGGTGTCGCGGTGCGCATGGCGGTCCTCTACCGGCTGCTCGGCGGGCCCGACGTGCCCGACGTGTCGGAGGCGCAGGACGGGCTGATTGCGCAGGACGGGCCGGAGGCGCCGGACGGGAACGGCGCTCGGCGTGCACGCGATCGCCAGGACCGGCAGGACCAACACGACGGACGAGACGGGTGACGCGATGACGGATCTGGTGATCAAGGGCGGAACGGTGCTCGACGCCACGGGCGAGCGGACGGCCGACGTGCTGGTGCGCGGTGGCCGAGTGGTCGAGGTGGGAGCGGGCCTGCGCGGCGACGAGGTCCTCGACGCCGCCGGCTGCCTCGTGACGCCAGGCCTGGTCGATGTGCACGTCCACCTGCGCGAGCCGGGCATGGAGGAGGCCGAGACGATCGACACCGGGGCGCGAGCCGCAGCCCTCGGCGGCTACACCGCGGTGGTCGCGATGCCCAACACGACCCCGGCGCTCGACGACCCGTGGGTGGTGCGGGCGGTGCTGGCCGCAGCCGAGCACGCCAGCTGCGAGGTGGCGTCGGCCGGTGCGATCACCCGGGGCCGCCAAGGGGTCGAGTTGGCGCCGATGGGCGAACTGCACGCGCTCGGAGTGCGGATCTTCACCGACGACGGCGACTGCGTCGCCGACGCCGGGGTGATGCGCCGTGCCCTCGAGTACTCGCGGATGCTTCCCGGAGCGGTGATCTCCCAGCACGCCGAGGACCCTGCCCTGGTCGCCGGTGGAGCGATGCACGAAGGCGAGTGGTCGAGCCGTCTCGGTATCCCGGGGCGGCCGGCGGTCGCCGAGGAGGTCATCGTCGCCCGTGACGTCATCCTCGCCGGGCTCACCGGCGCGCGGGTGCACTTCCAGCACGTCTCGACCGCTGGCGCGGTGGAGCTCGTCCGTCAGGCCAAGGCACGCGGTCTGCCGGTGAGTGCCGAGGCGGCTCCGCACCACTTCACCCTCACCGACGAGTGCTGCGCGACCTTCGATCCGGTCTTCAAGGTCAATCCGCCACTGCGCACGGCCGACGATCTCGCCGCCATCAAAGCCGGCCTGGCCGACGGGACCATCGACTGCGTCGCCACCGACCACGCGCCCCATCCGACCGAGGCCAAGGAGCGCCCCTTCGCCGAAGCGCCCTCGGGCATGCTCGGTCTGGAGACGGCGCTCGCACTGGTCTGGGACGAGTTGGTCGAGCCCGGCGTGCTGACCCCGGCGCAGGCATTCGCCGCCTGCTCGTGGAAGCCGGCGGCGATTGCCGGACTCGGGCACCACGGTGGACCCGTCGCCGCGGGCGCCCGGGCGAACCTCTGCGTGTTCGACCCGGCCCTGCGGTGGACGGTCGACGCCGGGGCTCTGGCGAGCCGGGCGAGCAACACGCCCTACGCAGGGCGGATGCTCACCGGCAAGGTCCGGCACACGGTCCTCGGGGGCGAGGTCGTGGTGCACGACGGAAGGGCCCGGCGGTGAACGGGCCGCGGGGAACGAAGGCGCCAGGGTGGGCCGGACGGCCGCAAGGATCGGGAGCACGATGGACGGAGCGGTGATGGAGACGACGTGGTACGACGGCGTGCTGGTGCTCGACGACGGCGAGGTGTTCGAGGGCGAGGTCACCGATCCTTCGGCGGTGGCGGTGGGTGAGGTCGTGTTCAACACGTCGTGGTCGGGGTATCAAGAGATCGTCACCGACCCGTCGTACGCCGGGCAGATGATCACGTTCACCTATCCCCACATCGGCAACTACGGGGTGAACGACGACGACTTCGAGAGCGCCCGTCCGCACTGCCGCGGCGTCTTGGTGCGTGACCTGGCTCGGCGCCCGAGCAACTGGCGCAGCACCGGTGACCTCGGGTCGCTGCTCGCCCGGGCCGGAGTACCGGTGATGGCCGGGATCGACACCCGCCGCCTCACCCGTCACCTGCGTGACACCGGTGCCCGGCCGGGGGCGTTCGGGGCCGACGAGACCGCGGTCCGCGCGGCCGCGGCGTCCGCCCGCGCCACCGACGGCACCGACCTCGTGTCCACCGTCACCACCCGGGAGCCCTACGTGGTGGGCGACGACGACGCGCCCTACCGGGTGGTGGCTCTCGACCTGGGCATCAAGCGGACGATCCTGCGGCACCTCGTCGGTGCGGGGTGCCGGGTCGAGGTGGTGCCCGCGGGCACCAGTGCGGCCGACGTGCTCGCCCGCGGTCCCGACGGCGTGTTCGTCTCCAACGGGCCGGGCGACCCGTCGGCGGTGGCCGGGGTCCCCGACACGGTGCGGGCCCTCCTCGGCGCCGTCCCGATCTTCGGCATCTGCCTGGGTCACCAGATGATGGGCCTGGCGCTGGGGGCCGAGACCCACAAACTCCCGTTCGGCCACCACGGGGCCAACCACCCGGTGCGTCACGTCGAGACCGGTCGGGTCGAGATCACGAGCCAAAACCACAACTACCTGGTGATGGCCGACACCGTGCCGGGAGGAGCCGACATCACCCACGTCAACCTCAACGACGGCACGGTCGAGGGACTCCGGGTCCGCGACGTTCCCGCCTTCAGTGTCCAGCACCATCCCGAGGCCGGACCCGGTCCGCACGACGCCGCGTACCTGTTCACCACGTTCACCGAGCTCATGGGCGGTCGGTGATGCCGCGCCGCGACGATCTCCACACGATCCTCCTGATCGGCTCCGGGCCGATCGTGATCGGGCAGGCCTGCGAGTTCGACTACTCCGGGACCCAGGCGTGCCGGGTGCTGCGCGACGAGGGCTACCGGGTCGTGCTGGTCAACTCCAATCCGGCGACGATCATGACCGACCCGGAGTTCGCCGACGCCACCTACGTCGAGCCGCTCGACGTCGAGTCCGTCACCCGCATCATCGCCAAGGAGCGCCCCGACGCGCTCCTCCCGACCCTCGGGGGCCAGACCGCCCTCAACCTGGCCATCGCGCTGCACGACGCCGGGGTGCTGGCCGAGTACGGGGTGGAGCTCATCGGCGCGAGCGTGGAGGCGATCCACACGGCCGAAGACCGCTCGCGATTCAAAGAGGCGATGGCCGAGATCGGTCTGGCCACGCCCCGGTCGGGTCTGGCCTACACGGTCGAGGAAGCCCTCGAGGTGGGGGTCGAGGTCGGCTTCCCCCTGATCTGCCGGCCGTCGTTCATCCTGGGTGGCGGCGGAACCGGGTTCGCCCACGACGTCGAGAGCCTCGGCGACCTCGCCCAGCGCGGACTCGACGCCAGCCCGGTTCGAGAGATCCTCCTCGAGCAGTCGGTGTTCGGCTGGAAGGAGTTCGAGCTCGAGGTCATGCGCGACCGCGCCGACAACGTCGTCGTGATCTGCTCGATCGAGAACCTCGACCCGATGGGGGTTCACACGGGCGACTCCATCACCGTGGCCCCCATCCAGACGCTCACCGACGTCGAGTACCAGCGCATGCGCGACGCGGCCTTCGCCTGCATCCGGCGCATCGGCGTCGAGACGGGTGGTTCCAACGTCCAGTTCGGCCTCGACCCGGCGAACGGGGAGATGGTCGTGATCGAGATGAACCCCAGGGTGTCGCGATCGAGCGCCCTGGCATCGAAGGCCACGGGCTTCCCGATCGCCAAGATCGCGGCGCGCCTGGCGGTGGGCTACACGCTCGACGAGATCGTCAACGACATCACGGGCGTGACCCCGGCGTCGTTCGAGCCCACCATCGACTACGTCGTGACCAAGATCCCGCGCTGGGCGTTCGAGAAGCTGCCCGGGGCGTCGGGGATCCTCGGGACCCAGATGCAGTCGGTGGGCGAGGTCATGGCGATCGGCCGGACCTTCGCCGAGTCGCTGCAGAAGGCGTGCCGCAGCCTCGAGACCGGTCGCGCCGGACTCAACGCCGATCCCGCCGAGGTGGCCTACGACGCCCAGAGCCTCGACGAACTCGTGCGTCACGCGGCGACCGCCACCCCCGACCGGATCTTCCACGTCGAGGCGGCGCTGCGGCGGGGGGCGAGCGTCGAGCGGCTGTACGAGGCCACGGCGATCGACCCGTGGTTCCTCGACCAGTTCGCCCAGATCAGCGAGGCACGCGGAGTGCTCGCCGCCAAGGGCGGCCCCGACGCGATGTCGCGGCGTGACTGGCGCTGGGCCAAACGCCTCGGCTTCGGTGACGCTCAACTCGCCCACCTCTGGGGCGTCGATGCGGAGCGGGTGCGTACTGATCGGCTCGACGCCGGCGTGCGGGTCACCTACAAGACCGTCGACACCTGCGCGGCGGAGTTCGCGGCACGCACGCCCTACCACTACGGCACCTACGAGGACGAGGACGAGGTCACCCCGCTCGAGCGCCCGGCGGTGGTGATCCTGGGGAGCGGTCCCAACCGGATCGGGCAGGGGGTGGAGTTCGACTACTGCTGCGTCCACGCCGCGTTCGCGCTCTCCGCCGCCGGCTACGAGACGGTCATGGTCAACTGCAACCCCGAGACCGTGTCGACCGATTACGACACGAGCGACCGGCTGTTCTTCGAGCCGCTCAGCGAAGAGGGCGTCCGCAACGTGTGCGACGCACTCTCGGGTGGCGCGCAGCCCCTCGCGGGGGTGATCGTGAGCCTGGGCGGCCAGACGCCGCTGAAGCTCGCCCACGCCCTCGAGCGCTCGGGGATCCCGATCCTCGGGACGAGTCCCACCTCGATCGACCTCGCCGAGGACCGGGAGCAGTTCAACGCCCTGTGCGATCGGTTGGGGATCCCGCAACCGGAGGGGGGCACGGCCATCGACACGGTGGGAGCCCGGGTGATCGCGGCGTCCGTCGGTTACCCGGTCCTGGTGCGCCCGTCCTACGTCCTCGGGGGTCGGGCCATGCAGATCGTCTACGACGAGGCGCAGCTGGACTCGGCCATGGCCGAGTTGGCGGGTGCCGGCTCGCTCGGGCGTGAGGGTGGCTTGTCGGCCGAGCGGCCGGCGCTGGTCGACCGCTTCCTCGAGGACGCCATCGAGGTCGACGTCGACGCGCTGCGCGACCACGCCGGGGGATTCCTGGTGGGCGGCGTGATGGAGCACATCGAGGAGGCCGGGGTCCATTCCGGCGACTCGGCCTGCGCGCTGCCGCCGCAGACCCTCGACGCCGAGGTCGTGGCGACGATCGAACGCCACACGCAGGCCCTGGCCGACGCGCTCGACGTCCGCGGCCTGCTCAACGTGCAGTACGCGGTGAAGGACGGGCAGGTGTTCGTGATCGAGGCGAACCCGCGGGCGAGCCGCACCGTGCCGTTCGTGAGCAAGGCCACCGGAGTCCCGCTCGCCAAGGTCGCCGCCCGGGTGATGGCGGGGTCCACGCTCGACGAGCTGCGCGCCGAGGGGCTGCTGCGTCCGCCGAGCGAGGGGGGCCACGTGTCGGTGAAGGAGGCGGTCCTGCCGTTCAACCGGTTCCCGACCGTCGACACGGTGTTGGGTCCGGAGATGCGCTCCACCGGCGAGGTGATGGGCGTCGACCGGTCGTTCGGGCTGGCGTTCGTCAAGAGCCAGGCGGGAGCGGGCAATGCCCTGCCCCGATCGGGCACGGTGTTCCTGTCGGTCGCCGACCGCGACAAGGCGGCCGGCCTGCGCGCCGCCCGACGGTTCGTCGAGGGTGGGTTCTCGCTGGTCGCGACCGCCGGGACTGCCGCGGCGCTCGAGGCCGACGGCCTGCGGGTCGAGCAGGTGGTGGCCAAGGTCGGTGACCGTGACGGCGACGCGGTCGACGCCGTCGACCTGATCGCTTCGGGTCGCGTCGACCTGGTGATCAACACGCCCCGGGGTCGGGGCCCGCGGGTCGACGGCGAGCACATCCGACGGGCGGCGACGCGCCACAAGGTCCCTTGCATCACCACGGTGGCGGCGGCGCTGGCCGCCGCGGCGGGGATCGCCGAGTATGGACGCGAGCCGAGCGTGCGGTCGCTGCAGGAATACCACGACGACCACCAGCTGCAGTTGGAGGTCTGAGCGTGGGCCGTTCCGCCGCAGGGGTCGACCTGACCACGACTCTCGGACCGTTGGTGTTGCCCAACCCAGTGGTCACCGCCTCGGGTACCTTCGGCCACGGCGACGAGGTCGCCCGGCTGTGCGATCCGGCCCGTCTCGGTGCGGTGACCACGAAGAGCCAGGCGCCCTTCGCCTGGGACGGGAACCCCGCGCCGCGGCTCCACCCGGCCGGGAGCGGGATGGTCAACGCCGTCGGCCTCCAGGGTCCGGGCGTGGACGCCTGGTTGGAGGCCGACCTCCCCGCGCTCGTGGCCCGGGGAGCGCGGGTCATCGCCTCGGTGTGGGGCCGGGAGGTCGAGGACTACGTGGTGGCGGCCGACGCGCTCGTGCACGCTCCGGGCATCGTGGCCGTCGAGGTCAACCTCAGCTGTCCCAACCACGGTCACGGCGAGATCATCGCCCACGACCCGGTGGCCACCGCCGAGACGGTGCGCGCGGTGGTCGAGGTCGTGGGTGCCGTGCCGGTGTTCGCCAAGCTCTCGCCGAACGTCACCCACGTGGTCCCGATCGCGGAGGCGGCCGTCGGGGCCGGAGCGACGGGCCTCACCTGCGTCAACACCCTGCGCGCCTTCGTGATCGATGCGGAGCGTCGCGTCCCGGCGCTCGGCGCCGGCAACGGGGGTCTCTCGGGTCCGGCGATCAAGCCGGTAGCGCTGCGGGTGGTCCACGACGTGTCGCGGGCCCTGCCCGGGGTCCCGGTGATCGGCACCGGAGGCGTGGCCTCGGGAACCGATGCGGTCGAGATGCTCCTGGCTGGGGCGTGCGCCGTAGGCGTGGGCACCGCCACCTTCCTCGATCCGCGCGCCCCGCTGCGGATCCTCGACGAACTGTTGGCGTGGTGTGCACGCCACGGAGTCCGCCGCGTCGCCGATCTGGTCGGCGCACTCGACGAAAGGCCCAACCGATGAACGCCCACGCCGCCGATCCCGTCTGGGTGCCGGCCGACGCCCGCGACCGTCTCGTGCTCGCCCTCGACGTCGGGGGCATGGCCCAGGCCGAGGCCATGGCCACCAAGGTCGGGGAGTGGTTCTCCACGGTGAAGGTCGGCATGGAGCTCTACGCCGAGGCGGGTCCATCGGCGTTCGCCCGCTTCCACGATCTCGGGTACCGCGTCTTTTGCGACCTGAAGCTCCACGACATCCCGACCACGGTCCGCCGGGCCGCCCGCGTCTACGGCCGGTTGGGCGTCGACTTGTGCAACTTCCACACCGCCGGTGGCGTCGAGATGCTCACCGCCGGGGTCGAGGGGCTGCGGGAGGGGGCGGCCGACATCGGGCTGCCCGTGCCCGTCGCGCTGGGCGTCACCGTGCTGACGAGCGATCCCGACGCTGGTGCGTTCCCCGAACGCCTTGCGACGGCCGTGGCCGCTGGTTGCGACGGGGTCGTGTGCTCGGCCCTGGAGGCGGCCCGAGCGACCGGTGCCGGGATGCGCACGATGGTGCCGGGCATCCGCCCGGCGGGGTCAGCGCTCGACGACCAGGCGCGGGTCGGCACTCCGGCCGCGGCGATCGCCGACGGCGCCACGTGGCTCGTGATCGGTCGAGCGGTCACCGCAGCCGACGATCCGGCCGCGGCGGCTGCCGCCGTGCACGCCGAAGTCGCCGCGGCGCTCTGACGGGGCGTTCGTATACTTCGGCTCCCATGGCGCAGTCCCCGCTCCGTCCGCCGGCGCTCACGCCCGAGCAGCGCCACGCGGCACTCGAGAAGGCGGCGCAGGCCCGTCAGGTACGCGCGGAGGTCAAAGAGCGCCTGAAAGCGGGTGATCTCACGCTGCCGGCGCTGCTCGACCTCGCCGCCACCGACGAGATGGTCGCCAACCTGAAGGTCCTCAGCATGCTCGAGTCGCTCCCGGGGATCGGCAAGGTCCGGGCCCGCCGGCTCCTGCGCGACCTCGGCATCAGTGAGAGCCGTCGCCTCCGCGGGCTCGGCGAGCACCAGCGTCGGCGGGTGCTCGAGCAGTTCGGCGAGCCGTGCTGATCGTGGTGGCCGGCCCGTCGGGAGTGGGCAAGGGGACCGTCATCCGCGAGCTCCTCGCCACCGACCCTCGCCTGTGGCTGTCGGTGTCGGCGACGACCCGTCCGCTGCGCCCCGGTGAGCATCATGGGCGCGAGTACTGGTTCCTGACGGCCGATGAGTTCGCCGATCGGGCAGCGGCGGGGGAGTTCCTGGAGGAGTTCGCGGTCTACGACGCCCGGTACGGCACCCCGCGAGGCCCCATCGACGAGCACCTCGCCACCGGAGACGACGTCGTCCTCGAACTCGACGTGCAGGGTGCGCGCGCCGTCAGGGAGGCCTTTCCCGATGCTCTGCTCGTCTTCGTGGCGCCGCCCTCCCGGGAGGTCCAGCGCCGACGCCTCCTCGGTCGGGACCCGGACGCCGACCGGGCCGCCCTGGAGCGCCGGCTCGATCAAGCCGAGGCCGAGGAGCGTCAGGCGGCGGACTTCGACGAGATCGTGGTCAATGACGACCTCTCCGAGACTGTGCGGGTGGTGGCTGGTATCCTTCAGGCTCGCCGTGGGCGGGGATGACCCCACCCACGATCCGCCGCACCGACGCCAGGAACTGGGCAGTCCCGCACCCCGGGAGGACCCTGGTCCGGGCGAGGAGGGAATCGACCATGGCCGAGCACCGTGCCAACCTCATGGAGCCCCGGATGGAGGTCCTCCTCGAGCGCGTGGGCTCGAAGTTCACCCTCGTGACCCTCGCGTCGATGCGGGCCCGTGAGATCAACGACTACTACAACCAGCAGGGCGACGGCCTGGGCAAGATCGTGCCGCCGCAGGTCCTGGTGACCTCCGGCAAGCCGCTGTCGATCTCTCTCGAAGAGATCAGCCAGGACAAGATCCGCTGGATCCCGGTCGAGGCCGAGGCCGACGACGCCGGTGAGGCTGGCCAGGAGGCGGCGCCCCTCGAGGTGGAGCTCGAGGCCGCGGAGACGCCCGCCGAATAGCGGGCCACCTCCCCGACGTCGAGATGGACACGCCCGGCGACACGACCTGGGCCCTGCGGGGCCGGCGGATCGTGCTCTGTGTGAGCGGCGGCATCGCCGCTTACAAGGCAGTGGAGGTCTGTCGGCGCCTCGTCGACGCCGGGGCGTTCGTCTCGCCGGTGCTCACCGACGACGCCCAGCGCTTCGTTGGTGCTCTCACGTTCTCGGCGCTCGCCTCGGAGCCGGCCCACACCTCGCTCTTCGGGGGGAGCGACCCGATCCCGCACACGCGCCTGGGTCAGGCGGCCGACCTGGTCGTCGTCGCCCCGGCCACAGCCCGGACCCTCGGCAAGTACGCCCACGGAATCTCCGACGACCTCCTCAGCACGACGTTGTTGGCGACCCGGGCCCCGGTCCTGGTCGCCCCCGCGATGCACACCGAGATGTGGGAGCACCCAGCCGTCGTCGACAACCTCGCGCTGTTGCGCACCCGGGGCGTGCACGTCGTCGACCCTGACGAGGGTCGCCTCGCCGGTGGTGACGTGGGCGCCGGGCGCCTCGCCGATCCGGCGCGGATCGTGGAGGCGGCCGCCCGCGTCCTGTCGCGCGACGGCGACCTCGCCGGCACCCGCATCGTGATCACCGCAGGTGGGACCCGTGAGCCGATCGATCCCGTCCGCTTCATCGGGAACCGGTCGTCCGGGAAGATGGGCTACGCCCTCGCCGATGCCGCCGTCGCCCGAGGTGCCTCGGTCACGCTCGTGAGTACGGTCGACCGGCGCGTCAACCCGCGGGTCACGGTGGTGCCGGTCGTCACTGCCGAGCAGATGGCCGACGCCACGCTCGCGGCGGCCGAGCACGCCGACGCCGTCGTCATGGCCGCCGCCGTCGCCGACTTCCGGCCGAAGTCGGTCGCTGAAGCCAAGATCAAGAAGGCCGACGGCGTGCCCGAGATCGTGCTCGAGCCCACCCCCGACATCCTGGCGATGCTGGGCGAGCGCACGCGGGCCGACCAGTACCTCGTGGGGTTCGCCGCCGAGACCGACGACGTACGGCACAACGCCGCCACCAAGCTCACGACCAAGCGGGTCGACCTCATGGTGGGCAACGACGTCCGCTCCGGCGACTCGGGGTTCGAGGTCGACACCAATCGCGCCGTCCTCCTCGATGCCTTCGGTGGCGTCGAGGAGCCGGGCCTCGTCACCAAGGTCGCGCTGGCCGACCTCATTCTCGACCGTGTGCGCGATGCACACCGACCCCACCAAGGAGCACCTGAGTGAACCGCTTCACGTTCACGTCGGAGTCCGTCACCGAAGGGCATCCGGACAAGATGTGCGACGCCGTCTCCGACGCCGTCCTCGACGCCATCCTCGACCAGGACGAGCTGAGTCGAGTCGCCTGCGAGACCATGGCGACGACGGGCCTGGTGGTGGTGGCCGGTGAGTTCAGCACGAAGGCCTACGTCGACATCCCCCGCATCGTGCGCGAGACGGTCTGCGGGATCGGGTACGACCGGGAGTCGTTCGGCTTCGACGGCAACACCTGCGGGGTGATCACCTCGATCGGCGAGCAGTCGTCCGACATCGCCATGGGCGTCGACAAGGCGGCGGAGTTGCGCGACGGCGTCGGCGACACTCTCGACGAGACCGGCGCGGGCGACCAGGGAATGATGTTCGGCTACGCCTGCGACGAAACCGACGACCTCATGCCGATGCCGATCTGGCTCGCCCACCGGCTCGCCCATCGACTCACCGAGGTCCGCAAGAGCGGCACCCTGCCCTACCTCCGCCCCGACGGCAAGACCCAGGTGAGCATCGAGTACATCGATGGCCGCCCGACCCGGCTCGACACCGTGCTGATCTCGACCCAGCACGCGCCGGGCATCGACCGCGACGCGATCATGACCCCCGACCTGCTCGAGCACGTGATCCGGCCGACGCTCCCCGAGCAGTTCGCGAACGACGACTTCCGCGTGCTGGTGAACCCCACGGGCGCGTTCGAGAAGGGCGGACCTCACGCCGACTGCGGCCTGACGGGCCGCAAGATCATCGTCGACACCTACGGCGGCATGGCTCGCCACGGTGGGGGCGCGTTCTCGGGCAAGGACCCGACGAAGGTCGACCGCTCGGCCGCGTACGCCGTGCGTCACGTGGCCAAGAACCTGGTGGCCGCTGGCATCGCCTCGCGGGTCGAGGTCCAGGTCGCCTACGCCATCGGCGTGGCCCGCCCGGTGTCGGTGATGGTCGAGACCTTCGGCACGTCCGAGATCGACCCGGAGAAGCTCTCGGACCTGGTCCAGGAGTTCTTCGACCTGCGCCCGGCCGCGATCATCGAACGGTTGGCGCTGCGGCGGCCGATCTTCCGGAAGACGTCGGCGTACGGCCACTTCGGAAGGCCTGAGCCCACGTTCACCTGGGAGAACACCGAATCGGCCGCCGACCTGCGCGCGGCCGCAGCGTCCCTGGCCTGAGCGATCCGCCCATGGACGGCGGGCGGGTCTGCCGGGTCCGTCCCGACGTGGCGGCCGTCGGTCGCGCCTTCGACTACCTGATCCCCACCGCCCTCGCCGCTGAGGTGTCGGTGGGGAGCGTCGTGCGCGTGCCGCTGCACGGTCGGCGGGTGCGGGGCTGGGTGGTCGCCGACGACGTCGTCCCCGAGACCGCCCGGGCCCGGCTCGTCGCGCTGCTCGGTGTGGTGTCGGCAGGTCCGCCGCCCGAGATGGTGGCGCTGGCCGACTGGGCCGCCCGGCGGTGGGCGGGACCGGTCACGACGTTCCTGCGCGCCGCGAGCCCGGCCAACGTCGTGGCGACGTCATCGCCACCGTTGCCCGGGGTCGCTCACCACCCGGCTCCGGTGCCACCGGGCCTGGTGCCGTGGTCGGACTCACCCGTCCGGGTGGTCACCTGGCCCCCGGCCGCCGACCGACTCGATCTCGTGCGCTCGCTGTGCGCGAGCGAGGGCAGCACGCTGGTGCTGGTCCCGGAGCCAGCCCGCGCCGGCGCGCTGGTCCGCGCCCTGGCGGCCGACGGACGCGAGGTGCACCACCACCACAGCGGGCTGACCGACCGTCAGCGCACCGCAGTGTGGAGCGCGGCCCGCTCGGGTGCCCAGGTGGTGGTGGGTGGCCGCGCCGCGGTGTGGTTGCCGGTCCCCGATCTGCAAGCGGTGATCGTGCTCGACGAGCCCGACGAGGCCTACCAGGAGGAGCGGGCGCCCACGTGGCACGCCCGCGACGTGGCGCTCGAGCGGGCGCGTCGGTGCGGCGCGGCGGTCACGCTCGTGAGCCCGGTGCCGAGCGTCGAGGCGGTCGAGGCGGCGGGTTCTGCGCCGGCCGCCCACGTGGCGCCGCCGGCGGGAACCCTGCGCGGCGGCTGGCCGGTCCTCGACGTCGTTGACCTGCGCGACGAGGCGCCTGGAGGTTCGGTCCTCTCACATACCCTGGGCCCGGCGCTCCAACGCGCCGTCGCCGAGGGGGGCCGCGCGTTGGTGGTGGTGAACCGACGGGGCCGGGCGCGCCTGCTCGCGTGCCGGGGGTGCCAGGCGCTGGCGCGCTGCGGCACCTGCGGAGCCGCGGTCGGCCAGCCGGCCGACGATCTGGTTTGTTCGCGCTGTGCCGCGAGTCGTCCCCCGGTGTGCACGGGGTGCGGGGCGACGCGGTTCCGCGCGGTGCGGCCGGGGATCGGCGCGCTCCGTGACGACGTCGCGGCGCTCGTGCCGCGTGCGGACGTCGCGGAGGTCGACCTCGACACCGAAGGTCTGCCGAGCGCCTCGGTCCTGGTCGGGACCGAGGCGGTGCTCCATCGGGTGCCGCGCGGGGGTCGCACGCCAGTCCGACTGGTGGCGTTCCTGGCGTTCGACGAGGAGCTGCTGGCGCCGCGGTACCGGGCCTCGGAGCAGGCGGCGTGGCTCTTGGTCCGCGCGGCGCGGCTCCTCGGTGGGCGCGCCGACGGCGGGCGCCTGGTGGTCCAGACCCGGATGCCCGATCATCCGGTGCTCGACGTCGCCGCGCAGGGGGACCCGGGGCCGTTCGTCGCAGCGGAGCGAGCAGTGCGCCGGGACACGGGCTTCCCGCCGTTCGGGGCCGTGGCCGAGGTGTCCGGTGCGGTCCCCGCGGTGGCCGAGGCCGTACGCCTGCTCCGGGCCGCGGGAGCCCGCGTCCTCGATGGTGCCGAAGCCCGGGCACTCGTGCGGGCCGACAGCGCTGAGCAGCTCGCTGAGCAGTTCGCCGCCGTCGACCTCGCGTCGGCCCGGGCGGCCGGGCGACTCCGCGTCAGCGTGGACCCCCACCGGGTCTGACCCGTCGGAGTCCGGCCTACCCGGAGCGGGAACCGGCCGGGAAGGCCGCTGGTATCCTGGACCCATGTCTGGCTTCATGGTGCGTCAGTTCGGTGACCCCGTGCTGAAGCAGAAGGCCGCCGAGGTCACGAACATCGACGGCGACCTCGTGCGCGTGGTCGAGACCATGTTCGCCACCATGTACTCGGCCGACGGCTGCGGTCTCGCCGCGCCCCAGGTGGGCATCTTGAAGCGCTGCTTCGCCTTCGACCTGGGTGACGAGCCCGGCGTGCTCCTCAATCCCGAGGTCGTGGAGTGCTCGGGCGAGGTGGTCTTCGACGAGGGCTGCCTGTCGATCAAGGGCATCCGGCTCGAGATCGTGCGGCCTGAGGTCGTCACGGTCCGGGGCTTGGACCTCGACGGCAGCGAGCTCGTGATCGAGGCCGACGACTACTTCGCACGGATGCTCCAGCACGAGATCGACCACCTCGACGGCATTTTGATGCTGGACCGCCTCGACGCCGACGCCCGGAAGGTCGCGCTGCGCGAGTTGCGCCGGCGTGACGAGTTGGCGGCGGTGGGGTCGCCCGCCCCGGGCAACCCGTTCGGCCGCTGACCCGCGTGCGTCTCGCGTACTTCGGAACTCCCGACGACGCCGTCGCGCCGTTACGGGCGCTGGTCGCCGCGGGCCACGACGTCGCCCTGGTCGTGACGCAGCCCGATCGGCGCCGGAGCCGGGGCTCCACCACGACCCCGAGCCCGGTGCGTTCGGCGGCCGAGGAATTGGGCCTGTCGGTGCGTACGCCCGAGCGGGCGCGTGGGGTCGTCGACGAGTTAGCCGCCCTCGGCCTCGACGCCGGGGTCGTCGTGGCGTTCGGCCAGCTCCTTCCCGAGGCCGTGCTGGCGACGGCCCGACTCGGCTTCGTGAACCTGCACTTCTCGCTGCTGCCGCGTTGGCGGGGGGCGGCGCCAGTGCAACGGGCTGTCCTGGCGGGCGACGCCGAGACCGGGGTGTGCGTCATGTCGGTCGACGCCGGGCTCGACACCGGAGCGCTCTACGCGAGTGTCTCGACGCCCATCGGCGCTCACGAAGACGCCGGAGCGCTCCGCCAGCGCCTCGTCGGGCTGGGCACGCCCCTCCTCGTGGAGGTGGTCGAGGATCTGGCGGGCCGGGAACCCGTGGCGCAGGTCGGAGAACCGGTGTACGCCGCGAAGCTGTCGGTCGAGGAGTTCCGGCTCGACTGGACCGCTTCCGCGGCCGAGCTGGACCGCACGGTCCGGGCGGGAACGCCGCGCCCGGGAGCCTGGACCGAGTGTGACGGGAAGCGGATCAAGGTGGTGCGGGCCGAGGTGGTCGGGGGTCCGGCCGCGGCTCCGTCGGGTGTCGTGACGCCCGATGGGTGCGTCGGGACCCCCGACGGGAGCCTGCGCCTTGTGGAGGTCCAACCCGGCGGCAAACCCGTGATGTCAGCCTCGGCGTGGCTGGCCGGTCGGCGCGGTGGCCCGACGGTGCTCGCATGAGCAACGCCGCGCCCAACGCCGCGCCCAACGCCCGCTCGATCGCGGTCGACCTCTTGGAACGGATCGAAGCGGGCGCGTACGCGCACGTGCTCGTGCCGATACGGCTGCGGTCTTCGGGTCTCGAGGCGCGCGACCGAGCCTTCGTCACGTTCCTGGTCTACGGCACCGTGCGTGAGCAGCGGCGTCTCGACGCGTTGTTGGCGCCGCGTTGTCACCAGCCGGTCGACCGGCTCGAGGCCCCGGTGCGCGCGGCGTTGCGGCTCGGCGCGTTCCAACTGGTCCACGGTCTGGCCGCGCATGCTGCGGTGGGGGAGACCGTCAGCGCAGCACCGGCCCGCGCTCGCGGCCTGGTGAATGCGGTGCTGCGCAAGGTCGCCGACGCCGGACCCCCCTTTCCTGATCCCGTGTCGCGCGGCGTGCGCTGGTCCTACCCCGACTGGATCGTCGACGAGCTGGCGGCGGCGTTGCCCCCTGAGCGGGTGGACGCGGTCCTGGCGACGGGCAACGAACCGGCGGCCGTCACGTTGCGGGCGAACCGGTCGAGCGTCACTTCGGCCGCTCTCGCCGACGAGTTGGAAGCCGCGGGGGTCACGGTGGAGCACGGTCAACTGATGCCCGAGGCGCTGATTGTGCGGGGCCTCGGCGACCCCGCCACCCTGGCCGCGGTCGCCGAGGGCCGCGCCACGCCGCAGGATCAGGGGAGCCAGGCCGTGGTCGACGTGCTCGACCCGCAGCCCGGCGACCGGGTGCTCGACGTGGCTGCCGCACCCGGCGGGAAGGCCACGGCCATCGCCGAGCGGATCGGCACGGGCTCGGTCGTCGCAGCCGATGTGCACGCCGGACGCCTCGACCTCGTGACGACCGCCGCGACCCGGCTGGGGCTGACCAATGTGCAGGCGGTGGTCGCCGACGGGCGACGGCTCCCGGTGCGCGACGGTGCGTTCGACCGGGTGCTCGTCGATGCGCCCTGCTCCGGGCTGGGGGTCCTGCGGCGTCGACCCGAGGCGCGGTGGCGGATCACCCGTCGCGACGTCGACGACCTGGTGCCTCTGCAGCGGGCCCTGCTCGGCGCGGCGGCCCGCGCGGTCGCACCGGGAGGTCGCCTCGTCTACGCGGTGTGCACCCTCACTCACGCCGAGACGTCCGGCATCGCCGGCTGGGCCCTGGCCAATCTCGACGGCTTCGTCCCGGTCCCACCGCCGGGGGACCCGTGGGAGGCCCGCGGGCCGGGAGCCTTGCTGTGGCCGGACCGGGCCGGCACCGACGGCATGTTCGTCCTAGTGCTCCGGCGCTCGCCATGACTGGCCCTGACTGGCCCTGACTGGCCCTGACTGGGCCGCCACGGACGCTGGAGCGGACGGGGATGGCGGTTCGACCGGGGCGCGACCGGGCGCGTCGTCGGCGGTAGGTTCCACGTCGTGAAGCTCGCACCGTCCATCCTCTCCGCCGACTTCGCGCACCTCGCCGACGAGGTTGCCCGCGTGGCCCCCGCCTCCGACCTCCTGCACATCGACGTGATGGACGGCCACTTCGTGCCGGTGATCACGATCGGCTCGCCGGTCGTGGCGTCGTTGCGCAAGGCCACCGACCTGTTCCTCGACTGCCACTTGATGGTGAGCGACCCCGGGGTGCTGCTCGACGACTTCGCGGCGGCCGGTGCCGACCGCTGCATCGTCCACGTTGAGCTCGGTGACCCGCGCCCGCTGTTCGAGCGGATGCGGGCGCTGGGCATGGGGGTGGGCCTGGTGCTCAATCCGCCCACGCCGGTCGACGACGTCCTGCCCTACCTCGAGGAGATCGACCTGCTCCTGGTGATGAGCGTCAACCCCGGCTGGGGCGGGCAGCCCTTCATCCCCGAGGTTCTCGACAAGGTCCGGATCGCCCGGGCCGAGATCGACTCGCGGGGTCTGCCGGTGGAGATCGAGATCGACGGCGGGATCAAGCCGGCGACGGCGCCACTCGCGATCGCGGCCGGGGTCGACATCCTGGTGGCCGGCAGCGCAGTGTTCCACGCCGCTGATCCGGTGGCGGCCGCCGACG
Source organism: Actinomycetes bacterium (assembly GCA_037142235.1). Classification (GTDB taxonomy): domain Bacteria; phylum Actinomycetota; class Acidimicrobiia; order IMCC26256; family PALSA-555; genus CAIUKV01. Next base: position 26,101 of record JBAXBB010000012.1, read on the forward strand.
AGATCCGCTCGGCGGTGGCGTGAGCGACGCCCCGCTCCTCGCCAAGGTGTGCACCGTCTCCGACGGTGTGGCCGAAGGCACGCGCGACGACCGCAGCGGGCGGGCCCTGGTGGAGCGGCTCACCGCCGCCGGGTACCGGGTGGTCGACCACCGCGTCACGGCCGACGGGGTCATGGCCGTGGCCGCAGCCCTGCGCGGCCTCACCGACGGCTTCGCCGGGCTGGTCGTCACCACGGGCGGCACGGGGTTCGGACCGCGTGATCTCACCCCCGAAGGGACGCGGGAGGTGATCGAGCGGGAGGCGCCGGGCCTGGCCGAGGCCATGCGGAGCGCCTCCAACGCCGACGGCCGGACCTTCGGGCTGCTGTCCCGGGGGGTCTGCGGCACCATCGGCACGGCGCTCGTGTGCAACCTGCCGGGCTCGTCGGGGGGCGCGCTGGAGTGCCTCGACGTGGTTCTGCCCGCAGTTCCCCACGTGCTCGACCTCCTGGCGGGTGGTCGGCCGCACTGATCGGGGCCTGGAAGGGCGGTTCGGGGGCGGTGGTACCCTCGGGGGACCGAGAGCCCTCGGGGTTGGGTGGAAGTCCCGACCGGCGGTGATCCTGGGAAACCGGGCAGCCCGCGAGCCCACGGCCGCCAGTCGCGTGGTTGATCCGGTGTGAACCCGGAGCCGACGGTCAGAGTCCGGATGGGAGAGGGCCTGGGTCACCCGGCGTGCGCCCGCGCGCCGCGGAGTCCCGCGCCTCCCCGAGGGCCGACCCGCCGATGGTGGGGACGACCAGTGGAGCGACGACGTGACCACGGACCCGCAGCGCGACCCCGGGAGTGCCGAGGCCCTGATGGCCCGCGCCCGGGACCTGGCCGCGTCCGTGCGTCGGAGCACCGCTCCGAACCCCTGGGTCGGTGCGGTCCTGGTAGCCGACGGAGTGGTCGTGGGCGAGGGCGCCACCCGGCCTCCGGGCGGTCCGCACGCCGAGGTGGTGGCCCTGGCCGAGGCGGGGGAGCGCGCCCGGGGCGCCACGATGGTGGTGACGCTGGAACCCTGCGCCCACCGCGGCCGCACGGGCCCCTGCGCCGACGCGCTGGTCGCGGCCGGCGTCGCCCGGGTGATCGTGGGGGTGGAGGACCCCGACCAACAGGTCGCCGGTGCGGGGATCGCCCGCCTGCGCGCCGCGGGCATCGAGGTCGAGGTCGGTCCGGGCGGCGACGAGGTCCGTGCGCAACTGGCCCCGTACCTCCACCACCGACGGACCGGACGGTCGTTCTGCCTGGCCAAGTCGGCCCTCAGCCTCGACGGGCGGGTGGCGGCCGCCGACGGCACCTCACGCTGGATCACCGGACCTCGCGCCCGGGCCGACGCCCACGGGGTGCGGGCCGACTCGCAGGCGGTGGTGGTGGGGTCGGGCACGGCCCTCGCCGACCGGCCCGCCCTGACCGTCCGTGACGTCGCCCCGGCGCCGGAGCGTCCGCCGCTGCGGGTGCTCCTCGACGGGCTCGGCCGGGTGTCGGCCGACGGTCCGCTGTTCGACGTGTCCCTGGCGCCGACCCTGGTCTGCACGACGCGAGCCGCGCCCGACGCCGTGGTGGCCGCGTGGCGGGCGGCCGGGGCCGAGGTCGAGGTCGTGGCACCGTCCGCGACGTCGCCCCGGCGCGGCGTCGACCTCGGCGCGATGCTCGACCTGCTCGGGGCACGCGGCGTGCTCCAGGCGATGGTCGAGGGCGGGTCGGCGCTCCACGGTGCGTTGGTGGCGGAAGGTCGCGTCGATCGCCTGGTCTGCTACGTCGGGGCGGTGTCGTTGGGCGCCGACGGACTCCCCGGTCTGGCGTGGCCGGGTCCGTCCACGATCGCCGACGCTCCGCGCTGGACCCTCGAGTCGGCCACGGTCCTGGGCGACGACGTCCGGCTCGACTACACGCCGCGGCCCGCCGACGCGGCACCGACGGGAGCGGACTGATGTTCACCGGGATCGTGGAAGAACTGGGCTCGGTGCGCGCCGTCGCCGCGAACGCGGGGGGTCGTCACCTCGAGTTCGCCTGTCGCGAGGTGATCGCCGACGCCCGCCTCGGCGACTCGATCGCCGTCAACGGTTGCTGTCTCACGGTGGTGACGCTGCACGACGACGGGTGGTCGGCCGACGCCCAGATCGAGACGATCGAACGCACCACGCTCGGCGGCCTGGCCGTGGGTGATCCGGTCAACCTCGAGCGCCCGATGCGCCTCGGCGACCGCCTCGGTGGTCACCTGGTGCTCGGCCACGTCGACGGCGTCGGCGAGGTGGTGGCGGTCGATCCCCTGCCCGACGGCTCCACCCGGGTGCGCGTCCGCGCCCCTGGCACCCTCGCCCGATATCTGGTCGAGAAGGGCTCGGTCACCGTCGACGGGGTGAGCCTCACCGTCACCACGGTCGGCGACACCGAGTTCGGCGTCGCCCTCATCCCGCACACCCTGGCGGTCACGACGCTGGGCGTTCGCCACCCGGGTGACCGGGTCAACCTGGAGGCCGACATGGTCGCCAAGCACCTCGAACGACTGGTGGCGTACGCCACCGTTCCCGACCGTCCCGCCGGCCCGTCCGGCGTCCCGGAAGCAGGCACCCCATGACCCCGTCCTTCGAGCACATCGAGGCCGCGATCGACGCGGTGCGCCGCGGCGAGCTGGTGGTGGTCGTCGACGACGCCGACCGCGAGAACGAGGGCGACCTCATCATGGCGGCCGAGTTGATCACCCCCGAGAAGATGGCCTTCATGATCCGCCACACGAGCGGCGTGATCTGCATGCCGATGCCGGGCGAACGCCTCGACGACCTGCGCCTCCCGCTCATGGTGGCCGAGAACACCGAGGTGCAGCGAACCGCCTTCACCGTGTCGGTCGACGCGGTCCACGGCACCACCACGGGGATCAGCGCCGCCGACCGGGCACTGACGGTGCGCACCCTCATCGCCCCCGACACCCTGCCCACCGATCTGGCCCGACCCGGGCACATCTTCCCCCTGCGCTACCGCGAGGGTGGCGTGCTCAAGCGGGCCGGCCACACCGAGGCGGCCGTCGACCTGGCCCGGCTCGCCGGGCTCGAGCCCGGCGGGGTCCTGGCTGAGGTCGTCAACGACGACGGCACGATGCAGCGCCTCCCCGAGTTGGAGCGGTTTGCGCAGGAGCACGGGCTGCACCTGATCTCGATCGCCGACCTGATCCGGTTCCGGCGCCACCGCGAAAAGCTGGTGCACCGGGTGTCGGAGGCTCGCATCCCCACGCAGTTCGGCGAGTTCACGGCCTACGTGTACTCCAGCGACCTCGACGAGGTGGAGCACATCGCCTTCGTGTGTGGCGACGTCGACGGCCGGGAAGACGTGCTGGTCCGCGTCCACTCGGAGTGCCTCACCGGCGACGTCTTCGGGTCGATGCGTTGCGACTGTGGCACCCAGCTCGACCTCGCACTGCAACAGATCGCCGAGGAGGGCCGGGGTGCGCTGGTCTACCTGCGCGGGCACGAGGGCCGGGGTATCGGGCTCGGGCACAAGATGCGGGCCTACAACCTCCAGGATCAGGGGCGCGACACCGTCGAGGCGAACGTGGAGTTGGGCTTCGCCGCCGATTCCCGGGAGTACGGCATCGGTTCGCAGATCCTCGTGGATCTCGGCATCACGACCATGCGCATCATGACCAACAATCCCGCCAAGTACGGCGGACTCGAGGGCTACGGTCTCGAGATCGTCGAACGCGTCCCGCTCCGGGTCGAGCCCACCGCGGAGAACATCGAGTACCTCCGGACCAAGCAGGAGAAGCTGGGGCACATGCTCGATCTGGACCAGTCGGGGAGCACCGGGGATGGGTGAGCACTCGCCGGGACCGGTCGTCGACGCGAGCGGACTGCGGATCGTGATCGCGATCGCGCGCTTCAACGACCACATCACGGGTCTGCTGCTCGAGGGTGCCGGGGGGGTGCTCCGCGAGCACGGTCTCGACGCTCCGGTCCACTGGGTCCCGGGGGCCTTCGAGCTGCCCGTCGTGGCGAAGCGCCTGGCCGAGTCGGGGAAGGTCGACGCCGTCATCTGTCTCGGCGCGGTCGTCCGGGGCGACACCCCGCACTTCGAGTACGTCGCGGGGGAGTGCGCCGCCGGATTGTCGCGCGTCGCCCTCGACACCGGGGTCCCGGTCGTCTTCGGCGTGCTCACGACCAACACCCTCCAACAGGCCCTCGACCGCTGCGGCGGGACCGAGGGCCACAAGGGCGCCGAAGCCGCCCTGACCGCCCTCGAGACCGCAGCGCTGCTGCGCTCCCTCTGACCGGAGATACCCCGTGCTGGACCTCGTCCTCCCCAAGGGCTCGCTCGAGCGGGCCACCCTCGACCTCTTCGACGACGCCGACCTCGCGGTCGCCCGCGCCTCCGACGTCGACTACCGGGCCACCATCGACGACCCGCGCGTCAACGAGGTCCGGATCCTGCGCCCGCAGGAGATCCCGCGCTACGTCGCCGAAGGTCGCTTCGACCTCGGGATCACCGGACGCGACTGGATCGAGGAGACCGCCGCCGACGTCGTGAGCCTGAGCGAGCTCCACTACTCGAAGGCCACGGCCCGGCCGATCCGGGTGGTGCTCGCGGTGGCCGCCGACTCGCCGGCCGGGAGCGTCGCCGACCTGCCGGCAGGTCTGCGCGTGCACACCGAGTACCCCGAGCTCACACGGCGGTACTTCGCCCGGCACGGCATCGACGCGCACGTCGAGTTGTCGTACGGGGCGACCGAGGCCAAGGTCCCCGACATCGCCGATGCGGTGGTGGAGATCACCGAGACCGGGCGCGCGCTGCGGGCGGCTGGGCTACGGATCATCGACACGATCCTGACCTCCTACACGGAGTTGATCGCGAGCCCCGCCGCGTACGCGATCCCCGAGAAGCGCGCGGCCATGGAGCAACTCATGGTGCTCCTCAACGGGGTGCTCGAGGCCCGGGGCCGGGTCCTCGTGAAGTGCAACGTCGACGGGGCCAACCTCGACGCGGTGATCGGGCTGCTGCCGGCGTTGAAGTCGCCGACGGTGTCGAAGCTCTTCAACGCGGAGGCCTACGCAGTCGAGACGGTGGTCGCCAAGCGGGAGATCAACACGCTCATCCCGGCGTTGGTGGGGGCCGGGGCCACCGGCATCATCGAGATCCCGATCGCGAAGATCGTCCACTGACCGTGGCGGATCCCGAACCGATGCTCGCCGGGTGTGTCAGCGCCTTCGATCCGGCTCGGGGCTGGGGCACGGTGGCCGGCGCCGACGGGCGGGAGTATGGCTTCCACTGCACGGAGATCGCCGATGGCACCCGCACGGTGCCCACCGGGTCGTCGGTCCGGTTCGCTCGTCGGGCCGGGCACCTTGGGCGCTGGGAGGCCGCCGCGGTGACGGTCGACCGCTGACCGGGTGACCGGATCAGCCGGTCAGCCGGATCAGCCGGATCAGCCGGATCAGCCGGCGGTCGGACCGCCCTGCTGGACCTGCACCCAGGCCAGCCGGAGCTGCGCCACCAGGTCCCGGAGTGGAGCGGCGTTCGGGCCGAGGCGGTCGCCGAGCGACTCGACGATCCCGGCGATCGCGTCGATGGCGATCGCGGCCTCCTCGGGGTTGGGCTCCACGTCGTCGAAGCCCTGGAGGTGGAGCGCGGCGAGCTCCACGAGGCCCTCCACGTGGCGCAGCACGTGCTCGCTCATGGGGACCGAGGCGAGCTGGTGGAGCAGCTGGCGCATGGCCTCGACCTCTTCGGGGGACGGCTGGCGTTCGTCACCGAGGGTCCCCGAGAGGGGTCCGTCCGGCGCGGTACCGGCCAGCCCGGGCCCGACGGGCGAGGCGGGCTCCCCGACGATCGGGGTACCGCCGAGGTCGCCTCCGGGGGTCCACAGTCCGCTCATGTCGCCCACCTCTGCTGGTCACGGGTTCCGGGGTCGTCCCGGCACTGGTAGCCTCCCACGCACAAGCAGTGGGAAGTGGTGCCGACCCTACCGTCCGGGTTTCCGGGTTCGGTGGGTGCGGGACCCGCCCGGCCGCCACCGTCCCTCCGGGGATCCGAGGCGAGTCCGGGTCCGCCGAACGACCAGCCCGGGATCCCGGGACCAGCGCGCGGCTCCGTCCGGGCGGTGGTCCCCCTCGGGTCCCGATCGGGCTTCGCACATCCCCAGTGCCGACACCCCACCGGTGGCGGCCGAGCGATCGGTGATCACATAGCCACAGATGACGCCAGGATCAACGACCGGATCCGAGCCCGCGAAGTCCGCCTCATCGGGGCAGACGGAGAACAGCTCGGGGTGCAACCGTTGCCGGTAGCACTGGGTTTGGCCCGCGAGAGCGAACTCGACCTCGTCGAGGTCGCGGCCAATGCCGATCCGCCGGTGTGCAAGATCATGGACTTCAACCGCTGGAAGTACGAGCAGGAGCAGAAGCGGAAGGAGTCCCGCCGGAAGACGACCCAGGTCGTGATCAAGGAGATGAAGTTCCGGCCCAAGATCGATGGCCACGACTACGAGACCAAGATGCGTCACGTCGAGCGGTTCCTCGGCGAGGGCAACAAGGTCAAGTTGACGATCATGTTCCGCGGGCGCGAAGTCGCCCACCCGGAACTGGGCCTCAAGATCTTGAACCGGATCGCGGACCAAGTCGCCGACTTCGCGATCGTCGAATCGGCCCCCCGCCAGGACGGCCGCAACATGACCATGGTCCTCCACCCCGTCAAGAAGGACTCCCGCAAGCCCAAGCCGGCACCCGTTGCGACCGCTGCTCCGGCAGCGGCCGAGGCGGCGTCGGCCCCCGACCCCGGAGCATCGTGATGCCGAAGATGAAGACCCACCGCGGTGCGGCCAAGCGTTACCAGGTCACCGGAACCGGCAAGATCCGGCGCCGGAAGGCGAACCGGTCGCACCTGCTCGAGAAGAAGTCGTCACGTCGTACCCGTCGTCTCGGCCGCGGTGCCGAGGTGATCGGCGGCGACAAGAAGCGCGTCGAGCGCCTGCTCGGCCGCGCGTAAGGGGTTCTCATGGCACGCGTCAAGCGGTCCGTCCATTCCAAGAAGAAGCGCCGTGCGATTCTGAACGCGGCCGAGGGCTACTCCGGTGCGCGGAGCCGTCACCTGCGGGCGGCCAACGAACAGGTCATGCACTCGGGCGTGTACGCCTACCGCGACCGGCGGGCCCGCAAGGGGCAGTTCCGTCGACTCTGGATCGTGCGCATCAACGCCGCCTGCCGCGAGCACGACCTGTCGTACTCGCAGTTCGTGGCGGGTCTCAAGGCGGCCGACATCGAGGTCGACCGCAAGATCCTCGCCGATCTCGCCGTCCGTGACAGTGCCGCGTTCGGCGCCCTCGTCACCGCCGCACGCGAGGCGCTCGAGGCTGCGTGACCGACGGTCATGGGTTCCGGTCGCCACGCGTCCGGCACCTGCGTGCCCTGGCGCGTGACCGCCGTGAACGCGAGGCCGCGTCGTCCTGCATCCTTGAGGGCCCCCGGGTGATCGCCGCCGCACTCGACCGTCGGGCCACGTTGACCGAGGTCTGGTTCGGGAGCGGATCCCGCCGGGCGTTCCCAGAGCTCTCGGCGCGCCTCGACGACGCCGCGATTCCCCAACTCGAACTCCGCGAGGGGGCCCTGGAGCGCATCGGCACCACCCAGACGCCCCAGCCGGTGCTCGGCGTGGCGCAGTGGCGGCCGGCGACGATCGAGGAGGCGACGGGCTCGGGCTTCACGGTCGTGGCGGTGGCGGTCGCCGATCCGGGCAACCTCGGGACCATCCTGCGCAGCGCCGAGGCGGCTGGGGCCGACGGCGTCGTGCTCGCCGGCGACGGGGTCGACCCCACCGGACCCAAGGTGGTGCGGGCGTCCGCCGGGGCGCTCTTCGGGGTGCCCGTGGCGGTGTCCCCTGATCCGCACACCACGATCGCCGCGCTGCGTGCCCGCGGCCTGCGCTGCCTCGGGGCGGTCGCGGCCGGGGGCGAGCCCCCGGACGCGGTCGACCTCGCCCACGGGGCCGCCGTCTTCGTGGGCAACGAGGCGCACGGACTCCCCGCCGATCTCGTCGAGGCCCTCGACGCCACCGTGACCATCCCGATGGCGGGAGTCACCGAGTCGCTCAACGTGGCCATGGCCACGACCGTGCTGTGCTTCGAGGCCGCCCGTCAGCGGGAGCAGGGCCGATGACCCTCGACGACGCCCTCGCCCTCCTCGACCAGGCCTCCGTCGAGGCACACGCCGCGATCACCAACGCCGACGCGCTCGACGCGCTCGAAGCGGTCGAGCGCACGTGGCTCGGCAAGCGCTCCCCAGACGTCCGGGTCAACGAGGCCATCAAGACGTTCGGTCCCGAAGAGCGCCCCCGGGCCGGGCAGGCAGTCGGGGCCTATCGGGTCGCGGTGGCCGACGCCGTGGCCGAGCGCCGGGCGGTGCTGGCCCGCGAGGCATCCTCGCAGCGCGGCCCGGGTCTGGACCTCAGCCTCGGCGGACACGGTCGGGTCCGCGGTCACCTCCACCTGGTCACCCAGATCCGCCGCGAGCTCGAAGACATCTTCGTGGGGCTCGGGTACCGCGTGGCGGAAGGGCCCGAGGTCGAGGACGACTGGCACAACTTCGAGGCGCTCAACATTCCTCCCGCCCATCCGGCGCGCTCGATGCAGGACACGATCTACGTAAACCTCGGTCGTGAGGAGCAGGTGATGCTGCGGACGCACACCTCCCCGGTGCAGATCCGCACGATGGAGAGCCAGGAGCCACCGATCTACGTGGTCGCACCCGGTCGCACGTACCGCAACGAGACGCTCGACGCCCGGCACTCGCCGGCGTTCCACCAGATGGAGTGCCTCGCCGTCGACCGCGGCCTTTCGATGGCCGATCTGTTCGGCACGATCGAGGCCTTCGCGCAGCGGCTCTTCGACGACGACTCCGTGCGGACCCGGTTCCGCTCCGACTTCTTCCCCTACACGGAGCCGTCCGCCGAACTCGCGGTGAGTTGCGTGTTCTGCCGGCAGGAGGGCTGTCGGGTCTGTTCGCACACCGGCTGGATCGAACTGGGTGGCTGCGGCATGGTCGACCCCAACGTGTTCCGCCAGGTCGGGATCGATCCCGAGGTCTGGCAGGGATTCGCCTTCGGCTTCGGACTCGAGCGCATCGCGATGATCCGCTACGGCATCGACGAGATCCGGACCTTCTTCGACAACGACCTGCGCTTCTTGGAGCAGTACTGATGCGCGCCCCCCTCTCGTGGATCCGCGACTTCACCCCGGCCGACGCCCCGGTCGACGAGCTCGTCGCCGCGCTCAATCAACTCGGGCTCGAGGTCGACGCCGTCGACGAGCCCGGTCGTGAGGTGCGGGGCGTGCGCGTGGCGCGCATCCTCGAGGTGCTGCCCCACCCCGACGCCGACAAGCTGCAGTTGGCCGACGTCGACTTCGGCGACGGGCAGACACGCGTGGTGTGTGGCGCTCCCAACATCGCGACCGGGATGCTGGTGCCGTTCGCCCCGTCGGGCGCGACGCTGCCCGGTGGGTTCACGCTCGAGCGTCGGAAGATCCGGGGTCAGGTCTCCGACGGCATGCTCTGCTCGGCCCGAGAGCTGGGCCTGGGCGACGACCACTCGGGGATCTTGTCCCTCGACCCGGCGGCCGGGCTGGGCACCGACGTCCGGGCCCTCCTCGGACTCGACGACGTCGTGTTCGACCTGGCGATCACACCCAACCGCCCCGACGCCATGTGCATCGTCGGGGTCGCGCGCGAACTGGCCGCGCACCTCCGCCAGCCGTTCTCGGTGCCCGAGGTCCGACTGACCACCGACGCCGCGGTCTCGAGCCCCGTCGTCGTGACGGTCGAGGATCCCGATCGCTGTCCGCGCTACCTGGCCCGGGTGGCCGAGGTGCACGTCGGACCGTCGCCCGACTGGATGGCGCAGCGCCTGGTCAAGGCCGGGGTGCGGGCCATCAGCAACGTGGTCGACGTCACGAACTACGTCCTGCTCGAGCGCAACCAGCCGTTGCACGCCTTCGACCTCGACCGGCTCGCCGGACCGGGGATCGTCGTACGCAGTGCCGATGCGGGGGAGCGCCTCACGACCCTCGACGGCGTCGAGCGGGTCCTGGAGCCGGGCGACCTCCTCGTCTGCGACGGCGACCGGGTCCCCCAGGCCCTGGCCGGGATCATGGGGGGAGGCGACTCCGAGGTCTCCGACCGGACGACCCGCATCCTGCTCGAGTCGGCCTACTTCGAGCGCATGGGCATCGCCCGCACCTCGAAGCGCGCCAAGGTCCGCTCCGAGTCCAGCGCGCGCTTCGAACGCGGCACCGATCCCGAAGGGGTCGCCTCGGCGGCCGAGCGGGCCCTGGCGTTGCTGGTCGAGGTGGCCGGGGCCCGGGTTGCGCCCGCGGGGATCGACGTCCACCCGGTGCCGGTCGTCCGACCTTCCATCACCGTCCGGGTCGACAAGGTCAATGCCGTGCTGGGCACCGGTCTCACGGTCGGCGAGGTCCGCGACGCGTTGGTCCCCCTCGGCATCGACGTCGACGGCGACGGCCCGACCCTCACCGCGGTCCCCCCGACCTTCCGGCCCGATCTCGAGCGCGAGATCGACCTGGTCGAGGAGGTCGCCCGCCGGATCGGGTTCGCCGCCATCGGGCGGACGGTGCCCAAGCCGGAGCACCAGGTGGGGTCGCTGAGCCGCCGCCAACGGGACCGGCGGGCGGTCGCCGACGCGCTCGTGGGCGCGGGCTTCTCCGAAGCCGTGAC
>JBAXBB010000013.1:0-36449 GCA_037142235.1 Actinomycetes bacterium
ACCCTCGGGGCCGGGAAGCGGGCGGTCGGGACCACCACGACGTCCGATGGTCTGGGCTTCGGGGTGGGCGAGCGCTTCGGCACCTCCCTGGCGGGCGCCGCCTTCGCCGGGCGGACCGGGACCTTCCCTCCGAGCGGTTCGGTGGTCGACCTCGGGATCGTGGGGATCACCGACGCCAACGCCTCCGAGCCGGGGGGCAGCAGCGTCGGGGCGTTGGGCTCGGCCCTCCACGGGGCGGGCTGGACCACCGCGGTGATCGGGAACTCCGACGGATCCGCCCCCGACGACCAGCTGCCGCAGTACCGCCGGTACCTCGTCGGCGGCCTCATGACCCGTGACGGCGTCGTCGACGGTGGGCGGGTCGACGTCGGCCTGCTCGAGCCCGATCCGGCGGCACCGTTCGGGGTCCGCCTCGACAACGCGGCGACCGTCGCCGCGTTCACCGCCGCCTGGGTCGACCGGTCGGTGGTGATGGTCGAAGCCTCCGACCTGCCCCGCCAGATGCTCGCCCGCACCTTCAGCAACGCGCGTCAAGACACTCGCACCTACCGCGACGCCCTCACGAACACCGACGAGTTGGTGGGCGCGCTGCTCGACCAGGTCGACCTGTCGCGCGACGCCGTGGTCGTGGTGAGCCCCAATGCCTCGCGGCGCACCGGCGCCCTCACGGTGGTCGGGGTCCACGCGCCCGGCTTCGGCACCGGCCTGATGAAGTCCGGGAGCACGCGCCGAGTCGGTTTCGTGCTGCTCGCCGACGTCGCGCCCACGGTGCTCCAGCTCGCGGGGATCCCGAAGCCCACCTCGATGAACGGGCGACCGTTCGTCGTGGCCCGTTCGGGTGGGACCGCCACGCACCGCGAGCAGCACCTGGTCCGTGAGACGTCAGCCGCCCTGTTCCGCGACCGGGTGATCAATCCGGTCACCCTCGTCACGACCATCGCCGCTGGGCTCGTCGTCCTCGGTGCGGTCCTCGCCTGGGAACTGCGCCGCCGCCGGCGGCTCTGGCGGGTGGCGGCCCGGATCGGCGCGTCGTGGCTGCTCGGCCTGATCCCGATGGTGTTCCTCGCCCGCCTGCTGCCGTTCCACGCAGGCGGTGTCGCGAAGTACTGGGCATTCCTCCTCGGTGGGGCCGCATTGCTGGCGGCGGCCTACGAGCTCGTCGGTCGTGGCCGGGCCCGGACCGCGACCAGCCTGGGCCTCGGGGTGATCGTCGGGCTCCTCGTGCTCGACCTCGTCACCGGGGCCCACCTCCAGATCAGCACGGCGTTCGGCTACACGCCGTCGATCGGGGTGCGGTTCTCCGGGGTCGGCAACGTGGCCTTCGCCTTCCTCGGCGCGGCGGCGGTGCTCTGGTCGGGGCTGCTCGCCCATCGCATCGGTGGTCGACGCGGCGCCTGGGTGGCGACCGCGATGTTGGCCCTGGTGCTCGTCGCCGACGGTGCACCCATGCTGGGCGGTGACGTCGGTGGCGTGCTGGCCCTCACCCCGGCGTTCCTGGTCGCGGCGCTGTTGCTCTTCGAGGTCCGGCTGCGCCGTCGCACCGTGGTGGGAGTGATCGCGGCGGTCGTCGCGGTGATCGGCGCGGTGTCGGCGGTCGACCTGCTCCGCCCGGCGCGCGACCGCACCCACCTGGGCAGCCTGTTGGCGAACACGCAGCGGCGGGGCCTCTCCGAGTTCGTCGACGTGGTGGCGCGCAAACTCTCGCGCAACCTCGAGACGTGGGGTACGTCGCCGTGGCGGACGATGTTCTTCGTCGGGGCGTTGTTCGTGGCGTACCTGGTATGGCGTCGCCGACCCGTCGTGCGGGCGCTGGTGAGCGCGACCCCCGAGCTCCGGGCGTCGCTGGTGGGGCTGGTGGTCCTGGTCGTGCTGGGCTACGCGCTCAACGACTCGGGCGTGGCGATCCCGGCGGTGATGTTCGTGGTGTTCGTCGGCGCCGCGGTCGGGCTCCTCGTCCGCCTGCCTCCGACAGCAGACGACGCGGTCGGCGACCCCGACGGTCAGCCCGACGCGGACAGCACCTCGGCGGTGCTCGCCGCCACCCCGTCCCACTGATATTCGGTCGAGGTCCCGATCCGGGCCCGGGCGGCGTCGCCGAGGGCGCGGGCGGACTCCGGATGGTCGATCACGTGCGCCAGCGCTCCCGCCAGCGCGTCGGCGTCGCCGACGGGGACGAGGAGCCCCGTGTCGCCGAGCAGTTCGCGGTGCGGGGGGATGTCGCTCGCGACCACGCACACGCCGTGGGCCATCGCTTCGATCACGGTGAGCGGATTGCCTTCGCGCCGTGAGGGCGCGACCAGCGCCCGGGTCGCCCGGTAGAGACCGTGCACGACCGGTGCCGGCTGGACCCCGAGGAGGCGCACGGGCCCGGGAGTCCGTTCCACGCGGGCCTCGAGCCGCTCGGAGTACTCGGTGGGGTTGCGGGCCCGGCCCGCCACGGCGACCGGGAGGAGCGCGTGCCCGTCGCGGGCGAGCCGGTCGAGGGCGTCGCAGAGCACGTCGAGACCCTTCTCGGGCACGAGTCGGCTGACGGCGAGGAGGTACTCACCGGCTTCGTAGCCGAATCGGGCGGGTGCGTCGTCGTCGATGTCGTCGGGGAGAGTGATCCCGTTCGGGATGCGGACGACGACGCGTGACGCCGGGACTCGCGGACGCAGGTACTCGGCGAAGTCGGTCGACACCGCGATGAAGGCACGGGCGACCCGGTGGGTGATCCAGGCGTTGGCCCGCAGGATCGTCCGCCCGACGCGTCCCCACTTCTCGTCGAGCCACTCGAGGCGGTGGACGGTCATCACGACCCGTCGTCGGGTGAGCGCAGGGAGGAAGCACCCCCCGGAGTTCGAGTACGAGTGGTAGTGCACGACGTCGAAGGGGCCCACCGCGGCGCGCACCGACGCCGTGATGCTGTAGGTGAACCGGTCGAACGGGCTCTTCGGGACCGCCGGCACCGTCCGGACGTGCATCCCCCGGTACTCGGGACCGGCGGGCGCCCGGCGGCACAGCACGGTGACGTCGTGACCCGCTCCGGCGAGGCGGGCGTACACCTCCTCGATGTGGCGGGTCATGCCGCCCTGGCGGCCGGGGAACTCCAGCGGACCGACGACGGCGATCCGCATCAGCTCGCCAGGTGGGCGAAGTTCGGCCACCGCGAGACGTCGATCCCGAGGTCGAGGTCGAGGAGGCGGCGGACGTCGGGCGTGTAGGCGTCGACGAGCGCGGCCTGGAGGTCCGGATCGAGGTGTGCCTTGCCGGCACGGGCGGCGTTGACCCGCTCGTCGATGGCCGGTGGCCGGAACGAGTCGTCGAGCCCGAGGAACCGGTAGACCCCGGCCAGCACCGTGGCGATGTCGTCGGTGCACGCTTCGTACTGGACCACGTGGAGTCGGGACCGCGGGATCGACGAGAGCACGTGCTCGAGTTGGAGTCCGTAGCACCCCAAGCGGAAGGCGGCGCTGGCGGCGGCCGGTCCCGGGCGGCGGGTCTCGGACTGCAGCGCCGCGCCCGAGCGGTACCGCTCCACGGGGTCGCGCAGGGAGACCAGACACCGGGCTCCGGGCGCCGCGCGGGCCAGGAGGGGTGGGATCCAGAAATGGGCGAGGTACCCGGGCGACCACTCACCGGCGAGGAGTCCGGCGGGCCGCGGGAACCAGCGGGCGTAGGCCTCGACGTCGGCGGCGGTGAACGGGGCGTTCCAGTAGCGGTGGAAGTAGTGGAGCTCCTTGGTGGCCGCGCCCTGCACGCCGGGATGTGCGGCGACGAGTCCGTACAGGCGGGTGGTTCCCGCCCGCTGGGCGCCCAGGCCCACGAAGTCGGGTGGCCCGATCTGCCAGCCGGCGGGGCACCGCGGCGGGGTGCGCAGGCCGACCTGGGTGCGGATCCGGGAGACGAGGGCGCCGAACCGCACGGGCGCACACTACACAGGCGACCGTCGGCGCCGACCGGGCGCCCGTCGACCGCGCTCCGTCCAGCACTACGATCCGCCCGTGCCCGACACCCGACCCCGCACGATCTCCGGCGTCACCGGCCACGCGTTGCTCGGGGTGCTGGTGGCCCTGATCCTGGGGGCGGCCGTCCTCGTGGTCCTCGCGTTCTACGCGGGGCTCGAATTCGGTCTCGTCGAGGTGGTCGTCGCGGTGCTGGTGGCGGGCGGGATCGTCGCCCTCTGGACCCGCTGGCGCTAGGAGGCGCTCGGGGTCCGGGGTGTGGAACAGTGGGCCCGGCCGACCCGACTCCGGTCGTCCGCCCGCACGGGCAACGCCACCACGAGGAGGACCGTCATGCAAGGCGCCAAGATCCTGATCACCGGCCCGGCCGGCCAGATCGCCTTCCCGATGGCCGAGCACCTCGCCCGCGACAACGAGGTGTGGGGCATCGCCCGGTTCTCGGAGCCGGGATCGCGTGAGCGGGTGGAGGCGGCCGGAGTCACGACCAGGGTGATCGACCTGGGCCGCGGCGACTACGGCGACCTCCCCACCGACTTCGACCACGTCGTGCACCTGGCGACGTTCCAGGGCGGTGGCCTCGACTACGACCGCGCCATCTCGGTCAACGCCGAGGGCACCGGCCTGCTGCTCCAGCACTGCCGGGCCGCGAAGTCGGCGCTGGTGATGTCGACGGCGTCGGTCTACCGGCCGAGCGACGACCCACTGCGCCCGTACCTCGAGACCGACCCGCTGGGCGACGCCAACTCGCCCCACGCGCCCACGTACTCGATCTCCAAGATCGCCGAGGAGGCCGTGGCGCGCACCTGCGCCCGGCTCTTCGACCTGCCGGTGACCATCGCCCGCATGAACGCGTCGTACGGCCCCAACGGTGGCCTCCCGGCGTACCACCTCGACTGGATCGTCGGGGGTCAGCCGGTCACCGTGCGCTGGGACCCGTGCCCCTACAGCCCGATCCACCAAGACGACATCAACGCGCAGGTCGACGCGCTGCTCGGCGTCGCGAGCGTGCCCGCCACCATCGTCAACTGGGGTGGTGACGAGGCGGTCAGTCCGCAGGAGTGGTGCGCATACTTCGGTGAGCTCACCGGCCGCACTCCGGAGATCGTGGTGCGCGAGATGGAGGGCACCCAGCGGGGATCGATCGTCGATCCCACGAAGCGCCGTTCGATCACCGGCCCGTGCACGGTGTCGTGGCGCGAGGGGATGCGCCGGACCTTCGAGGCCCGGTACCCCGACGGCGTCGACGAGCACACGACGGTGTCAGGGCAGGCGGCCAGCCTGCTCGACTCCTACCGCGACGTCGACTGAGGCGCGGATGCCGGGCCCGTTCGCTCCGGGGTCGGTGTCGCTCCGGCTCTACCCGCACAACGAGCTGCCCGCTCCGGAGGTGGTCGTCGAGCTGGTCGGTCAGGCACGCCTCGGCGAAGCCGCTGGTTTCGCCGGCCTCATGGTGAGCGAGCACCACGGTGGGTTCGCGGGGTACCTGCCCAACCCCGTGCAGACCACCGGGTTCCTCCTCGGAGCGACCGGGCGGGTCTGGGTCGCGCCCTGCCCCGTGTTGCTGCCCCTGCGTCCGACGGCCCTGGTGGCGGAGGAGATCGCCTGGCTGGCGGCGGCGTACCCGGGTCGCGTCGGGCTCGGGGTGGCGGCGGGAGCGTTGCCCCTCGACTTCGCGGTGATGGGTCTGACGCTCGACGACGCGGTACCGCGCTTCGTGACGGAACTGCCGCGGATCGTGTCCATGCTGCGCGGCGGCGACCTGGGTGAACTCGCCGGAGACCCGGCCCTGGCCGCGTGCGCGGCCGAGCCGGTCCCGGTGCTCAGCGCCGCGGTGAGCCCCGCCGCGGCGCGCCGGGCGGCGGGCGTGGGGGCCGGGATCCTCCTGGAGTCGATGTCGGGCGCCGACCGGCAGCGGGCGGTCTGCGACGCCTACTCCGTCGCCGGAGGTACGGGGCCGCGGGTCGCGATCCGCCGGGTGTGGCTCGGTGCACCACCGGTGGACGCGATGGCCGCCCAACGCGCGGTCTACTCGGGCTACTCGTCGGGGTCCGCTCGGGCGCACTGGTCCGACCACGACACGATCACGACCAACGACCCGTCGGAGTTGGCCGACCTGGTCGTGGCGTCGGTGATCGAGGTCGGTGCCGACGCGGTGAACCTCCGCGTCCACCTGCCCGGCGTGCCGAGCGAAGCGGTACGGGAGCAGATCGTCGTCTTGGGTGCCGAGGTGATCCCCCGGCTGCGGCTGCCGGCCTGAGGGGCTACTGGAACCCGTCGAGCGTCTCGGCGATGGTGCAGCCCTCGGAGACGAGCTCGGGCCGGTCGGCGACGAGCCCCGGCACCTTCGCCGCGAGGTCGGCGACCGTCCAGCGGCCCTCGGTGTAGATCCGCTCGGGGAGCGCCCAGTTGACGAACAACCCGACCTGGTTGCCACCGACGTGGAACACGCCACCGGTCACCGGGCAGTCGGCGGTGGCGAGGTACGCCACGAGCGGCGACACGTTCCCGGGGTTCCAACGGTCGAACGCCGCCGGGTCGTCGGGCGCCCCGACCATGTCTTCCATGCCGGGCGTCTCGAGGGTCATCCGGGTGCGGGCCACCGGCGCGATGGCGTTCGCGCGCACGCCGTACCGACCGAGCTCCATCGCCTGGATCATGGTGAGTGCGGCGATGCCCGCCTTGGCGGCGCCGTAGTTGGACTGGCCGACGTTGCCGAGCAGCCCGGCGCCCGATGAGGTGTTGACGATGGCGGCGTTCACGGTGCTGCCGGCCTTGACCTGCTCGCGCCAGTAGCCCGCGGCGTGGCGGCTCAGGCAGAAGTGCCCCCGGAGGTGGACGTTCATGACGGCGTCCCACTCGTCGGTGGACATGTTGGCGAACATCTTGTCGCGGAGGATCCCGGCGTTGTTCACCACCACGTGGAGGTCACCGAAGGTGTCGACGGCCAGCCGCACGAGCGCCTCGGCGGCGTCCCAGTCGGAGCAGCTGTCGGTGTTGGCCACGGCCTCGCCGCCCATCGCCACGATCTCGTCGACGACCTGCTGGGCGGGTGCGCGGTCGGCACCGCTGCCGCGGGTGTCTCCGCCGAGGTCGTTGATCACCAGGCGGGCGCCTTCGGCGGCCATGAGCAGGGCGTGCTCGCGGCCCAGCCCGCGTCCGGCTCCGGTGATGATGGCCACACGGCCGTCGAGTGCTCCCACGTCGTCCTCCGAGTGCGTCGCGTCGCCGCGGGGCCTCGTGCCCCCGGCGGACTGCGCACCTTATTCGGGACGCGGGGGGTGGCGGTCGGCCCAGGGGTGGGCGACCTCGAGCTGACCGGCCAGGCGCAACAGGACGTCTTCCCGGCCGTAGGCCCCGACGAACTGGACCCCCACGGGCAGACCGTCAGGGGTCCAGTGCAACGGGAGCGACACGGCGGGCTGGCCCGTCAGGTTGAACGGCATCGTGAACGAGGTGAGCGGTCCGAGCACGGCGCCGGAGGCCGCCGGGTCGGCGGTGGGGCCGATCACGCCCAGACGTGGGGGGGTGACCCCGAGTTGTGGGGTCACGAGCACGTCCCAGCCGTCGGCCCACCACCGGGCCACCCCTCGCGAGTAGTCGTTGGCGCGCTCGAGTGCGGCCACGTAGCGGGTGGCGGTCACCGAGCGGCCGGCCTCGGCCATGCGGGCGTTCCACGGGTCGAGCTCGGACGGGTCGATCGGGCGTCCGAGAGCCGCGCTCCAGCGCTCGAGGTCCCGGGCGACGAACACCGCGAACGTGGCGGCGACCGCCTCGTCGTGGGCCGGGTCGTCGAGGGCCGGGAGTTCGACGGGCTCGACGGCGTGCCCGAGCGACTCCAGCAGCCGGACCGTCTCGTGCACGGCCCGGACGCACTCGGGTTCGGCGTCGTCGTCACGGCGACGCAGCCGGGTCCGGAAGCCGATGCGGAGTCGCCCGGGATCGGCGCCGACCTCGTCGCGGAAGGGGCGCGACGGCGGCGGTGCCCAGTACGGATCCCCGGTCGCCGGTCCGGCCGTGGCGTCGAGCACGGCCGCAGTGTCGCGGACGCTCCGGGTGAGGACGTGCTCGTGGGTCGTCATGGCCCAGTACTCGCCGAAGTCGGGGCCCAGCGAGTTGCGGGCCCGGGTGGGCTTGAGCCCGACCAGGCCGCAGGCGCTGGCGGGGATGCGGATCGATCCACCCATGTCGTTGCCGTGGGCCACCGCGACCATGCCGGCCGCGACCGCCGCGCCGGCACCGCCGCTCGACCCGCCGGTCGAGTGGTCGCGGTTCCACGGGTTGTGGGTGGGTCCGTAGGCGAGCGGTTCGGTGGTCGCGGAGGTCGCGAGCTCGGGCAGGTTCGTCTTCCCGAGGATGGCGAAGCCGGCGGCTCGGTAGCGGGTCACCAGCTCGGTGTCGTGGGTGGCGGTCCACCCGGCGTCCTTGAGCACCTGCATCCCGCAGTGGTACGGGTCGCCGGCCGAGTGGGCCACCGCGTCCTTGAGCAGGAACGGGACCCCAGGGAACGGCGCGTCCGGGTCGGTGGTGGCGGCGCTGGCCCGGGCCCGGTCGAAGGTGGTGGTGATCACGGCGTTGAGCGCCGGGTTCAGGATCTCGATCCTCCGGATCGCCGCCTCCACCAGCTCGGCGGGGGTGATCTCTCCGGCGCGGACGAGGTCGGCCTGGGCCGTGGCGTCGAGCCACTGGAGGTCGTCGAGGTCGGTGGTGGCCATCCCCCGCATTCTGGCCCACCCGGACCCTGGTCCCGACGATCATCGGGCCCACCTCCGGCCGGTGGGGTCAGCCGGCGTTGCGGAAGGCGCGGGAGAGCAGCGGGCTCGTGGGAAGGGGGCCGGCGTCGGTGGTCCGGGCCCCGAGCAGCGGCCGGGGAGTCGAGGCGGCGGCGGCGGCGGGTCGCTCAGCCGTGGCCGGGCGCGGCTCGGGTGCGTCGAAGGGGAGGGTCGGCGCGACGACGGGCGTCGGGCTCGGGGCGCTGAAGCGGCTGGGCGCCGTCGCACCGGCGCCGCCCGGGGCGGCGGTGGCGGTCGGTCGGAGGTCGCGCAACTCCCAGTTGCGCGGGGCCGTGAAGCGTTCGGCGTGTCGCCGGCAGAGGTCTCCGGCCGAATAGGCGGCGGCTTCGGCGAGCGGGCTGATCCAGACGATCCGGCGGAGTCCGTCGAACGTGAGCGTCGCGGTCGCCGGGGCACTGCATCCAGGGCGAGCGCACGAGCGAGGCATACCGTCGACGGTACCGCGGGTCACCGGGGCTCCCGGGGATCGTGGGGGTGGGTCGGGGCGAGGAGGAGTCGGACATGGACGTCGTGGAACTCGGGGCACGCGAGTCGATCCGGGAGTTGTGCGCGAGGTACGCACACGCCGCCGACCGGGGGCACTTCGGTGAACTCGCCGACCTGTTCGCCGACGACGGGATCCTCGAGATCGCCGGGAGCGAGGCGTACACGGGGCGGCCCGCGATCGTGGCCGCCCTCACGGGGGTCGGGGTCGACCTCCGAGCCGGAACGACGGTGCCGATGATCCGGCACCACGTGAGCAGCCTCACGATCTCCGTCGACGGCCCCGACGAAGCCCGGTCTTGGTCGTACTTCCTGGCCGTGACCGAGCGCGGACCCGACCACTGGGGGCGCTACTCGGACCGGCTCGTGCGGGAGCGGGGCCACTGGCGGTTCGCCCACCGGCGCGTCCGGACCGACGGCGCCGCGCCCGGTGCCTGGGCCGAGGGCCGCTGAATCACATCGGATCGACAATGAGCACAAGATCTGCCGTGGATCCGGGGTGGATCGCGACACCTCGCCGGTTCCCGGTCACAGCCCACCGCTAGCGTCTTCCTCGGAATTGCACCGGTGTCATTCCGCCGATGCCGCGATTCCCCTTCCCCCGTCCCCCCGGTCCGGACGCGCGCGCCCGGACCGCTCACCCTGTCGTTGCCATTTCCGACTCCGAACCCGAACCCGAACCCGAACTCGAACCCGAACCCGAACGAGAAGGAGACCACCGTGCCGCGGTTCCTCGAACGCCACGCTCCGGTCCTGTTCGTCGGGGTCCTGGCCGCCGGACTCGTCGCCCTGACGAGCCTGCCGGCCACGGCCCAGGCCGACAGCGACCGGCTCGACCACCTTCCCGCGGTGCGGCCGGTCGCCGCGCCTGGCCCCCCGGCTTCCCCGCGACTCGATCGAGCCGCCCTGGAGGCCCTGCTCGCGAACGCCTACTCCCGACTGGCGGCTGCGAACCTCCCGGCTCCGGAGGCGCCGCCGAGCGCAGCGTCCGACCCGACCCGGTCCGCTCCACCCCCCGTCCACGCCGCACCCGCTGACGCGGCACCTGGCGCTCCCGCTCGCGGTTCGTGCCAGGGTGACGTCGACTGCTTCCTCGCCTGCACCCGGGCCCATGAGTCCGACTCCTCCGGCGGATACGGCGCGGTGAGCGGGAGCGGGTCGTACCGGGGCGCCTACCAGTTCTCCCAGTCCACCTGGAACGCCGCCGTCGCCGGCGCGGGCTTCGCCGAATACGTGGGCACGCCGGCCGACCAGGCGCCCGCCGAGGTCCAAGACGCCGCCGCCGCGCAGCTCTACTCGGTCTCGGGCAACTCGCCCTGGGGCGGGCTCTGTTGAGCCGTCCGACCGCCCGGAGGGTCGCCCGTCGACCGCCCGTCCGACCGCCCGACGGACGCAAGGCGCCGTCTAGCGTGATCGGGTGACCACGCCCGCCCCCGCGCCCGACCGCGCCTCCGACCTCGGGCTCGGCGCGTTCAGCGAACAGGGTCCCTGGGTCATCGAGCCCGACCACCTCGTGTGGAAGCGGGGCCTCGACCGGGTGCGGGCTCGTACCCACGCCGAGGTGCCGCGGCTGCTCGCCCGGCGCCGCGTGCCGCCGCTCGGCCGCTTCGTGCGGGTCGTCGCGGCGATCCTCAGGGCCCTGGTGCCCTGGTACCTCCGCGAGCGCGGAACGCCGGGATCGCGCGTCGGGATCTCGCGGCGGCTCCGGGTCGCCTTCGAGGGGCTCGGCTCGACCTACGTGAAGCTCGGTCAGATCATCTCGGCGTTCGAGGGGCTCTTCCCCGACGAACTGGTCGAGGAGTTCAAGAAGCTCCGTGACCAGGTGCCCGCCGAGCCGTTCTCCGTGGTGCGGGCGTTGGTCGAGGCCGACCTCGGGCGGCCGCTCGAGACGGTGTTCGCGGAGTTCGACGAGCAGCCGATCGCCGCCGCGTCGATCGCCCAGGTCCACGCCGCCCGTCTCCTCACGGGCGAAGAGGTCGTGGTGAAGGTGCAGCGGCCGCGGGTCTCGGAGCTGGTGCGGGCCGACCTCCGCGCCCTCGCCTGGCTCGGTCCGCTGCTCGTGGGCCGGATCCCCATCGCCGCTCTGGCGAACCCGCCCGCGCTCGTGGAGCTCTTCGCCGAGCAGATCGTGGAAGAGCTCGACTTCCGGCTCGAGGCCGAGAACATGCTCGACGTGGCCGCGGTCTTCGCCGTCACCGACCAGCGCACGATGGTGGTGCCCCGGCCCCACCCTTACTGGGTCACCAAGCGGATCCTCGTGATGCAGCGCATGCGCGGGTTCGCGTTCGACGACGTCGGTTCGATGCACGCCGCCGGGCTCGACACCGACGCGATCCTGCGCGCCGGGTTGATCGCCTGTCTCGAAGGCGCGCTGATCCACGGCGTGTTCCACGGCGATCTGCACGGCGGCAACCTCGTCGTGCAGGACGACGGCCGCACGGTGCTCTTCGACTTCGGCATCACCGGTCGACTCGGCGAGCGCCAGCGCCTGGCCTTCCTGCGTCTCCTCGTCACCGGAACGGCGGGCGACGTCCGCGGGCAGCTGGCAGCGATGCGCGACCTCGGCGCGTTCCCCCCCGACACCGATCTCGACGCCGTGTTCGTCGACCTCGAACTCGACCGACCCGTGAAGGACCCCACCGGGATGTCGGCCGACGAACTCGTGCTCGAGATGCAGGGGCTGGTCAAGAAGTTGCTCGGGTACGGGGCGCGGGCGCCCAAGGACCTCATGCTCTTCGTCAAGAACCTGATGTTCCTCAACGCCGCGACCGCCACCCTCGCCCCCGACCTCGACCTGCTGGCCGAGATCGCGCACGTGCACTCCTACTTCCTCACCCAGCACGGCGAGCGCATCGTCCGCGACCTCGGCGTCGACCCCGCCCGGACGGAGGTCGACGTCGACGCGGTGAAGGCCTCCATGCTGGTGCCGGCCGACGTCGAGCGCGTGACCTTCCGCGATCTCCAAGAACGCCGGCGGACGATCCTCCGGCGCATGGGCGAGGTCCGGCCCCCGAAGTCACCGGGCCGCCGCTGATGGACGGCACCGGGTTCGACGCACCGGTCCGGACCGCCTACGCGTCGCAGCTCTCACGGCGACGGATCATCATCACGATGGTGGCGGCGATGGGCGGCATGTTCCTCGCCAGCCTCGACGGCACGATCGTCTCGACCGCCATGCCGACGATCGTCGCCGACTTGAAGGGCATCGACCAGTACGCCTGGGTGTTCTCGGGCTACCTGCTCGCGGAGATCGCGACCATTCCCCTGTGGGGCCGGCTCGCCGACATGTACGGCCGGAAGCGGACCTTCATGCTCGGGATGGCGATCTTCCTCCTCGGCTCGGCCTTCAGCGGTCTGGCCGGGTCGATGACCATGCTGATCGCGTTCCGGGCCCTCCAGGGGCTGGGCGCCGGTTGCCTCCTGCCGGTCGCGCAGACCATCACCGCCGACCTGTTCACGCTCGAGCAGCGCGCCAAGGTGTCGGGCGTCTACTCGGCGCTGTTCGCGTTCTCGGCGATCCTCGGGCCGATCCTGGGAGGATTCATCACCGACACCTTCTCCTGGCGGTGGGTGTTCTACGTGAACCTTCCCGTGGGGATCGCGGCGATCACGCTGGTGGGGGTCGCGATGATCGAGCCGATCCGACAACGGGTCCGACATCGGCTCGATTGGGCCGGGATCGTCCTGTTGCTCGGCTGGACCGGGTCGCTCGTGTTCGCGCTCGAGTCGGGCGGACGCGACTACCGCTGGGACTCCCCGGTGATTGTCGGGCTGTTCGTGCTCAGCGCAGTCCTGCTGGCGGTGTTCGTGGTGGTGGAGATCTCGGCGGAGGAGCCCCTGATCCCCTTCGACCTGTTCGGCCTGAAGATGCTGCGCGCCGCCACCCTGATCGTGGCGGCGGTCGGGGTCGCGATGTTCGCCATGACCTCGTTCCTGCCGCTGTTCGTGCAGGTGGTCGTGGGTTCTTCGGCCACGGGGGCCGGGCAGGTTCTCACGCCGATGATGCTGGCGATGATGGTGAGCTCGGCCGTGGGGGTCCGGTTGATCCTCCGCTTGGGGTACCGGGTCATCTGCTCCGCCGGCTTCCTCGTGATGATCGTGGGGGCGTTCATGCTCACCCGGCTCACCGTCGACGCCACCTGGTTCGGTGTCTGCCTCTGCATGGTCTTCATCGGTGGTGGGGTCGGCATGGTGTTCATGGGTTCGGCACTGGCCACCCAGAGCTCGGTCGACCTGCCCCGGATGGGCGTCGCGACCGGCCTCAACAACTTCACCCGCCAACTCGGCGGGGCGGTGGGGGTGGCGGTCGCATCGGCGCTGCTGACCGGGGGCCTGACCAGCCGTCTGTCGGCAGCGTTCCCCGGTCAGAAGGTCGACACGGCGTCGCTGCTCACCCCCGCGGCCGGATCGGGGCCACCGCTGCCCAAGGCGGCCGAGGAGGCGGTGCGCAGCGCCTTCGCGGGGGCGTTGCACTCCGTGTTCCTGATGACCCTGGTGGCGGTCGTGCTCGGCGCGTGCGCCGTGCTCCTGATGCCCCGGGGGAGTGCGACCGCCCTGCGGGACGCGGCGCAGAGTCGGTTCGTGGAGGAGCTCGAGGAGCACCCCGAGGAGGTCGGGGAGTACGGGATCTCCGAGGTCGATCAGCATTAGGGTCTCGGCATGACCGACGCCGATTCGTCCACCACGTCGCGGAGCACCGGAGCACCGCCCGCGAAGCGCCACCTCTTCCGGGCGCTCATCGCCTCGATCCTGGTGGTGCTGGCAGCGTTGCTGGTGCCGCTCTCGGTGGTGGGCGTCTGGCTCCACCACGACATCATGAGCACGCAGGGCTACGTGAACACCGTTACGCCGCTCGCTGATCAGAAGGCGGTCACCGACGCCGTGGCGCACACTGCGGTCGATGCCCTGTTCCAGCGGGCCCAGGTGGAGCAGCGGATCGCCGACATCCTCCCGGGCCCGCTCGACGCGCTGGGGAGCACCTTCAGCGCATCCCTGCGCACCCTGGCCGACGAGCAGGTCTCGGACCTCCTGGCCACCCCCGAGTTCCACTCCATCTGGGTCGAGGCGAACCGGTTGGCCCACGCCCAGGTGGTGAAGCTCTTCACGGGTGAGGGAAAGGTCGTGAAGCAGGACGCGGGCAAGGTCGTCGTCGACCTGAGTGGAGTCGTCGACGCGCTCCGGAAGCGCCTGGTGAAGAAGGGCGTGACCCTGCTCAAGTTCGTCAGCATTCCCGAAGGCGGTCCGAAGCTCACGATCATCCAGTCCGACACCGTGGCCACGCTGCAGCCGGTGCTCCGGGCGCTGGACCGCGTCTCGGTCGCCCTGCCGTTCGTCGCCCTGGCGCTCGCGGTCGCGGCGGTCGCGGTGTCGGTGCGCCGGCGCCGCACGCTCGTGGTGGTGGCCGTGGCGATCGCCCTCACCGACCTCGCGTTCATCGCGGCGTGCAACGTGGTGCGCCGCCAGTACCTCGACGCGGCGGCCAACCAATCGTTCAACCAGGGGGCGGCGCGCTCGGTGTTCGACGTGTTGACCCGCGCCCTTCTGGACTATGCGTGGGCCGTGGTGATCGCCGGCGCGGTGGTTGCAGTGGCCGCGTTCGTGTCCGACCCGCGGCGGCTCGCCGCGCTCACTCGCCTGGTCCGCGGTGACGCCCTCGCCCGCCGTACCGGGCTCGCCGCTCTCGTGGAGCGATACCAGGTGGCGCTCCGGGTCGTGGCTGCGGTCGTGGCGGCCCTGGTGCTCGCCGTCTGGCCCACCCCGACCCTGGCGGTGCTCGTGGTGGTCGTGGTCGTGCTGGTCGTGGTCCTCGGGATCGTCGGAGCGTTGGCGCGTCTCGCGCGTTCGACGTCGACGCCCTCCGATGCGGATGACTCGGCGCCTTCCACGGTGGTGGAGCAGTCGACCGCGCCGTGATCGCGTTCCTCCCCAGCCCGACCGACGGTGTCCTGCACCTCGGCGGACTGTCGGTCCACGTCTACGGGATCCTCCTGGCCACCGGGGTGGTCGTCGCGATCTGGGTGACGATGCGGCGGGTGGAGCGCCTCGGTGGACCGCCGGGTGAGGTGCTCGACGGCGCGGTGCTCGTGGTCGTGTGCGGTGTGATCGGCGCCCGCGTGTACCACGTGGTGACCGACTACCAGAACTTCACGCACGGTCGGTGGCTCGACGCCTTCAAGATCTGGCAGGGAGGCCTGTCGATCTGGGGTGCGGTGCTCGGCGGAGCGGTCGGGCTGGTGATCGTGACGCGCCGCCGTCATGCCAGCGCTCTGGGCATTGCCGACTGCGTGGTGCCGGGTCTCTTCCTGGCGCAGGCCATCGGCCGCTGGGGCAACTGGTTCAACCAGGAGCTGTTCGGTCGGCCGACGACCTTGCCGTGGGGCCTGCAGATCGATCCCGCGCATCGCCCGGCCGGCTACGCCCACTCCGCCACCTTCCACCCGACCTTCCTCTACGAGTCGATCTACTGCCTGCTCGGCGCGGTCGTGCTCTTCGCGGTCGACGCCCGGCTGCGCCCGAAGCGCGGGCAACTGATGGCCCTCTATGTGGTCCTCTACACGTTCGGCCGGTTCTTCTTCGAGAACCTGCGCATCGACCGGGCCCACGTGGTCCTGGGGATGCGGATCAACGCCTGGGTCAGCGTCGTCGGCTTCGTCGGTGGTCTGGTGTGGTTCTGGTGGCTCGGCCGCCACGGTGGTGACGGCCGTGCGCCCCTCCGGACGGAGCCGGTGGGCGGTTCCGAACCCCTAGGCTGACGCCTGCCGCCGCCCCCTCGCGGCTCCCTGCCGCCCCAGGAGGACCCGTGACCGTCACCCCGGCCACCACGACGTCGGCCGCCCGGGCCGTCGGCATCACCAAGGTCTACGGATCGGGCGACACCGCCGTCCACGCCCTCGACGGGGTCACCGTGGAGTTCGAGCGGGGCCGGTTCGCCGCCATCATGGGCCCTTCGGGGTCGGGCAAGTCCACCCTCCTGCACTGCCTGGCCGGCCTCGACCGCGTCACCGACGGTCAGGTCTTCCTCGGCGACGTCGAGATCAGCGCCACCAACGAGAAGCAGCTCACGCTCGTGCGGCGCGAGAAGATCGGGTTCGTCTTCCAGTCGTTCAACCTGATCCCCACCCTCACGGCGCTGGAGAACATGTCGCTGCCCCTCGCCCTCGCCGGTCGCAAGCCCGACCCCGAGTGGCTCGCCCGGGTGATGGAGACGGTCGGGCTCGCCGATCGCGCGGGGCACCGCCCGAACGAGCTCTCCGGCGGTCAGCAGCAACGGGTCGCGGTGGCCCGGGCGCTGCTCAGCCGCCCCGACGTGATCTTCGCCGACGAGCCGACGGGCAACCTCGACTCCAAGGCCGGCGCCGAGATCCTCGGGTTCATGCGGAGCGCGGTGAGCGATCTCGGGCAGACGATCGTGATGGTCACCCACGACCCGGTCGCGGCGGCGTACGCCGATCGGGTGGTGTTCCTGGCCGACGGTCAGATCGTCTCCGAGTTGCTCGACCCCACGGTCGATGCGGTCATGGACCGCATGAAGCGCCTCGGCGACTGACCCGGACCGGCATCGCACCATGTGGCGAGTCACTCTGCGCGGCCTCGCGGCCAAGAAGTTCCGGCTGATCCTCACGTCGATCTCCATCGTGCTCGGTGTGGCGTTCATGGCCGGGACGTTCGTGCTCACCGACACCCTGGGTGGCGTCTTCGACGGCTTGTTCGCCAAGACGACCAAGGGCGTCGACGTCGTGGTCCGTTCCCGGCTCCCCTACGAGGCCTCGGGCCCGGGCTCCAACCAGCGCGACACGCGCCCGCCGGTTCCGGCGTCGGTGGTCGACACCGTCGGCGGCATCCCGGGCGTCGAGGGGGTCCAGGGCAACCTGCTCGGCTACGCCCTGGTCATCGGCACCGACGGCAAGGAGGTCGGGACCCAGGCTCCTACCTTCGGGCTGCCGTGGTACCCGGCCCGGACCTCGGTGAACCAGTCTCTGGCGATCCTGAAGGGTCGTCAGGCCCGGACGGCGTCCGAGGTGACCCTCGATTATCAGACCTTCGTCAAGGGCGGGTTCTCGGTCGGTGATCGGGTCCGGATCTCCTTTCTGACCGTGCCCCCCCGAGAGTTCATCCTCACGGGAGTCTTCTCCTTCGGGGGCAGCAAGGAGGGCCTGGCCGGCGCCACGTTGGCCGCGTTCACGCCCGCGACCGCGCAAGAGGTCATGAACCGGGTCGGTCAATGGGACCTGGTCGAGGCGCGCGCGGCCCAGGGCATCACCGAGACCCAGTTGCGAGACCGCGTCCGCCGCTCGTTCGCGGCGGAGGGGCTGGACGCGAAGTACCAGGTGATCACCGGTGAGCAGCTCGCGAAACAGCAGGCCAGTCAGATCCAGAAGAACCTGTCGTTCTTCAACACCTTCCTCCTGATCTTCGCCTTGGTGGCGCTGTTCGTCGGTGCGTTCGTGATCTACAACACGTTCTCGATCACGGTCGCGCAGCGCATCCGCGAGATCGGCCTGCTCCGGGCCCTGGGTGCTTCCGGTCGCCAGGTGAACGGGTCGATCCTCGGGGAGGCGTTCGTCGTCGGGCTCCTCTCCTCGGTGCTCGGCGTCGCACTCGGGATCGCGATCGTGAGGCCCCTGGAGGCGCTGCTCAGTGCGTTCGGCATCGATCTCCCCGGCGGTTCGCTGCAGATCGTGCCGCGCACCATCATCGTGTCGTTCGTCGTGGGGATCGGCGTGACCATGGTGTCGTCGTTCGCGCCGGCCCGGCGGGCGTCACGGGTGCCTCCGATCGCCGCGCTGCGTGACCAGGCCTTCGACGCCTCGAGCGGTCGACGTCGCTACGTCTGGGGCACGGTGATGATGATCGTCGCCGCCGGCGCCCTGGCGCTGGGCCTGCTCGGTCGGTCGTCGGGCGGCAACTCGGCGGTCCTGGTGGGCGTCTCGCTCGCCTTTGCCTTCATCGGGGTGTCGATGCTCAGCCCGCTCCTCGCCCGGCCGGCTGCCCGCCTCCTCACCTGGCCGAGCCGCCGGACTGGCTCGATCTCCGGGACCCTGGCCGAGGCCAATGCTTCACGGAATCCCCGCCGGACCGCGTCCACGGCGGCGGCTCTCATGATCGGCCTCACCCTGGTGACGGCGGTCGCGGTGCTGTCGGCGTCGTTCAAGGAGACGTTCTCGTCGGCGGTCCGCGACCAGACGACCGCGGACTTCATCCTGTCGCCGAAGGGCTTCCAGCCCTTCTCTCCGGCGGCCGCCCAGCTCGTGCGCGAGCAGGTTCCCGGCTCCACCGTGGTCGAGTACCGCCCGGGCTCGATCCAGATCGCCGGCGAATCCACCGAGGTGATCGGAGCATCGCCCGACTTCACGAAGATGACCGACGTCCACCTCCGGCCCGGGGCCCGGCGCGCCGCCTTCGCCGAGGGGGGCCTCTACGTCTACAAGAACGTCGCCAAGGACAAGGGCTACCAGGTCGGCGACCGCCTCGACGTCACCTTCCCCGACGGTCCGTCCACGCTCACCGTGCAGGGCATCTTCGACAACAACCGGGCGCTGCCGTTCGGGGGCGAGTACGTCGTGTCGCTGGCCGACTGGGGCCACTTCCCGAACCCGGCCGACATCTACGCCGGCGTGCTGCTCGCACCCGGCACCTCCACGCAGCGGGCCGAGCGGACGATCAACCGGATCGTGACCACCGTGGGAGGCGTCCAGGCCGACAACAAGGCCGGGTACATCGACCGGCAGCTGGCACAGTTCAACCAGATCCTCGGTCTGATGTACGTGCTCCTCATGCTCGCCGTGATCATCGCCCTGGTGGGCATCGTCAACACCCTGGCGTTGTCGGTCTACGAGCGCACCCGCGAGATCGGGCTCCTCCGGGCGGTCGGCATGTCCCGGGCCCAGTTGCGGCGCATGATCCGCGGTGAGGCGCTCGTGGTGGCGATCTTCGGGTCGATCCTGGGGCTGGTGATCGGTCTCGTGTTCGCGTATCTGATCGTCGCCGCGCTGCAGAGCCAGGGCATCACGTTCGCCGTGCCCGTCGCGCAGCTGGTCATCTTCATGCTCCTGGCCGCACTCGCCGGTCTGGTGGCCGGTGCTCCTCCCGCCCGCCGTGCCGCGCGGCTCGACATCCTGCAAGCCATCAACACGGACTGACCATCGAGAATGGGGAGTCGATGACCTTCGAGGAGATCCTGTTCGAGCGCCGCAACGGTGTCGCACACCTGACCTTGCACCGGCCCGACGCCATGAACGGCATCACGCAACGGATGAGCGAGGAGCTCCTGGCGGCGGTCACCGCGATCGCGGACGACCCCTCGGTGCGGGCCGTGGTCCTCTCCGGCGCCGGCGGTCGGTTCTGCGGCGGTGGCGACGTCAAGGGGTTCGGTGCCCTCGGCGACGGCCTCGCCCACCACCTGCGCGAGATCACGGTGCCACTGCACGCGGCGGTCTCGCAGCTGGCCCGGATCGACGCACCGGTGATCGCCGCGGTGCAGGGGAGCGCCGCGGGCGCCGGGATCGGGCTGGTGCTCGGCGCCGACCTCGTGGTGGCCGGGGAGTCGGCCAAGTTCGTCCTGGCCTACACCGGGATCGGGCTGACCCCCGACGGCTCCACCAGCTGGTCCCTGCCGCGCGTGGTCGGTCTGCACCGGGCCCTGGACCTCGCGCTCACGAACCGGGTGCTCGGCGCGGCGGAAGCGGCCGAGTGGGGGATCGTCACCCGGGTCGTCCCCGACGCCGACGTGCTCACCGACGCCACCGCCCTTGCCGAGCAGATCGCGGGTGGTCCGACGCAGGCGTTCGGAGCCGTGAAGCGACTCATCCGGGGAGCGTTCGACCACTCGCTCGAGGAGCACCTGGTCCTGGAGACCGAGAGCATGGTCGCCGCCGGGCGGTCTGCCGACGGGCTCGAGGGAGTGGCCGCCTTCGTGGAGAAGCGTCCGCCGGTCTTCCGGGGTCGGTGAGCGCTCGGGCCGACGGCTCAGACGATCCGGGACTTCTGGTTGCCCCAGTAGCGGTCGCGTAACAGCCGCTTGTAGAGCTTGCCGGTGGGCTGCCGGGGCAGTTCGGCCTCGAAGTCGACGCTGACCGGGCACTTGTAGTGCGCGAGGTTGTCGCGGCAGAACTCGATCAGCTCACGTTCGAGGTCGGGACCCGCGGCGGCGAAGTCGATGGGTTGGACCACCGCCTTGACCTCTTCACCCATCTCGCGGTTGGGCACGCCGAACACCGCGGCATCCATGACCTTCGGGTGCGTGATCAGCACGTTCTCGGCCTCCTGGGGGTAGATGTTCACCCCGCCCGAGATGATCATGAAGTCGCGCCGGTCGGTGAGGTAGAGGTAGCCGTCGGCGTCGAGGTACCCCATGTCGCCGACGGTGCTCCAGCCGTCGCGGTTGTGGGCCGACCTGGTCTTCTCGGGGTCCTTGTGGTACTCGAACTGCATCGACGTGCTGCCCGGCTCGAACCAGACGACGCCGCTCTCCCCGGTCGGGAGCTCGTTGCCCTCCTCGTCGAGGATGTGGACCACCGCGGTGTACGCCCGGCCGACCGATCCGGGATGGGCGAGCCACTCCTCCGAGGAGATCATCGTGGAGCCACCGCCCTCGGTGGCGGCGTAGTACTCGAAAACGATCGGTCCCCACCAGTCGATCATCTGCTGCTTCACCGGGATCGGGCACGGTGCGGCCGCGTGGATGGCGAGCCGTAGCGACGACACGTCGAAGCGGCTCCGGACCTCGGGGTCGAGCTTGAGCATGCGCACGAACATCGTGGGCACCCACTGGCTGACGGTGACGCGGTGCTCCTGGATGGCGGCCAGCGCGGTCTCGGGCTCGAACCGCTCCATGACCACCACCGTGCCGCCGAGGCGGGTGACGGCGATGCAGAACTGGAGCGGCGCGGAGTGGTAGAGCGGCGCGGGCGAGAGGTAGACGCTGGAGTCGTCGATGCCGTAGAGGCTGCTGAAGCCGGCGAGCCCGGCGAGTGGGTCGCCGATCGGCCGCCGCTCATTGACGTACTTGATGCCCTTGGGTCGACCGGTGGTGCCCGACGAGTACATCATCGCGGCGCCCTCGAGCTCCTCGGCCAGTGGGGTGACCGGGAAGGCGGCGGTGGCCGACGCGTAGTCGTCGTACCCCTCGAAACCATCGGGCCGGTCGAGCATCAGCCGGACCCTGCAGTCGTCGGGCAGCCGGTCGCGCAACTCGGCCGCGGTCTCGGCGAACGAGGCCGAGGTGATGTAGGCCCGGGCGTCGCAGTTGTCGACGATGTAGGCGATCTCGTCGGCGTTGAAGTGGAAGTTCACGGGCGTGAAGTAGAGGCCGGACCGTTGCGCGGCCCAGGCGATCTCCAGGTAGCGCACGTGGTTCTCGGCGCAGATCGCGAGGTGGTCACCGAAGCGCAGGCCCGCGTCGAACAGGAGGTTGGCCAGTTGGTTCGACCGCTCGTCGAGTTCGCGGTAGGTGACCCGCTCCCCGGTGGCCGCCATCGTGTAGGCGACCTTGTCCGGGGTGGTCTGGGCGATGGCTCCGGGCCACATGACGATCTCCTCGGGGCAGGTGGGGTCAGGCGCCGTGGAGGCGTTCGTCCTTCTCGCGGACGATGTCCGCGAGGTCGGACTGGAACGCCTCCATGCGGCTCCGCAGCTCGTGGTCGGAGATCCCGAGGATGCGCACGGCGAGGAGCGCCGCGTTCCGGGCGTTGCCGATCGCCACGGTGGCCACCGGGACGCCCGCGGGCATCTGCACGATCGACAGGAGGGAGTCGAGGCCGTCGAGGCGATCGAGGGGGACGGGCACGCCGATCACCGGGAGCGGGGTCATCGAGGCGGTCATGCCGGGGAGGTGGGCCGCGCCGCCGGCCCCGGCGACGATCACCCGCAGGCCACGGTCGGCGGCGGTGCGGGCGTACTCGACCATGACGTCGGGGGTGCGATGGGCCGAGACGATGCGCACCTCGTGGGGAACGCCGAACTCGGTCAGGACGTCGAGGGCCCCCTGCATCACGCCCAGGTCGGAGTCGCTGCCCATGATCACCCCGACGAGCGGAGCCGACGGAGCGGTGGTGGTCACGCGCCGACGTTAGCCTGAGGCCGTGCGGACGCGCCTGACCGACCTTCTCGGCATCGAGCACCCGGTGATGCTCGCGGGCATGGGCGGGGTGAGCTACCACGAGCTCGCGGCCGCGGTCTCGGCGGCGGGTGGCCTCGGATGCCTCGGCGCTTCGACCATGAGCTCCGAGGAGATGGTCGACGAGATCCGGGCCCTGCGGGCGCGGACCGACGCGCCGTTCGGGGTCGACCTCCTCACCGCGCTGCCCGACCGGATGGTCGGCGACGTCGAGGCGCTGATCCGCGAAGGTGCGTCGTTGTTCGTCGCCGGGTTGGGGGTGCCCCGCGACGTCGTCGAACTCTGCCACCGCCACGGTGTGTTCGTGGCGAGCCTGTGCGGCAAGGTGCGCCACGCCGAAGCGGCGGTGGCGGCCGGGTGCGACCTCGTGATCGCCCAGGGCACGGAGGCCGGGGGCCACACGGGGCAGATCGCCACCTTGCCGTTGGTGCCCCAGGTCGTGGATGCGGTCAACGGTCGGGTCCCGGTGGTGGCGGCCGGGGGCATCACCGACGGACGGGGCCTGGCGGCGGCGTTGGTCCTGGGTGCAGACGGGGTCTGGGTCGGGACGCGGTTCATCGCCACGCCCGAGGCGAGGGCCGTCCACGGCTACAAGGACGCGCTGCTGGCGACGGCCGAGGACGGCACCGTGATCACGCGCTCCTACAGCGGCAAGCCCATGCGGACGGTCCGCAACGACTGGACCGGGCACCACGAAGTCCACCCCGAGGAGGTGCGGCCGTTCCCCGAGCAGTTCGGGGTCTCGATGCGGGCCGGGGTGATGAACCTGGGTGCCGACGGGTCGACCCCCGGCATCGACCCCTCCCGGGAGTGCTTCCCCGCCGGGCAGGGGGTCGGGGCGATCGCCGCGCTGGAGCCGGCCGGCGACCTCGTGCGCCGCTTCGTGGCCGAGGCCGAGGCGGCCCTGGCGCGGGCGAACCCGCGCCCCTGACCGGGCGTCAGGAGGGGAGCGGGAGCCCGGCCTGCCGGGCCTCGGCGGCCAGGTCGTGCTCGTACATGCGGGTGACGAGGGCCGGGAAGTCGACCTTGGGCTTCCAGCCGAGCTGGGTCTTGGCCTTCGTCGGGTCGCCGATCAGCAGGTCGACCTCGGCGGGCCGCTTGAAGCGATCGTCGATCACGATGTACGGCTCCCAGTCATCGATGCCGGCGGTGCGGAACGCGACGTCGAGGAACTCGCGGATCGTGTGCATCGCGCCGGTGGCGATGACGTAGTCGTCGGGCTCGTCCTGCTGGAGCATCAGCCACATGGCCTCGACGAAGTCGCCGGCGTAGCCCCAGTCGCGGGCGGCGTCGAGGTTGCCCAGGGAGATGGTGTCCTGGAGACCGAGCTTGATCCGGGCGAGACCGTTGGTGATCTTCCGGGTGACGAACTCGAGGCCCCGTCGCTCGCCCTCGTGGTTGAAGCAGATGCCCGACGAGGCGTGGATGCCGTAGGACTCGCGGTAGTTGAGGGTCGTGTAGTGGCCGAACACCTTCGCCGAGCCGTAGGGCGAGCGGGGGTGGAACGGGGTGCGCTCGGTCTGGGGCGTCTCGCGCACCTTGCCGAACATCTCCGACGACGACGCCTGGTAGAAGCGGATCGGGTTGTCGGTGGTGCCACCCACGATGCGGATCGCCTCGAGCATGCGGAGCACACCGACGCCGGTGATGTCGGCGGTCAGCTCGGGCTGGCGGAACGAGAGCGCCACGAAGCTCATGGCCCCGAGGTTGTAGACCTCGTGGGGCTGGACCTGCTCGACCGCCGCGATCAGCGAGGAGAGGTCGCGCAGGTCTCCCTCGACGAGCTCGAGGGAGGGGTTCTCTTCCATCACCAACTGCGTCTTCGGATTGTTCTGACCCCGGACCAGACCGAAGACCTGGTAGCCCTTGGCCGCCAGGAGCTCCGACATGTGTCGTCCGTCCTGACCGGTGATGCCGGTGACGAGCGCTCGTTTCATGGCGTCAGACTAATGGGGTCGTCGGATCCAGACCCGGGTCGAGTTGGCGGACGAATTCGTCACACCGCCGGGCTTCGCCGCCTTCGCCGATCCTCCCGGCCGCCCGCCCGAGGCCCACCAGCGCCCGCAGGAACCCTCGGTTGGTCTCGAACCGCCACCGCACGTAGCCGCTGCCGCGCCACCCTGACGCCCGCAGGCGGTCGAGGCCCCGGTGGTAGGCGACTCGGTAACAGGCGTAGGCCTCGACGTCGTCCCGGGCCTGGTCGCCGAGGCGGGCCCAGGCGTCGAGGAAGGTGGGCCAGCGGGCGACGACCGCGCTGATCGCGGCCCGCTGAGCGTCGGGGGGGAGGGCCAGGGCCTGGTCGAGGGCGGTGAGGGCCTCGGCGGGCTCGGCGTCGAGCACGGTCTCGGGTGGTCCGCTGCCGGTCATCGAAACGGGTTGGGTCATGGGGCGATGGTAGGGCGCGCCGGGGGTCGAGGCCCGGGAGGCGCTGCGGACCGCTCCGGTACCATCGTCGCGTGACGACCCCCGCTCCCACGACCGGCGCCGTGACGGGCACCCACCTGGTGCTCGTGCGCCACGCCGTGACGGCCCAGACCGGTCCCATCCTCTCGGGCCGCACCCCCGGCATCGACCTCTCCGACACCGGTCGGGAGCAGGCCACGGCCGTGGGCGGTCGGCTGGCGTCGTTGCCGATCGCCGCGGTCTACGCCAGCCCGATCGAGCGGACCACCCAGACCGCCCAGGCCATCGCGGACCACCACGGCCTGCCGGTGCGGCGCCTCGACGGCGTGCTCGAGGCCGACTACGGCGAGTGGACCGGCCAGAAGATCGCCGACCTCGCGGCCACCGATCTCTGGAAGGTCGTCCAGCGCACGCCGTCCCGGGTGGTCTTCCCCGGGGGCGAGGCCATGGCCGCCATGCAGGCCCGCATGGTGGGTGCGCTCGAGGCCGTGGTGGCCGACCACCCCGGTGACCTCGTGGTGGTGGTGTCGCACGCCGATCCCATCAAAGCGGCCATCGCCCACTTCACCGGCCTGCACCTCGACCACTTCCAGCGGATCGTGGTGTCGCCGGCGTCGGTCACGGCCTTCGCGTTCACGCCGCACGGTGTCTCGCTGCTCAAGTGCAACGACACCGGGTCGGTCGACGACCTCCTGCTCCCGACGCCCCCGGCCGAGTCCGCGGCCGCGCCCGACACCGCGCCCGACACCAGCGCCGCGAGCGGCTCGGACGGCCCCCATGCCTGACCCGATCCAGTTCGACGCGCTCGACGCGCTCGCGACGGGCGCGGTGGGCGACCCGGGTCAGCGGGCGTTCTACCTCCAGGCCCGCAACGAGGCCGCCCAACTCACGGTGCTGGTCGAGAAGCAGCAGATCGCGATGTTCGCCACGGAGGTGGTCGCGTTCCTCGACCGGATCGCCGACGAGTACCCGGAAGACGGCGTGGTGCTCCCACCGTCGACCGCTGAGCTCCGCGAGCCGACGGTGCCCCTCTTCCGGGCCCGCCTCATCGGGCTGGGCTTCGACCCCGACCGAGAACTCGTCCTCATCGAGCTGCGCGAGCACGCCGAGGACGACGACCCCGACGACGAGGTCGGGCTCGACGACGAGGTCGGGCTCGACGGTGACGAGTCCGGGCACGTGGCCCGCATCTACGCCACCCGCCCCCAGGTCCGGGCGGTCGCCGCCCGGGGCGCGCAGGTCGTCGCCTCGGGGCGCCCCACCTGCGATCTGTGCGAACTGCCGATGGATCCGGCCGGTCACCGGTGTCCGCGCTGGAACTGAGCGACGACCAGATCGCCGAGGTCCTGCGCCGCGGCCGGCTCGAGGTCGTCGGACGCATGCGCTACTCGTCGAACGGGGCGTTCTTCGTCAATGCCTCCGCCGAGGGGGCCGTGGTGCCGGCCGTCTACAAGCCCCGCCGGGGGGAGCGGCCGCTGTGGGACTTCCCCGACGGCACGCTGTGCCAACGCGAGGTCGCGGCGTGCGTGCTGTCCGACGCCCTCGGGTGGGGCCTGGTTCCCGTGACGGTCATGCGCGACGACGGACCGCTCGGGGCCGGGGCGATCCAGCGCTTCGTCGAGCACGACCCGGAGGAGCACTACTTCACACTGCTCGATGGCAACGAGGATCGCTTCCGTCGGTTCGCCGTCTTCGACATCCTGGCCAACAACACCGATCGGAAGGGCGGTCACTGCCTGCACGATCTCGCGTCGGACGAGATCGTCGGGATCGACCACGGACTCACCTTCCACCCGCAGTGGAAGCTGCGCACGGTGATCTGGGACTTCGCCGACGAAGCGGTGCCCGCCGAACTGCTCGACGACGTCACCCGGTTCCTGGCCGACCTCGAGGCGGGTCCCGCGGGCGGGGAGCTCGCTGATCTCCTCGCACCCTACGAGTTGGCGGCCCTCGGCGTCCGGGCGGCCGACCTGCTCCTGGACGGCCACTTCCCACCCCTCGATCCGGGTTATCACTCCTACCCGTGGCCGTTGGTCTGAGCGGGTCCGGTCGGCGTCGGAGCGGCGCGGCCGATCAGCCGTTGCGCACGTAGACGTCGTAGCCGTCGATCCTCCGGTCGAGCCGGTAGTGGTCGTCGACGTACCGCTGCACCTTCGGATAGCGCGACAGCGGAGACCGTCGGGCCCCGCGCACCCCCGACGGGGTGGTGTCGACCACGTACTTCGGCGGATGGGCCCGGAGGTCGCGGAAGAACCAGCGCCAGATCTGCGGGTCGATCTCACTCGGAGGTGGGGTGTCGGTCCGGCCCGCATGGTTGCCGGCCACGAGCGACGCCGTGGCGATGTACCGGGTCGCGGGGCGGCGGTCGGCGGACCAGTAGATCTCGGGCACGGTGCCCCACACGAAGACGGAGTCGTCGGGTCGGGTGTGGTCGTGGAGGAACCGGCTGACCTCCCGGTAGCGGGGCTCCCCGCCGAACGGGGTCAAGAAGTAGCCCGCGGCCGAGAACAAGAGGCCCGACGCCAGCGACAACGCGACGGTGCCGCGCACCGCCCGGGTCGAGGCTCGCGAGAGCGCGCCGGCGGACAGGAGCGCGAACGGGGGGACGAGTTGCAGGTAGTAGTGCCCGAAGAAGCGCAGGCCCACGGCCACCGAGACGACCGCACCGAGGACCCACAGCCACAGGTCGGTGTCGGGGAACCCGTCGAGGCTGGTGCGACGGCGGTCCCGCCACGATCGCGGCACGGTCCACAGGATCGGGATGTTGCACGCCACCCAGGCGAACGTCATCACTGCGAACAGACCGACGACGTGCGCCGAGGCCGACGAGAGGCCCACGTACGAACCGTTCCCGAGGACCGTCCAGTAGACGAGCTGCCGCGGGCCGAACACGATCGCGGCCGCGCCGAGGGGAACGGCGAAGGCGAGGGTCGCGAACCCGACGCCCCGCCGACCGTTCCGGCGCCAGGCCAGCCACCAGACCGGAAGCAGCATCGCGGCACCCGTCTGTTTGGCGAGCGTCGCGAGCGCCACCGCCAACCCGGCACCGACCGGTCGGTCGCGCCGGGCCAGGACGACGGCCGCCACGGTGAACGGGAGCATGAAGATCTCGAAGTTGGCGGCCTGGCCGTCCTGCGGGGCCAGGGCGACCGTCGCCACCACGGACAGCACGGCCACCAGCCACATGGCGCGTCGCCCGTAGCGGCGGCGGGCCTCGGACGCCAGGAGGAGCGCGGTCGCGACGACCGCCAGCATGGCCACGACCCGCACCGTCCAGAGCGCCGTCGTGCCGGTGAGGGCGAACGTCCCGGCGTAGAGACTCGGCACGAGCGGCGGCTTGCGGTCGGCGGCCTGGCGGTAGAGGTCGCCACCGTGACGGATGACCTGGGCCTGCGTGGCGAGGAAGGGCTCGTCGGAGTTGAAGACGTCGACGAAGCACGCGGGCAGGCGCAGGAGGGCGGTGAGGCCCACGACCGTGGCGACGAGGCGGGCGAGGTCGCGACGCCCCATCCCGTTGGAGCCGGAGGCGCCGGGGGGATCGAGGGGTGAGGAGGTCTCCACGGGCGCCACCGCTGCCGACGGTCGGGGGGTGCTCATTCTGGCAGCAGGTCAGGCTCGGGCATCGGCCACCACGCCGGCGGGATCCCGGAAGAAGCGGGACCGCGCCACCACCACGTCGGCACCGGCCGCCCGGGCGTCGGCGTCGGCGTCGTGGTCGACGTGGGGACCGAACCCGACGATCCGAGCGGCGGTGGCCGCCCGGATGTCCGAGATCCGGTCGCCGGCGCGCGCCAGGTCGACCAGCACGACGTCGGCGTCGATCGTGGCCGCCGGATCGGCGGTGAAGGTGGTGCCGGGCAGAGCCGCGCTGATGCGACTGCGGTCCATGAGGTCGGAGACGAACGCCACGACGATCATGCGGGTGACCGGAGGAGGAAGCAGGCCGTGGCGAGCAACCCGCTGAGCACGGATCCGGTCAGGATCCCGATGACGGCGAGTTGGAAGTGTGCCGGTCCGAACGCGAGCCCGGCGATGAACAGCGCGACGGTGAAGCCGATGCCGGCGACCATCGCCACGCCGATCACGTCGGCGGTGCGCACGCCCTCGGGGAGGCGGCCGAGTCCGAGGCGGGCGCCGGCGAACGTGGCGCCGGCGACCCCGACCGACTTGCCGAGCACGAGACCGACGACGACCCCCACGGTGACCGGGCTGGAGGCCGCCTGACGCAGCGCGGTGCCGTCGATCGTGATGCCGGCGTTGGCGAGCGCGAACAGGGGCACGATCGCGAAACTCGACCACGGGTGCAGCCGGTGCTCGAGGCCCTCGATCACCTGGCGACCCCCGAACGGCCGGGCCGGGGTGAGGAGCCCGAGGGCCACCCCGGCGATGGTGGCGTGCACGCCCGACTGCTGGACGCACAGCCAGAGGGCCACGGCCGGGACCACGTACGCCACAAGAGGCGCGACGCCGAGTCGCTGCAGGCCGAGGATCCCGAGGACGACCGCCGCCGCCGCCAGCAGCCACCAACCGCGGACCCCACCGGAGTAGAAGATCGCGATCACGAGGATGGCGCCGAGGTCGTCGACGATGGCCAGGGTGAGGAGGAACAGTTTGAGCGGGCGGGGGACCCGGCTCCCGAGCAGGGCCAGCACGCCGGTGGCGAAGGCGATGTCGGTGGCCATCGGGACCGCCCAACCGTGTGCGCCGTCCCCGCCCGCGTTCCACAGGACGAAGAGGACCGCAGGCAGGACCATGCCGCCGACCGCGGCGATCACCGGGAGGGACGCGGTGCGCGGGTCGCGGAGCTCGCCGCGCACGACCTCCCGCTTGATCTCGAGGCCGACCACGAAGAAGAACACCGCCATGAGGCCGTCGGTGATCCAGTGTGCGACGGACAGATCGAGATCGAGGCCGCCGACGCTCAGGTCCAGCGGGTGGTGCCAGACCTGGTCGTACGAGTGCGCGGCGACGTTGGCCCAGACGAGAGCCAGCACGGTGGCGGCCAGGAGGACCGTGGCGCCGAGGACCTCGACCGAGACGAACTCGTCGCCGAGCGGAGGGAGGGCCCGGCCGACGCGTCCGACCCGGACGCGTCGCCCGGTCACCGCGTGCCGAGGATCACTTGGCGATGAGCCGCGGTTCCGGTACGGCAGTCTCGGGCCACCGCTTGCGGGACTTGATGGCGAGCTTCTTCATGAGCTCGATCGCGCCGGGGTCGTCGTCTCCGGGGCGAACCTCGATCATCCCCGCCTCGAGCAGTCCGTCCATGATCTCGCGACCGAGGTCGGTCCGGACGATCGTGAGCGTCCAGTCGTTGAAGGCGCCGATTCCTCCGGTGGAGATGTCGGCGTGCTCGGCCGCGAAGTCGGGGCACATCGTGCAGCCCTCGCGGGTCCACTGGTGGCACTCCTTGAGCGGGACCTCGTGGTAGTCGCCGTTGTGCATCCAGAGCTGGAAGACACCCTTGATGTTCATCTTCTTGATGTCGGCGCGCGCGAGTCCGTACTTGGCCTCGAACAGCTCCTCGAAGATGGAGTCGTCGAAGGTCTTCGAGCAGAGGAGCCCGATGTTGAGCGCGAGCCTCCGGGCGACCTTGCCCGCCTTGCGCTGCTTCATCACCGGCGGCACCGAACTCTGGCAGCTCATGCCGACGAGCGCGATGCGCTCGGCACCGGACTCGATGGCGTCGTTGTAGGCGAGGGTGTTGGCCGAGTAGGTGTACCGGCTCCCCGCGGAGGCGATGATGTCGTCGCGGGTGCGGGCCACGCCGGGTACTGCCTTCCAGGTGGAGCCGTCACCCTCGAGGTACGACACGAGCGCGGCGTCGATGATGTCGCGGTCGAGGCAGTAGAGGAGGATCGCCGAGACGAGGCCACCGTCCTGCCCGATCTCGTGGATCACCGGGTCGGTCGCCCGGGCGAGCACGATGTCCTTGTAGATGCCGGCCGGCTCTTCGGCCGCGCGGACCCGACCGAAGAGGAACTCGTCGATCTCGGGCTCCCACGCCCGGAACCGGGGACAGGCCCGCGTGCAGGAGGTGCAGCCCTTGAGGCCGTGGCTGCACTCGTCGGGATCGCCGGGCTCGGTCTGGAACGGCTTGTAGATGCCGGCGTCGTCGCGGTACCCCAGCACGTCGTGCGGGCAGGCGATGACACAGCCCGCGCAGCCGGTGCACAGACCGCTGGTCACCACCTCGTCGTAGAGATGCTTCCACTGGAACTTCTCAGGAGCCATCCCGGCATTCTCGCACGTCGGCGCGGGGGGTTGGGAATGCGAGACTGGCTCCTGGGGCGCGTACGGTGATCGTGAGGAGGCCGGCGTGATCCACGACCACCACCCCACCGCTGGAACCCCAGAACCGACCCTGGTGGCTGATCCGGCCTCGGCGACGGCCCTCGAGCGGTGCGACCTCCCGGTGGAGGGCATGAGTTGCGCTTCGTGCGCCGCCCGGATCGAGTCGGGCCTGAAGGGCCTCGGCGGCGTGGCCGACGTCCACGTCAACTTCGCCACCCGTCGGGCGACCGTGACCTTCGACCGGGGCGCGGTGGGCCCCGACGACCTCGTCGGCCTCATCACCGGGCTCGGGTATGCGGTCCCCGGGCCGGAAGCGCCAGGTGGCCACGGCCACCCCGGACCCGACGCCGAGGCGGACGCGCTCCGGCCCCGCCTGGTGGTCGCGGCGGTCCTCACCGTGCCGACCGTGCTCGTCTCGATGGTGCCAGGCCTGCAGTTCTCCGGGTGGCAGTGGATCGCCTTGGTGCTCGCCACCCCGGTCACCTTCTGGTGCGCCTGGCCGTTCCACCGCATGACCTGGATCGGTCTCCGGCACGCCAGCGCCTCGATGGACACCCTGGTGTCGCTCGGTACGTTGGCGGCCTACGTGTGGTCGGTGGTCGCGTTGGTGGCATTCGACGCGGCGGCCCCGGGCATCGGCTCCATGGGGATGGGTGGATCGCTCCTCGCTCCCAGCGGATCGTCCCACGTCTACTTCGAGACCGGATCGGCGATCATCGCCCTGCTCCTGTTGGGCCGTTGGCTCGAGGCGCGGGCACGGCGGCGCTCCGGGGCCGCGCTGCGCGCGCTGCTCGAACTCGGGGCCAAGACGGCACGACTCGAGAACGGCGACGAGATCCCGATCGCCTCCCTGGCCGTGGGA
This sequence comes from Actinomycetes bacterium, assembly GCA_037142235.1. Classification (GTDB taxonomy): domain Bacteria; phylum Actinomycetota; class Acidimicrobiia; order IMCC26256; family PALSA-555; genus CAIUKV01. The sequence continues at coordinate 31,891 of JBAXBB010000013.1, forward strand.
GACCGCTTCGTGGTGCGTCCCGGCGAGAAGGTCGCCACCGACGGCCGGGTGGTCAACGGGGGATCGGCCCTCGACGTCTCGATGCTCACCGGCGAGTCGGTGCCCGTCGACGTGGCGATCGGCGACACCGTCTACGGAGCGACCATGAACACCTCCGGCCGCCTCGTGGTGGAGGCCACCCGGATCGGCGCCGACACCGCGCTGGCGCAGATCGCCCGCCTGGTGGACGAGGCCCAGGGGGCCAAGGCGCCGGTGCAGCGGCTGGCCGACCGGATCGCCGCGGTGTTCGTGCCGGTGGTGCTGGTGGTCGCCGTGGGCACGCTCGCGGTCTGGCTGCTCGCGGGTGCTGCGGCCGACTCGGCGTTCACCGCGGCGGTGGCGGTGCTCATCATCGCCTGCCCGTGCGCGCTCGGCCTCGCCACCCCCACCGCGATCCTGGTCGGGACCGGCCGGGGCGCGCAGCTGGGCATCGTGATCCGGGGTGGCGACGTGCTCGAGCAGACCCGGTCGGTCGACACCATCGTCCTCGACAAGACCGGCACGATCACCGCCGGCCGGATGGCGCTCGTCGGCGTGGTGGCGGAGCCCACCTCCACCGACACCGACGTCCTGCGCCGGGCGGCTGCGGTCGAGGACGCCTCGGAGCACCCGATCGCCCGGGCGGTCGTGGCCGGAGCGGCGGAGCGGGGTCTGGTGCTCGCGCCGGTCACGAACTTCGTCGCGGGGGTGGGTCTCGGGGTCGAGGGCACCGTCGACGGCTCCACGGTCCGGGTCGGCCGTCCGGCCTACGTGGCGCCGGCCGCTGACGCGCTGCCGGCCGATCTGGCGACGGCGGCGGCGGCGGCGGAAGCGCTGGGTCGCAGTGTCGTCTTCGTCGGCTGGGACGGCGCGGTGCACGGCCTGCTGGTGGTCGCCGACACCGTCAAGCCGACCTCGGCCGAGGCGGTGCGGGCCTTCCACTCCCTCGGTCTGCAGGTCGTGATGGTCACCGGCGACCGTCGGGCCGCGGCCGACGCCGTGGCGGCCGAGGTGGGGATCGACCGGGTGGTGGCCGAGGCGCTCCCCGGCGACAAGGTCGACGTGGTCGCCGCACTCCAGGCCGAGGGGCACCGGGTCGCCGTGGTGGGCGACGGTGTCAACGACGCGCCGGCGCTCGCCCGGGCCGACCTCGGAGTGGCGATCGGCACGGGGGCCGACGTCGCCATCGAGGCCAGTGACCTCACCCTGGTCTCCGGCGACCTGCGGGCCGCGGCGGATGCGATCGTGCTCGCCCGGCGCACCCTCGCCACGATCAAGGGCAACCTCTTCTGGGCGTTCGCCTACAACGTCGCCGCCATCCCGTTGGCGGCGGCGGGATTGCTCGATCCGGTCGTGGCGGCGGCCGCGATGGGCTTCTCGTCGGTGTTCGTGGTGTCGAACTCGCTGCGCCTCCGCGGCTTCCGCGGCTACCGGGGCTGACCCGATCGGATCGGGTCGAAGCGTCGACCACTGCAGTCGCGACGGTACGCTCACGGCCCGCACGAAAGGCGTTCATGTCCCGGATCCCCAATCTCTTGAGCCGCGGAACGTCGTACTCGTTCGAGTTCTTTCCGCCGCGTACCCCCGAGGCGGAGGCCGTCCTCGAGCAGACGCTGGTCGATCTGGCCCCGCTCGCGCCGACGTTCGTGTCCGTCACGTATGGCGCGGGGGGCTCGACGCGCGAGCGCACCCACGACCTGGTGGTCCGGATCAACGATCGGCCGGAGATGACGGCCATGGCCCACCTCACGTGCGTCGGGCACTCCCGAGCCCAACTCGAGACGATCGTGGCGCGCTATCGCGACGCGGGCATCGAGAACATCCTGGCCCTCGGAGGCGACCCGCCGACCGACGCCGACCTACCGCCCGGCGAACTCGAGTTCGCGGTCGAGCTGGTGCGCCTGGTGCGCGCGGTGGGCGACTTCGCCGTCGGCGTGGCGGCGTTCCCGGAGCCGCACCCCCGGTCGCCCGACCTGGCCACCGACCGGCGCCGCACCGCCGAAAAACTGGCCGAAGCCGACTTCGCGGTGACCCAGTTCTTCTTCGAGGCGCACCACTACTTCGACCTCGTCGAGTCGCTCCGGGCCCTCGGAGTGGACCGCCCGGTGATCCCGGGGATCATGCCGGTGCAGAGCCTGGGTGCCATCAAGCGCATGACCGCCATGCAGGGGTCGGACTTCCCCGCCTGGCTCGAGGAGAGGCTCCGATCCGTCGGCGACGACCCGGAAGCTGTGCGCCGGGTCGGGATCGAGGAGGCCACGCGGCTCTGCCGCGAGTTGCTCGACGGCGGGGCGCCCGGACTGCACTTCTACACGCTGAACCGTTCTACCGCGACGCGCGAGATCTCGGCGAACCTCGGCCTCACGACCGCCGGCTAGCCGTTCGGCGCTCGAGGGCGGCGTCGAGCGCGCGGTGGGCGTGCCGGGCGTGACGGTGGACCGGATGCGAGATCTCGGGGGGATGGTCACGACGGGGGATCTCGCCCGAGGCGTCCATGGTCGCGAGTCGGTGCTCGAGGTCGGTCAGCTCACCGATGATCTGGTCGAGGATCTCGTGGTCTTCGGGTTCCGCACTCCCCACGTCGAGGGCGACGACGTGGGCGACTGCGAGGTGCAGTGACTCGAGGGTGGTGGCACCGACCACCGCGTCGACGCGTTGCGATCCGAACTCGTATGCCGCGGCGACCACGGCCCGGTTCGCGGCGATCCGGGCGTCGAGGCACGCGTTCCGATCGCTGACGCGCCCGGGATCGTCCGTGGCGCGACCGGTGAGGGTCGCCCGGGTGTAGTGGCGCAGGCTCCGGGTGTAGTCGGCGAGCGCAGCGCCGAAATGACTCCCGGTCCGTGTGGGCCACATCCAGGTGCCCAGGAGCACGAGCACACCGGCCGACACCGTCGCGAAGATGCGGGAGCCGAACGCACTCGTCGTTGTCCCGTCGTCGATGGTGAACAAGAAAAGGACGAACATCGTGATCCCGATCACGGCGTACGTGTACTGGGCGAGGACGAACGTGATCACGATCGTGCCGCCGACCCCCACGAGGACGGCCAGGACCCAGTTGGGTGGACCGAGGTGCTCCACCACGAAGAAGGCGACGACGACGCCGAGGAGGGTTCCGGTCACCCGGGCGATGACCTTCACGGTGGTGTCGCTCATGGCGGGCTTGCTGATCCAGGCGACGGTCATCGGCATCCAGTAGGGATGTGGGAGATCGATCGCGATGGAGAGGACCGTCGCCACGGTGTAGACGGCCGACTGACGGATGGCGTGGCGACCGATCGGGTCGGAGAGCGAGAGGTGCTGCTTGACGTCGAGGGCCTGGTCCCGCCAGGGCCGGCGGGTCCGGCGGGGTCCGCTCGGCCGGTCGGTGGCCGTCAGGGGCCAAGGACCGGAGAGGGCCGACACCGTGCGGGTCATGCCGTCGTGGACCGCCGAGGCCGTGGTCCGGGTGAAGGGTGCCGCCGTGGCGAGCACACCGGCGAACGTGCGGTCGAGGGATTCCTGGGTGGCGGCGAGGCTGCGCGCCGGCCACTGCAGCACCAGGGCGCGGGCGATCCGGCGGGACGCCTCCTGGGCGGCACGGAGGTAGGCGGCCACGGCCAGACGGGTCCGTTCGTCGATCGCCTCCGGGTCGAGGGTGAGGCCGACCAGGGCCAGTCGGACCTCGCCCGCGGCGTCACCGAGCTCGCGGAACCACGCGTGGGTGGCGTCACCGGCCCGGTCGGCGGCCAGGGTGTCGAGGAACGACCGGATCCGCTCGGCGTGGACCGGATGTCCTATCCCCTGGGAGTCGTCGAGGTCGACGTGGGCGAGGCCGCGGTACAGGCGGGCCAGGGCCAGGCGCGGACCACGATGGCGGTGGGCCAGCGCCGGCACGGAGATGAGCGAGGCGTAGAGCATCGATCCCGCGAGGAACGACAGTGCGTTCGCGAAGCTGTCGTGGAAGATGGTCGGCGTCCCGGAGAAGATGGCGTACGCGACCAGGAACAGGACCCCGATGGTCGCGGCCCGGGGGCCGATGGACCCCGCGAATCCGCAGGCGGCGGCGACCACGGCTGCCGAGATCAGGTGCACGACCAGCGGGTCGGAGGTGAGGCCACCGATCAAGACGGCCAGGCTCGACCAGCCCGCCGCCCAGAACAGCGTCTCGGTGCGGCGGCCGTCGTCACCCTGCGGGTCGCAGAGGGCGACCCACAGCAGACCGAGGGCGGCCGGGAGCATGAGCGTGACGTGGTCGGTCACCAAGACGACGAACAGGATGACCGTCGTGGTGACCCCCATCGGGAGCGCCACCGGCACGACGAGCGTGCCGCGGTCCACGGAGAACGCGCTCGCCGCGAATCGTCTCCACGAGGCACGGTCCATGGTCCCCCTCCAGGTCGCGGCGTGGTATCGGTGCTCTGCCGACGCGGAGCGCCTTATGCGCCGGCTGCGACCAATCGACCCATGGAGGTGGCGATCAGCTGATTCGCGATCGGCAGCGGGACGTCGAAGTTGATGAACGAGTAGTTCACGAGGGTGCTGCCGACGCGGGCGATCAG
>JBAXBB010000014.1:0-35873 GCA_037142235.1 Actinomycetes bacterium
GGTCACCGTCTTCGCCGGCCAGCCCTACCCCGAGCTCGACGACCCGTCGCAGTTGGTGAAGGTGCCGGGCCTCGACCTCTACCGCGCGACCCACCCGTTCCGGGTCCCGTGGCCGCACGAGATCCGCGACACCATCGACCTGCGCGAGTTCCTCCTCATGTGCGGCGCCGGGTTCCCGGAGCCCTACGCCTTCTCGCTGCGCGCCCGCAACCTGCTGCGCGGCCGACGGCACGACTTCGACCTGATCCACGACAACCAATGCCTGGGCCGTGGCCTCCTTCCCATGATGTACGAGGACGGCTGGCCGGTCATGGCCACGCTGCACCACCCCATCACCGTCGACCGCGACCTCGACTTCCAGCACACCACCAGCCGGATGCGCAAGCTCACCCTGCGTCGCTGGTACGGGTTCCTCGGCATGCAGATGGAGGTCGCGCGTCAGATCCCCCGCGTGATCACGGTGTCGGAGTCGTCCAAGCGCGACATCTCCGCCCAGATGGGCGTCCCCGACGACCGCCTCCACATCGTCCCGGTCGGGGTCGACCCCGCAATGTTCCGACCGCTGCCCCACATCGCCCGGATCCCCGGACGTCTGATGACCACCGCCAGCGCCGACGTGCCCATGAAGGGGCTCGCGCCGCTCCTCGAGGCGCTCGCCAAGGTCCGGACCGAACGACCCGAGGCCCACCTCGTGGTGATCGGCCGACCCAAGGACCGCTCCAAGATCCCGGCGCTCATCGATCGGCTCGGCCTCACCGGTTCGGTGCAGTTCGTGTCCGGCGTGACGACCGAGCGCATCGTCGAGCTCTACGGCGAAGCCGAGATCGCGTGCGTGCCGTCGCTCTACGAGGGTTTCTCGCTCCCCGCGGTCGAGGCCATGGCGTGCGGCGTTCCCGTGGTCGCCACCACCGGCGGCGCGGTGCCCGAGGTCGTGGGCACCGACGGTGAGACCGGTCTCCTCGTGCCCCCCGGCGACCCGTCTGCTCTCGCCGCGGGCATCGTGCGGGCCCTCGACGACCCCGCGCTCCGGGCCCGCCTCGGCGCCGCCGGCCGCGAGCGGGCCCTGGGGACGTTCACCTGGCACCAGAGCGCGGTCGGCACCGTCGAGCAGTGGCGGATCCTCCTCGAAGACCACTACCGGAGCGCCACCCGCCACCCCGATCACCACGGCGGCGCGTGATGTTGACGGTCGACTTCGAGCGCCTCGGCCTCCGCGACGGGCACCGCATCCTCGACATGGGCTGCGGCGGTGGTCGTCACGCCTACGAGGCCTGGCGGCGCGGTGCCACCGTGATCGCCCTCGACCTCGACGAGCAGGAACTCAAGGGCGTGGGCTACGTCGTCGGCGAGATGCACGACGCCGGCGAGTTGCCCCACGGTCCGGTGGGCGGTCCGGTGCGGGGCAGCGCGCTGTGCCTGCCGTTCCCCGACGACACCTTCGACTGCATCATCACCTCCGAGGTGCTCGAGCACATCTGGGACGACCGCGGCGCCATCGCCGAGTTGGTCCGGGTCCTGCGCCCGGGTGGCCGCATGGCCGTCACCGTCCCCACTCGCTGGCCCGAGCGGGTCAGCTGGGCCATCAACTACCACTACCACGACCAGCCCGGTGGCCACGTCCGCATCTACCGCCAGCACGAGCTCGAGGGTCGACTGGAATCGGCGGGCCTCTTCCTGCGCGGTTCCCACCACGCCCACGCGCTCCACTCGCCCTACTGGTGGCTCAAGTGCGCGGTCGGCCTCGACCACACCGACCACCCCGCCGTGCGCCGCTACCACGACCTCCTCACCCACCAGATCGTGCACCGGCCCCGGTGGCTCGACCGTACCGAGCGGGCGCTGAACCCCGTGCTGGGCAAGAGCCTGATCGTCTACACCGAGAAGGTCGGCTGATGCCCCGCATCGAGATCCCCGAGGTCGCCGGCGCCATGAGCGCGAGCGAGATCGCCGAGACCGTCGACGCCATCGCCGCTGTCCAGGAGCCCGACGGCAACATCCCCTGGTTCCCGGGGCACCACACCGACCCGTGGAACCTGGTCGAGGCCGCCATGGCCCTCGACGTGGGCGGTCGCCACGCCGAGGCGGAGCGCGCCTACGAGTGGCTGCAGTCGATGCAGCGCCCCGACGGCTGCTGGCACGCCTACACCGTCGGGCGTGAGATCTCCGACCCCACCCTCGACACCAACGTCACCGGCTACATCGCCAACGGCGTGTGGCACCACTACCTCTCCACCGGCGACACCGCCTTCCTCGAAGCGTTCTGGTCAGTTGTCGAGCCGGCGATCGACGCCGTGCTCTCGCACCAGCAGAGCTCCGGCGAGATCGCGTGGCGCGGCGACGACCCCGCCGACGGCGCCTTGCTCACCGGGTCGTCGAGCCTGCACGCGTCCCTTCGCTGCGCCATCGCGATCGCCGAGCGGCTCGGCCACGAGCGCCCCGACTGGGAGCTGTCCCTCGGTGCGCTCGCCATCGCCATCGCCCACCGCCCCCAGTCGTTCCTCGACAAGGACCGCTGGGCCATGGACTGGTACTACCCGATCCTCGGTGGCGTCGTACGCGGCGAGGCCGCGCGGATGCGGCTCGCGGCGAAGTGGGAACGCTTCGTGGTCCCCGGGCGCGGGGTCCGCTGCGTGTCGGACCGCCCGTGGGTGACCGCAGCCGAGACCTGCGAGTTCGTCATGGCCCTCGACGCCATCGGTGCCGACGACTGGGCCCGCGACCTGTTCACCTGGATCCAGTTCCTGCGCGCCGACGGCGGCGGCTACTGGACCGGGGCCAACTTCGACGACGAGCGCTTCCACGAGGACGGTGCCCTCTACCCCGTCGAACAGCCCACCTGGAACTCCGCCGCAGTGGTCCTGGCCGCCAACGCCCTGGGTGGGGTCGGCCCGACCGCCGGGCTGTTCCGCGGCGAGGGGCTCCCGACCGGGCTCACCCCGGCCGAGCTCATCGCGGCCGGCGAGGACATCGAGGCCGAGCGCGCCGCCCGGCGCGAGCAGGCCTGATCCGGGCACCGGACCCGGCTCAGCCCACCCGCTGCAGCACGCGCAGGCTGCCCGTGGTCGACACGGGCGTGAAGTCACCCGAGGTCACCGCGCGCGACCACACCTCGAAGGGGGCCTGGCCGCCGTCGGCCGGGTCCTCGAACACGTCGTGGAACACCAGTACCCCACCAGGGGCCACGAAGGGCGACCAGGCCTCGAAGTCGGCCATGGCCACGTCGAGCGCGTGACCGCCGTCGATGAAGCAGAGGCCCAGCGGGGTCCGCCAGTGGCGGGCGACGGTGGGCGAGTCGGCGATCACCGCCACCACGACGTCCTCGAGCCCGGCGTCCTCGACGGTGCGCCGGAACCACGCCAGGGTGTCGAGTCGACCGGTCCGGGGGTCCACAAACCGCGTGTCGTGGTGCTCCCAGCCTTCCTGGTTCTCCTCGGAGCCCCGGTGGTGGTCGACGGTGAAGCAGACGGTGCCGCCCGCCCGGGCGGCAGCCCCGAGGTACACGGCGGACTTGCCGCAGTAGGTCCCGATCTCGAGCAGCGGACCCACGGCGGCGCCGAGCAACCCGGCCTCGTGGAGCGCCAGGCCCTCGTCGTCGGGCATGAAGCCGATGGCGCCGCGGGCGGCGGCGAGGAGGTTGGGATCCACGGGTCGAGGCTAGGCGGAGATGCCGTCGAACCCCCGGGGGGCGAACATCCCCGTGCCGGCGGTGACCCCACCGTCGACGGGAAGCAGCACCCCGGTGATGAACGACGCGTCCGGCGAAACCAGGAACGCGTGGGCGCCAGCCACCTCCTCGGGCCGACCCCACCGCCCCAACGGCAGGTGGGCCCGCATGCGCTCGTACTGGCCGCTGCCCGACTGCTCGATCGGCGAGGTCATCCCGGTGCCGCCGATCGGACCCGGGCACACGCCGTTGACCCGGATCCCCTCGGGTCCGAACTCGAACGCGGCCGCCCGCACGAAGTTGACCGCCGCACCCTTGGTGGTGTTGTAGGCCCACATCGACGGATCGGCGAACAGCCCCGACACCGAGCACGTCACACTCACCGCTCCCTTCGAGGCCCGCAGCGCCGGGACCGCCGCCTGGAGACCGAGCACCACCCCGCGCACGTTGACGGCCCACTGGCGGTCGAGATCGGCGATCGGGCTCGTGGCGATGTCTCCGGCCCCCGACACCCCCGCATTGAGGACCAGGGCGTCGAGCCGACCGTGGAGATCGAGGACCATCTCGACCATGGTCTCGTTGCCGGCGGGCTCGGTGATGTCGGCGAGGCAGGCGGAGACACCGTCGTTCCCGGCGGCGACGGCACCGACCGTGTCGGCCCGGTCCACGGCGAGCACCTTCCAGCCGTCGGCGGCCAGGCGCGCGGCCGTGGCCGCCCCGATGCCAGAACCCGCCCCGGTCACGATCGCGACCCGCGATTCACCCATGACGCCCTCCCATGGCCCGTTCCCGGGCCTTTGCCCGACCCGGCGAACCTAGCCCTCCCCGCCGAGCCCGGCGGGGGGTAGTGTCCGCGCCGTGGAAATGCACCAGGCCCCCGACCGCAACCTCGCCATGGACCTCGCCCGGGTCACCGAGTCCGCCGCACTGGCGGCCTCCCGGTGGCTGGGCCGGGGCGACAAGAACGCCGCCGACCAGGCGGCCGTCGACGCCATGCGCCTCGTCCTCAACACCGTCGCGATGGACGGCATCGTCGTCATCGGCGAAGGCGAGAAGGACGAGGCTCCCATGCTGTACAACGGCGAGGAGATCGGCGCCGGGGGCCCGGCGTGCGACATCGCCGTCGACCCGATCGACGGCACCACCCTCACCTCCCTGGGCCGCAACGGCGCCATCGCGGTGATCTCGGTCGCCGAGCGGGGCACGATGTTCGACCCGGGTCCGTGCGTCTACATGGAGAAGATCGCGGTGGGCCCGTTGGCCGCCGACGCCATCGACATGAGCGCCACCGTCACCGCGAACCTGGAGGCGGTCGCCCGGGCCAAGGGCGAGCACGTCCGTGACGTCACCGCCGTGGTCCTCGACCGTGACCGCCACGCCGACATCATCCGGGAGTGCCGCGAGGCCGGTGCCCGGGTGCGGCTGATCCCCGACGGCGACGTCGCCGGTGCCATCTCCACGGCCTGGCCCGACTCCGGCTGCGACATCCTGTTCGGCACGGGTGGTACCCCCGAGGGCGTGATCGCCGCCTGTGCGCTCAAGGCGCTCGGCGGCGCCATCCACGGACGCCTGTGGCCCCGCAATGACGAGGAGCGCCGCGAGGCCCTCGACGCCGGGTACGACCTCGACCGCATCCTCACGACCGACGACCTCGTCACCTCCGACGACGTCTTCTTCGCCGCCACGGGCATCTCCGACGGCGAGTTGGTCCACGGGGTTCGCCACTCCCCCGAGGGCGCGAAGACCCAGACCGTGGTGATGCGCTCCAAGACCGGCACGATCCGCACGATCAACGCCTCCCACCAGTTCCACAAGCTCCGGGCGATCTCCCCGCTCGAGTACTGACTGGCTCGACCAGCTCCAGTTCACCGTTTGGAGCTGCCGGATCAGTCGCAGGGCCATCACCGGAGGAAGCCCGGCAAGGTCGGGACCGTCGGCGAGCACGGTGTCGATCATGGACGATGTCATCTCCGCGCCCGGCAGCAGGTGCGACGGCTCGGGCGGAGTCAGGCCTCGGTGAGCCAGCCCGGGAGCGCGACACCGCGGGCCCGGAGTTGCGCCGCGAGTCGAGCGTTCGGCTCGGCGTAGCGCGCCGCCAGGGCGGGTCGGTCGATCTCGCGCGGCCCGAGCGGCCGACCGTTGACCCGGAGATAGCCCTCACGCAGACGGCGCTTGAGGCCGTGATGACGCCGGAGGAACGGCTCGAACCGGTCGTTGAGACCGAGGGCGAACCGCTGGACCGCACCGTTGCGGAAGCCGGTCGTGCGGTTCTCGGAGTGCAGTCCCCGTCCCGACACGCTCGTCGGGTCGAGCCCGAGGAACGCCGCGACGCCCGCCACGGTCTCGTCGGGTCGGGCGACGAGGTCCTCGAAGCAGCACACGTGCACGTCGGCCCCGAACTCCCCGGTCCAGTCCGACAGGAAGTCCGCATACCGGCCCCCGCGCGCGCCGAACCACACCTCGTTGGCCGGATCGGAGAAGTCGGCGTCCGTGAGCGCATCGGCCCGGGCCAGATACTCCTCGAGGGTCATCGCCTCCGGCAGCCGCATCCGGGCCTGCTGGAAGGTGAAGTACGAGATCAGCCTCGACACCGGATCGCGCAGAACCACCACGATCTTCGGGCTCCCGCAGACCGCCCGCACCTGCTCCACGAGTGCCGGACCCCCGGAGAAGTAGGCGGGGGTGGCCTCGAGTCGGACGGGGGCGTCGCCGGCGTCGGCCCAGTACGACTCGTAGACCGACCGGGGCTCGAGCGGCCCGCGCCATCGCGCCGGGAGGAAGTACCGGGTCTCCTTGATCGACGACGGCCCGACCCCCGGATGCTGTCCGAGGGTCACGAACAACGACGTCGTGCCCGCCTTGTTGACCCCGGCGATGATCGCGTTCGCGACCGGCCGCCCCGCGCTCGCCGTCACCGCTTCAGCCTACCGAGGGCTTGGTCGCGCCGGCCGCCGGGACCGAAGCGCCGGTGGTGGAAGCGCTGGTCGTCGTCGACGTGGTCGTCGTGGCCGTCGCTTCGGGTCCGGCCCGCAGTACCGGCCACGCCGAACTCGCCGTGGTGTTGAAGTCGTAGAGCGACCAGCCGACCGACCGGGTCGTGCGGACGGCCCGGAGGAACGACACACCGTCGACCGGGGTCGAGCCGTCAGCGATCCCCCCGATCGGATGGACCAGTGCGCGGCGGTCGCCAAGGTTGTCCCGCAGGCGCGCCACGCTCTCGGCGGTGTAGATGGCTGGATCCCGGTAGGTGCCGTCGCGGAAGGTCCAGTAGACCATCGGCATCCACACGTCGACGGATCGGGCGAGTCGCTGGTAAGGGAACCGGGGCCACAGCGAGACGTTGAGCACCTCGGTCTGCACCGCCGGATAGACCGTCGCCCCCAGGGGGACGCCCGAGCCCACCAGCGCTCGGGTGTGCTTCGCCACGGACACCGCGGCCGCGCTCCGCTGGTCAGGATCGCGCACCCCCTGCGTCCACTCGATGTCGAGTGCGTAGGCGTCGAACCGCTGGCCGTGGGACCGGAACCCGGTCATGGCGCCGATCACCGCCAGGTCGGCGTCGACGTCGTCGAGGAAGGGCAGGTACCACCCGACCACCGCCAACCCGCTCCGGTGGGCCGCCGCGAGGAACTCTCCCAGCAGCACCGGCTCGGCAACCGACCCCGCCGCCGGGTCGTCCGGTCCGACGACCTGGAGGTAGAGGGTTCGCACGCCCAGTGCGGCCATGTCGGCGACCGAGGCCGGGGTGACCGGAGGTGGAGCGCCGTGTTGCTGGCGCGACGGCACGTAGTCGAAGGCATCCACCCACGTGCCCAACCCGCGGAACGGACCCGGCTCCCTGGCACCGGACGCCGCACCGGCGGGGGTCCGCGGCGCCCATCCTCCACCGACGACCACGACCAGCGCGATCGCCGCCACGACGACGGCCGCCGAGAGCGCGGTGACGAGGATCGGAGTGCGCCGTCGTCCCACCGGGCGAGGCTACCGGCGACCCGGGAAGCCCGGTCCGGCCGGTCGGAGCACCGAGCGCGGGGTCAGTGCGGGGTCAGTGCGTGGCCGCGCCGGCGACGAGGCCGGTCGCGACGTCGATCCTGACCTGAGCCCGGGCGAGGGCGGCCTTGGCCGCCCCGTCGGACTCGTCGGCCTTCAGGGCGGCCTCGGCCCGGGACTTGGCCGCCTGGGCCCGCGTGACGTCGATCTGCTCGGGGAGCTCGGCCACGTCGGAGAGGACGATCACCCGGTCGTTGCCGACGTTGACGAAGCCTCCGTGGACCGCCGCAGCCATCTCGCCCCGCTGCGGGAGGATCACCCGCACCGTCCCGACGTCGAGGGCCCCCACGTACGGTGCGTGCCCGGGGAGGAAGGCGATGTCGCCGCTGGCTGCGCGCGCCACCACCATGTCGCCCTCACCTGAGTAGAGCACCCGCTCGGGCGACACGATCTCCACGTGCAGCGGCACGTCAGCCCTCCTGGAGCTGCTTGGCCTTGGCCAGCACGCTCTCCACGCCACCGACGTTGAAGAACGCCTGCTCCGGCACGTCGTCCAGCTCTCCGTTGCACAGAGCCTCGAAACTCTCGACCGTCTCGGCGATCGGGACGTAGATGCCCGGAAGGCCGGTGAAGACCTCGCCCACGAAGAAGGGCTGCGAGAGGAACCGCTGGATCTTGCGGGCCCGGGCCACGATGACCTTGTCCTCTTCGGAGAGCTCGTCGAGACCGAGGATGGCGATGATGTCCTGGAGCTCCTTGTAGCGCTGCAGGATCTCCTGCGTGCGCCGGGCCACCGCATAGTGCCGGTCACCCACGACCTCAGGGGCGAGGATGTTGGAGGTCGAGGCGAGCGGGTCGACGGCCGGGTAGATACCGAGGGCGGCGATCTGGCGCGACAGCTCGGTGGTGGCGTCGAGGTGGGTGAAGGTGGTGAACGGCGCCGGGTCCGTGTAGTCGTCGGCCGGGACGTAGACCGCCTGCATCGAGGTGATCGACCGACCCTTGGTCGAGGTGATGCGCTCCTGGAGCTCACCCATCTCGTCGGCGAGCGTGGGCTGGTACCCGACGGCCGACGGCATACGGCCGAGGAGGGTCGACACCTCGGAACCCGCCTGGACGAACCGGAAGATGTTGTCGATGAAGAGGAGGACGTCTTGGCCCTTGACGTCGCGGAAGTACTCCGCGACCGTCAGCGCCGACAGGGCGACCCGCAGGCGCACGCCCGGCGGCTCGTCCATCTGGCCGTAGACGAGCGCCGTCTTCTCGATCACGCCCGACTCGGTCATCTCCAGCCAGAGGTCGGTGCCCTCACGGGTGCGCTCGCCCACACCGGCGAACACCGACACACCACCGTGCTGCGTGGCGACCCGCTGGATCATCTCCTGGATGAGCACCGTCTTGCCCACACCGGCACCGCCGAAGAGTCCGATCTTGCCGCCCTGGACGTAGGGCTCGAGGAGGTCGATGACCTTGATGCCGGTTTCGAACATCAGGGCCCGGGGCTCGAGTTCGGAGAACGGCGGGGCCTCACGGTGGATCTCCCACCGGTCGTCGATGTCGGTCAGCTCGGACGCCGCGATGTCGAGCGGCTCACCGATGACGTTGAAGACGTGGCCGAGCACGCCGTCGCCCACCGGCATCTCGATGCCGTGGCCGAGGTTGCGCACCGCAGTACCCCGGGTGAGGCCGTCGGTCGGCTTCATGCAGATCGCCCGGCACCGCCCTCCACCGATGTGCTGCGCCACCTCGGCGACGATGGTGATCTTGGTGCCCTCGAGATCGGCCACCATCTCGATGGCCATGTTGATCTCGGGCAGGGCGTCGTGGGGGAACTCGACGTCGACGACCGGGCCGGCGATCGCGATGACGCGACCTTCCTTGCGCTCGGTGGTCTGGTTCGGCTCGGCGGTGACGGTCATCGCGGTCTCCTCGTGGGCGTTCGGATCAGGCGGCGAAAGGTTCGGGGGACTCGTCGGACACACCCTGGCGCAACGCCTCGGCGCCACCCACGACCTCCATGATCTCGGTCGTGATGGCGTCCTGGCGTGCCCGGTTCATGACGCGGGTCAAGCTGGTGATGAGGTCCTCGGCGTTATCGGTGGCCGACTTCATGGCGCGCTGGCGGGCGGCGTGCTCCGACGCGGCCGCGTTGAGGAGCGCCGCGAACACCCGGGCCTCGGCGTAGCGAGGCAGGAGGCGCTCGAGGATCTCGCTCGGTCCGGGCTCGAACTCGTAGTCGGGCGCCGGCCCCTCACGCAGCGGGACCTCTGGGTCGACGGTCTCGGTGTCGAGGGGGAACAGCGGCCGGATCACGACCTCCTGCGAGCCCGCCGACACGAACCGGGTGTAGACGAGTTGCGCCATGTCGAATTCGCCGGCGAGGAACGGCCCCTCGACTGCAGCCGCGACCGCCCGGGCGTCTTCGTAGGAGGGCTGGTCGGAAAAACCGGTGAGGGCGGCCTCGATCCGGAAGTCGCGGTAGCGGAAGTAGCTCTCGACCTTCCGGCCCACCACGATCAGCGCGTAGTCGCGGCCCAGGGCCTTGTGCTCGCGCATCGAGCCCTCGGTGGCTCGGATCACCGACGAGTTGTAGCCGCCACACAGGCCGCGGTCGGCGCCGATCACCACGTGGGCGACCCGGCGGATCTCGGGCCGGGGCACCAGGAACGGGCTGTCGATCGACCCACCGGCCGCCGCGAGGTCTTGGACCACCTGGGTGATCTGGTCGGCGTAGGGAGCCGCGGCGTGCACCCGCGCCTGGGCGCGCACGATCCGACTGGCGGCGATGAGCTCCATCGCACGCGTGATCTTCTTGGTGGAGTTGATGCTGCGGATCCGCCGACGGAGGACCCGTTCCTGACCGGAGGCCATGTGTCCTGCTCGTCTACTCGGTCTCGAGGGTTTCCGGGCTCTGAGGCTCACCCGGTGCCACGGCGTCCGTCGCGGCCGGGTCGGCAGTGCCGGTCGGCCCGTCGTCGCCGCCGCCGTGGAGCTCACGGAAGTGCGCCTTGAACTCCGCGACCGTGCCCTCCACCGCACCGGGAAGGGCCCCGGTGTCGCGGATCTCGGCGAGGAGGCCGGAGTGCCGCCCGCGGAAGAACTCGAGCAGTTCCCGCTCGAACTGGCGGACCTGCGACACGTCGATGTCGTCGAGCACTCCGGTCGTCCCGACGAAGATCGAGATCACCTGCTCCTCGACCGGCATCGGCGAGTTGAGCGACTGCTTGAGCAACTCGACCAGCCGCTCACCGCGGTCGAGCTGGGCCCGCGACACGGCGTCGAGCTCGGAGCCGAAGGTCGCGAACGCCTCCAGCTCACGGAACTGGGCCAGGTCGAGCTTGAGGGTTCCCGAGACGCCCTTCATCGCCTTGATCTGCGCGGCGCCACCGACCCGGGACACCGAGATGCCCACGTCGACCGCCGGGCGCACACCCGACTTGAAGAGGTCGTCCTGGAGGTAGATCTGCCCATCGGTGATGGAGATCACGTTGGTCGGGATGTACGCCGAGACGTCGCCGGCCTTGGTCTCGATGATCGGCAAGGCCGTGAGCGATCCGGCGCCGAGGGCGTCGGAGAGCTTCGCCGCCCGTTCGAGCAGACGACTGTGCAGGTAGAAGACGTCTCCCGGGTAGGCCTCACGGCCCGGCGGACGCCGCAGGAGGAGCGCCATCTGGCGGTAGGCCTCGGCCTGCTTCGAGAGGTCGTCGTAGACGACCAGTGCGTGCTCGCCGTTGTCCATCCAGTGCTGGCCGATGGCGCAGCCGGCGTAGGGGGCGAGGTACTTGAAGACGGCCTCGTCGGCCGCCGGAGCGTTGACGACGACGGTGTACTCCATCGCGCCGTGCTCCTCGAGGGTGGCCACGGTCTGGGCGACCGAGGAACCCTTCTGGCCGATGGCGACGTAGATGCACTTCACGCCGAGGCCGCGCTGGTTGAGGATGGTGTCGATGGCGATGGTGGTCTTGCCGGTCTTGCGGTCGCCGATGATCAGCTCCCGCTGGCCGCGGCCGATCGGAGTCATGGCGTCGACGGCCTTGATGCCGGTCTGGAGAGGCTCGTGCACCGGCTGGCGACCCACGATGCCGGGCGCCTGGACCTCGAGGCGTCGGAGCGCCGTGCTGGCGATGGGCCCCTTGCCGTCGATGGCCTGACCGAGCGAGTCGACCACCCGACCGAGCAGCTCGTCGCCGACCGGGATCGACAGGATGCGTCCGGTGGCCTTGACCGCACCGCCTTCCTCGACCTCATCGGCCTGGCCGAGGATCACGGCCCCGATCGAGGCCTCGTCGAGGTTGAGGGCGAGGCCGAGCACGCCGCTCTCGAACTCGAGCAGCTCGTTGACCGCGGTCTCGGGGAGTCCGGCGACACGGGCGATGCCGTCTCCGACCTCGAGGACGCGACCCACACGGGCCTGGTCGGTGGAGGGCGTGTACGACTCGACGTGCTTGCGCAGCGCAGCTGCGATCTCGTCGGCGTTGATGGTGAGTTCAGACATCAGTGACCTCTCGGTGAGCTCTCAGAGCTGCGCTTTCATCTGGTCGAGGCGGGCGCGGATCGTGCCGTCGATGACGGTGTCCCCGATCTGGGCGGCCAAACCTCCGAGCACGGACGGGTCGACGACCACCTTGACCTCGACCGCCTTCCCGGTGGCCCGGCCCAGCGCCTCGGCGAGGCGGCGGGTCTGGTCGTCGGTGAGCTCGATCGCGGACCGCACCTCGGCGACCTCGCGCTCACGCTCCGACGCCGCGAGGTGCACGACACGGTCGGCGATGTCCTCGAGGTCGTTGACTCGGCCGGCGCCGACGATCATCGCCAGGAGCGCGGCGCTGAGGTTCAGCGCCTTACCTCCGGTGAGTTCCTCGACGACCGCCACGCGCCGCTCGACGGGGAGGGCGGGATCGGTCAGGGCACTCCGCAGGGCCTCGGAGCCCTGGAGGGTCCGCGCGAACCGGAAGAGGTCGTCCTCGACCGGACCCACACGGTCCTCCGCCCGGGCGATCGCCAGGATCGCCTGTGCGTAGGTCTCGACCTTGGAGCTGGCACTCACCGTGATCCGTTCCCCACGGAGTCGATGTACGACTCGACCAGTGCGGTCTGGGTGGCGCGGTCGAGGTTGCGTTCGACCACCTTCTCGGCGAGGCCCACCGCGATGTCGGCCACCTGGGCCCGCAGGTCCGCCATCGCCCGCTCCTGGGCGAGCCGGATGTCCTCCTGGGCACGGGCCTTGGCGTCGGCGGCCTCGGCGTCGGCCCGAGCGAGCACCTCGCGCCGGATGCGCTCGGCGTCGGCACGGGCGTCCTCGATGATGGTGGAGGCCTCGGAACGGGCGTCACCGATCTGCGACCGGTACTGGGCCGCTTCGGACTCGGCATCCTCTCGGGCGCGAGCTGCGGCATCGAGGTCACCCTGGATCTTCTCGCTGCGCTCCTTGAGCCCCTTCTTCAGGGCCGGGAACGCGAACTTCATCAGGATGAACAAGACGATCAGGAAGGCGATCGAGCCCCAGATCAACTCCGGCAGCGCCGGGACGAAGAGGCTGGTGGCCTTGCTGCAGTCCTTGACCTCGGCGAGGAAGGGCTCGTAGTCGCCCTTCTTGATGTCAGAGGCCGTGCTCGCCTTGGCCTTCTCGATGCACTCGTAGACCTCTTTGGCGTGGTTCGACGAGGCGTGTGCCACCGACGGCACGGCAAGTACCGCGCTGGCAGCGAGCACCCCCGCGAGGAGGAACCTGCGGATCCGCATGAGAAGCCCCTAGATGAACTTGAGGACGAAGCCGATGAGCGCGAGCGCTTCGGCGAAGGCGATGCCCAGGAACATTGTGGTCCGGACCTGGCCGGCCATCTCGGGCTGGCGGGCCATCGCCTGGACGGACTGACCGACCAGGTAACCGATACCGATGCCCGGGCCGATGGCGGCGAGGCCGTACCCGACCGAGGCCAACCCGCTCTGGAGGTCCCCGGAGAGGGCGCCGATGATGGAAGTGGTCACTCGAGTGCTCCTTGTTTGGACGAGAACGTGGTTGCCGGGCTCAGTGCTCGGCGTGGACGGATTCGTTGACGTAGACGGCGGTGAGGATGGTGAAGATGTAAGCCTGCAGCACCGCCACCAGCACCTCGAAGCCCGTGAAGGCAACGAGCCCGGCGAAGGGCAACGGCGAGAAGACGACCTGGAACCAGCCGCTGTTGTGCTTCACCAGCAGCTCGTTGGTCATGATCGCGAAGATCGCGAGCAGCACGTGACCGGCCGTCATGTTGGCGAAGAGCCGGACCGCCAGGGAGAACGGGCGGACCAGGTACTTCGAGAAGAACTCGATCGGGATGACGAGGAACTTCAGTGCGAACGGGACCCCAGGGGGGTTGATGTTCGAGAAGAAGTACTTCGGGCCCTGCTTGACGAACCCCGTCACGATGAAGGTCAGCCAGCTGACGATCGCCAGCACCAGCGGGATGGCCAGCCGGGAGGTGGCCGGGAACTGGATGAACGGCACGATCGACCAGATGTTGATGAAGAAGATCCAGAAGAACATGGTGGCGAAGAACGGGGTCCAGGAACGGCCCTGCTCCCCCATGGCGGCCACCGAGATGTTCTCCTCGATCGCGAGGTAGCCGGCCTCGGCCACGTTCTGGACGCCGGTCGGCACGAGGCGACGACGGGTCCCCCCGATCCAGAACAACGCGATGCAGATGATGGTGGAGACGAACGCCATCATCGCGGTCTTGTTGAACTCGAGGATCGAGTGACTACTGGCGATGCCCTTCCACTCGAAGAGCTCGTTGATGTTGGGCAGCAGTTCGGCCAGAACCAACGGAGGAATCTCCTAGGCGTTCCCCGGCTTCGGTTTGAGGCCGGGATAGGCGAGCGAGAGACTGATGGAGCGGAGTTCCCAGAACAACAGCAGGAAGTAACTCCCGATCAGAGTGAAGCAGAAGACGGGCCAATCAGTGAAACCGAGGGCCTTGATTCCGACGCCGATCGCGGTGATCACGATCAGGCGGCCGAGGAAGCTCATGAGGGCGACCCCGGTGAGCAGGTGCGGAGCGGTCCGGGCGGTCCAGCCCAGCAGCGCCGCCGACGCGACCAGGTTCGCGATCACGATGAGGATGGCCAGGCCGGCCCCCAGTGCGGCATCAGGACCCCGCCAGATCCCGAGCGCCAGCACCACGACGGGTCCGGCGAACAGGGCCTTCTTGGCGACATCGACGGCGATGGACGATTCGATGTGGTCGATCGTGGGCAGAGCCGCCGCGGCGTGGTCGTTCACCCGGCCACCTTGCGGTTCCAGGGTTTGCCCTCGTCGAGCTGGGCGATGCGGGACTCGTAGCGGTAGTAGAGCGAAGCGACCGATCCGAGGGCCCCGAAGGCGGCAAAGGCGGCGGCGAAGATCCAGCCCGTCCCCACGAGGTGGTCGATCCAGAGGCCGATCAGACCCATGACCAACGGCGCCACGACGAGGGCGACCGCATGGCTGAGCGCATCGTTGTCGGAGCTGGGCACGGCCAGTCGACGATGGCGATCGATCACCACGGGTCCTCACTCGAGCAGTCGGATGCGCGCAGGACGACTTGACGACCGCCCCGCGACGAGAGAACTCTAGACGCATTCCGTGGGCCGGCGCCAAGCGTGGGGCCGACTTTCGCGAGGCCAACGGGCGCACCCGCGGCGGGGGCGCGAGCCGCCCTCAGCGGGTGCCGGAAGCCCGCCGCCGGGTCGTGATGTCGACGACCGCGGCGTCGGCGCCGACCTCCGTGGCCCCGTTCGCCGGGGCGCCGTCCGCCGGGGCGCCCCCGGCGTGGACCCCCGGCCCACCGGAGTCACCCGTGCCCGGGGTGGCGACCGCCACTGCATCGGCGGCCCGGCGGCGGCGGGCCGCCAGCACCCCCGGGTGGAAGTAGCTGTAGAGCAACAGCGCCAACGCCGCCAGCGCGATCGGCACCAAGGCATTGCCCCGGTTGGTGTAGGTGGGCACCAGGGCCGTGGCCGAGAGCAACGCGGTCCAGCACCAGAGGATCACCACCGAGCGCCGGGGACCGTGTCCGAGGCGCATCAGGCGGTGGTGGAGGTGCTCCCGGTCGGCGGTCGACCATGACTGGCGACGCACCAATCGGCGAACGAACGAGAAGCCGGTGTCGAGGATGGGAACCCCGAGGATCAGGATCGGGATCACGAGCGGGGCGAAGAAGAAGTACGTCTGACCGCTGAACTGGTCTGCGGTACGCCCTCCGACGGTGATGGTCGTGACCGCCAGCATCAGGCCCAGGAACATCGCCCCGGCGTCGCCCATGAAGATCCGGGCCGGATTGAAGTTGTGGGGCAAGAACCCCACCGCCATTCCCACGACGATGATCGCGATCAATGGACCGATGTTGGAGCCCTCGATCAGCCCGGCCTTGAACAACCGGTCGGCGTAGAGGAACAGGGCGAGTCCGGCGATGGCGCAGATCCCGGCGGCGAGCCCGTCGAGCCCGTCGATCAGGTTGATGGCGTTGGCCAGCACCACCACGCCGATGATCGTGACCAACGCCGCGAGGTCGGGCGACAGCACGATGTAGTCGTAGCTCGCGAACGGGACCCGGAAGTAGAGCATCGTCACGCCGAAGACCGACAGCAGACTGCCCGAGAGCACCTGGCCCGCCAGCTTCGCCGGGGGCGACACCTCGCGGAGGTCGTCGACCGAGCCCACCACGAACATGGCGCCGGCCGCCAGCAGGATCCCGAGCGGTTCCGACGTTCCCTCGAACATGGCGCGGAACTGGTGGAGCTGCGAACCGACCAGCATCGCCGCCAAGAAGCCGGCGAACATCGCCGCGCCGCCGAGTGTGGGGGTCGGGTCCGCGTGCACCGAGCGAGCACCCGGCATCGCCATCGCTCCGAGCCGCGGTGCGAGCTTCCGGACCAGGAACGTGAAGAAGAACGTCACGAGCGCGGCCGTGCCCCCGACGATGGCGTAGCCGACCACGCCGCGCCGATCAGACCAGGTCGGGGTAAGGGACGAACCGCCCGGAGAGCCGCGCGCTGGCCTCACGGACCTCGTCGCACACCACCGCATCGGTGGGCGCGCGCAGGACCCGGGCGATGAGCGCGGCGATCTCCCCCATCTGCTCCTCGACCATCCCGGCCGTGGTCACGGCGGCCGTGCCGAGGCGCAGACCGCTGGTGACGAACGGCTTCTCCGGGTCGTTGGGGATCGCGTTCTTGTTGGTGGTGATCCCGGCCAGGTCGAGTGCCTCCTGGGCCACCTTGCCGGTGACGCCGAACGGCCGGAGGTCGACGAGGAGCAGGTGGTTGTCGGTACCACCGCTGACGATCCGGAAGCCCGCGGCGGCGAGCCCGTCGGCGAGCGCCCGCGAGTTGCTCACGATCTGGGACGCGTAGTCGCGGAACGACGGCTGCGACGCCTCCTTGAAGGCCACCGCCTTCGCCGCCACCACGTGCATCAACGGGCCGCCCTGGAGACCGGGGAACACCGCCTTGTCGATGGCGGCTGCGTGCTCCGCCCGACACAAGATGGTTCCCCCACGCGGCCCCCGGAGGGTCTTGTGGTTCGTGAAGGTCATGACGTCGGCGTAGGGAACGGGCGACGGATGCGCACCGCCCGCGATCAGACCCGCGATGTGGGCGGCGTCGACCATCAGCAGCGCGCCGACCTCGTCGGCGATCGAACGGAACGTCGAGAAGTCGATGGTGCGGGGGTAGGCAGTGGCCCCCGCGACGATCAGCTTGGGTCGTTGCGCCAGCGCCAGGTCGCGGATGCGGTCGTAGTCGAGGCACTCGGTGTCGTCGTCGACGCCGTAGCCCACGAAGTGATACAGGCGACCACTGAAGTTGACGGGCGAGCCATGGGTGAGGTGTCCGCCCTGGTCGAGCCGCATGCCCATCACGGTGTCGCCCGGCTCGAGCAGCGCGAGGTATGCCGCCATGTTGGCATTGGCCCCCGAGTGGGGCTGGACGTTGGCGTGGTCGGCGCCGAAGAGGGCGCACACCCGCTCGCGGGCGAGGTCCTCGGCTTCGTCGACGACGACGTTGCCGCCGTAGTAGCGCTTGCCCGGGTAGCCCTCGGAGTACTTGTTGGTGAGGACCGAACCCTGCGCGGCCAGCACGGCTGGGGAGGTGAAGTTCTCCGAGGCGATCAACTGGATCGTGGTGTTCTGTCGCTCCACCTCGCGCCGGATGACGTCGGCGATCTGAGGGTCGACGGCAGCGAGAGCGGCGAGGGGATCGGACACAGGACCTCCACATCGGACCGGGCGAGCACGGACGAACACGACGAACCGACCGGCCGTCGGGGCCGAGTGTAGGCCGGGGGTTAGCCTCCCCGGTCGTGACCGGCGACCCCGATCCGAGCCGGTCCGGGCCGCTCCCGAAGGTCACGCCCTTCCTGCTGCGGCGCGCCGACGACCTGTGTGCGCGGCGCCTCGACCACGAGTTCCGCGGCGAACCGGGCAATGCCGACCCGGTGCACCGGGGGCGGCTGCGCGACGCCTTTCTGGCCGCGGCCCTCGACGCCCACGAGCGGGACGCGGTGCTCGGCCCCTGGCGCGTCGCGGGCCGACGCACGCCCGAGGAGAACGCCGCCCTCGAGCAGGCCATCCACTGGTACCGCCACCTCTTCGGCGACCGGAGCGTCCGCGTGGTCGAGCTCGGCCTCGACCGCCCTACGGAGGCAGCCGGGTTCACCGCGCGCCTCGGCGGCTGGGTCGACCTGGTGGTCGTCGGTGACGACGGGGTCCACGAACTCCGCCAGTTCGACCTGTGGGCCGGCGACGCGCCCGACGACGTCCTGACGCACCCCGCCGTCCGCAGCGCCCTGGTGCGCATCGCCGCCCGTCTGGGCGACCCGGCCACCGAGTCGATGCTCGTCTCCTGGACCGACCTGTTGCGCGGTGTGCGGCGCGAAGCCCGGTGCGGAGCCGCCGGCCTCGCCGCCGCCCGAGCCGCAGTCCATGCCGGCGTGGACCTGGTGGTGGCCCGCACGGCCCACCCCGGAGCCGAGCCCGGGGCCGACTGCGCCACCTGCCGGTTCCGCAAGGGTTGCCCGGAGTTCCCCGGCGCCAAGACGGTGCGCGCCGGGCGGCGCGACCCTCTGCCCGGGGTGCTCACGGTCACCCCGACCGCACTCGAGTCGTGGACCCGGTGTGCGCGACTCTGGCGCGACCAGCACCTCCTCGGCACCCCCCCGAGCGACGTCGGAGCCTCGGGGGCGCACGGTCAGCGGGTCCACGCGCTGCTCCGAGCGCTCCACCGGGACGGTCCGTGTGAGGATCCCGCACGGCTCGACGAGATCGTGCTCGCCCACGGCGCCGACCGGCGAGTGCTCGACGAGCTCCGCAACCACGCCCGGCGCTGTCCGGTCGGGGCCACCACCTTCGGACACGAATTCACCCAGAACCGACTCCACTCCCGGCCACCCCACTTCCTCGGCTCGGCCCGGCTCGACGCCGCCTGGATCCGCGACGGCGTGCTCGACGTGCGCGACTACAAGACCGGCGGCGTCTGGCACACCCGGGTCGCCGACGACCCCCGGGCCCGTCTCCAGGCCTGGGTGATGGCGCCCGTCGCCGAACGGCTCGGCCTGGCGCTCCGGGTCCGCTACGAGCACCTCTCGTCGGAGACCGTCGACGACCCGGAGGAGTGGGAACCCGACGCCGACGACCTCGCCGGGCTCGAGGAGTGGCTGGTGGCCACCGTCACCGCCGTCCGCTCCGGTGCGCCGTGGGGCGGTGTGGCCGAGCCGGACGTCTGCCGGTCGTGCCGCTACCGTTCGGTGTGCACCGACTCGGCGGCGCCGGGGGTCGCCACGTGGCCCCGCGTCGACGCCGACGACCTCGGCACCGTGCACCCCGAC
Source organism: Actinomycetes bacterium (assembly GCA_037142235.1). GTDB lineage: Bacteria > Actinomycetota > Acidimicrobiia > IMCC26256 > PALSA-555 > CAIUKV01. The sequence continues at coordinate 19,497 of JBAXBB010000014.1, forward strand.
GACCCCCGGGACGATCCATGACCCAACCCCCGCGCGCGTTCCCCGGGCCGGGACGCATCTTCTGGTGGGGCCTGCGCAAACGCTGCCCCCGCTGCGGCTCGGGCCACCTCTTCCGGCGCTGGCTCACCCTCGTCGACGACTGCCCCGGCTGCGGCCTCCACTTCGAGCGCGAGGAGGGGTACTGGGGCGGCGCGCTGGCGGTGAACATCGCCATCGTGATGGCCATCTTCGTGGTCACCTTCGTGGCGATCATGGTCGCCACGGTCCCCGAGGTGCCCGTGGGGCTCTCCCTGGTGATCCTCGTGCCGATCATGGCCCTCGGTCCGCTGGTGTTCTACCCCTGGTCGAAGACCCTCTGGATGGCCGTCGACTACGGAGTCCTCCAGCGGACCGGCGGGCGGGCCTAGGCCCCCCGCCGGCGGCCGTGCCATCCCGTGAACGCTCCGTGAACACGACCGGGCGGAGGCACCTCCCCTGAGGCAATCGTCGGCCCTTCTGGATACCCTGCTCCTCTCGACCGCGAACCGCCAGCAGACGCCCTGAACCCGAGCCGCACCTCCCGACGACCCCGAGGTGCACCGGCTGCGGGAACCCTTTTCCCAGGACCACCGACCATGGCCCCCGACACTCCCCTCCTCCACTACCTCCAGGACCTGCAGACCGAGTTGGTGGCCAATCGCGACGGCGTCGTGGCCGACTACATCCCCGCTCTGGCCACCGCCGACCCGTCGCTGTTCGGCATCAGCATCGTCACGGTCCACGGCGCCAAGTACTCGGTCGGCGACTTCGACCACCCGTTCACGATCCAGTCGGTTTCCAAGCCGTTCGTCTACGGCATGGCCCTCACCGACCGCGGGGTCGAGGACGTGCGGCACCGGGTCGGGGTCGAGCCCACGGGTGACGCGTTCAACTCCATCCGCGTCGACGAAGAATCGAACCGACCGTTCAACCCGCTCGTCAACACCGGTGCGATCGTCACGACCGGGCTCGTCCGTGGTGAGACCGAGGAGGAGCAGTGGCAGCGGATCGTCCACGGCTTCGAGCTCTTCACCGGCCGGTCGCTCGAGATCGACGAGAACGTCTACCGGTCGGAGCACGAGACCGGCGACCGCAACCGGGCCATCGCCTACCTCATGCGCAACCTCGGGATGCTCGAGGGCGACCCCGAGACCATCCTGCGCCTCTACTTCCGCCAGTGCTCGCTCCAGGTCACGGCCGAGGACCTCGCCGTGGCCGCCGCGACCCTGGCGTCGGGCGGCATCAACCCGATCACCGGCAAGCGCGCCTTGGCGGAGACCTTCAACGAGCGGATCCTGAGCGTCATGCAGACCTGCGGGATGTACGACGCCGCCGGGGCCTGGGCGGTCGACGTCGGATTCCCCTCGAAGAGCGGCGTCAGCGGAGGCGTCATCGCAGTCCTCCCCGGACAGGCGGGGATCGCCGTCTACTCGCCCCCCCTCGACGTCCGGGGCAACAGCCTGCGCGGTATCGAGGTCTGCCGGAGGATCGCCGGGGAGTTCGGTCTCCACCCCCACCGCAACCGGGGTCATCCCGCGGGCGTGCTCCGGGGCTCGTACCAGGGGAACCGCGCGCGGTCCACCCAGGCGCGCACCGAGGCCGAGTACGCCTGCATCGAGTCCCACGGCGACGACCTCACCGTGTTTGAGGTCCAGGGGATGATCCGCTTCGCCGAGGCCGAGTTCCTCATCGGTTGCGTCATCGACGACCCGGCGGCGAGCCGTGTCGTCATCGTCGACGGTCGCCGCGCGCTCCTCGTGGACCACCACCTGGTGGCCATGTTCGCCGCGCTCGCCGAACAGCTCTCGTCGACCGGGCGCATCCTCGTGCTGGCCGGCTTCAACGCTCCGGGCGTGCCGAACGAGTTCGCCGGGGTGGCCCAGTCCTACGCCGACATCGACGACGCCGTCGAATGGTGGGAAGACCAGATGATCGCCACCTGGTTCACCGGCCCCAGTTCCGAGTCGGCCCGTCCGCTCGCGGACCAGGAGATCCTCCACGGCCTCTCGCACGAGGACCTGGCTGCGCTCGAGACCGAACTCACCCATGTCGGCTTCGCGCCCGGGGAGCTCCTCGCCAAGGAGGGCGACCCCGCCGACAGCGTCTTTTTCCTCCTCGAAGGCCAGGTGAGCGTCCGCCTCGGCTCCAACGCCACGCTGAACTCGCCACGGGTGGCCGCCTTCGGCCCCGGCGCGGCGGTCGGAGAGCTCGCGTTGATCGAGGGCGGGGTCCGCTCGGCGTCGCTCATCGCCGACACGCCGGTGGAGATCGCCATGCTCACGGTGACCGGACTCGACCGCCTCGCCGAACACCGTCCGCTGCTGCGCGCCACGATCATGGGCAACCTCGCCCGGTCGTTGTCGCTGCGGCTGCGCCGGGCCAACGACCGGATCCGGGTCCTCGACAGCTGACGAGGCCCCGACGCAGCGGGCTCAGCCGTCGAGCCGGGCGACCAGGGCCCGCGGCCGGTCCGTGAGGTCGGCCCGAACCTCGACCGACGAGAACCCGGCCGCCCGGGCCAGCGCCGTCACCGGCTCGGCCTGGTGCGGGGCGAGTTCGACCACGAGCACCCCCCGCTCCTCGAGCCAACCCGGCGCTTCGCCCACGATCACCTCGAGGCACTCGAGCCCGGAGTCACCCCCGACCAGCGCGTGCACCGGCTCGTGGTCACGAACTTCGGGTGCCAGCGCGGCATGCTCGGCAGTCGTGACGTAGGGCGGATTGCTCACCACCAGCCGGAGCCTGCCGCGCAGCTCGTCGGACAGGGCGGCGAACCAGTGGCCCTCGGACAGCCGGACGCGCGTCGCCGCGGTGCCGAGGCTCGACAGGTTCGCCCGCGCGACGACGAGGGCGGCGGCGGACACGTCGGTCGCCCACACCGCGGCGTCGGGGAGCTCCTGCGCCAGGGCGAGGGCGATCGCCCCCGAGCCGGTCCCGAGGTCGGCCACCGTGAACTCGCTCCGGCCCGCCGCCCACGGATCGGTGCGCCCCACCCGCGCCCCCAGCCGGACGAGCTCGTCGATCGCCACCTGGGCGACCATCTCCGTCTCCGGGCGGGGGATCAGCACCCGGGGGTCCACCATCAGGTCGAGTCCGCGGAACGACCACGACCCGAGGACGTACTGCAGCGGCTCACCCGCCTGGCGCCGTTCGACCATGGCGGCCAGGCGGTGTCGGGCCAGTGAGGGAGCGAGCTGGTCCTCTTCGACCACCAACTCCGCGGCATCGAAGCCCGATGCCTCGAGCACCATCCAGCGCGCCTCGACGCGTGCGGTCTCCCCGACGGCGACGCGCAGGGCGGCGGCGGTCTCGTCGTGGACCTGGCGCCACGTCCGTGCGTCGGGGTCAGGCGCCATCGTCACCGAGCTGCCGGGCCCGCTCGGCGGCGGCGAGCGCGTCGACGATGTCGTCGAGCTGCCCCTCCCCCGCCAGGACCTGCTCGAGGGCGTGGAGCGTCACCCCCACCCGGTGGTCGGTGACCCGGTTCTCCTTGTAGTTGTAGGTGCGGATCTTCTCGGAGCGGCCACCACCCTTGACCTGTCCGCGCCGAGCCTCCGAGAGCGCGGCTTCCTGACGCTCGCGCTCGAGCTGGAGGAGGCGTGAACGCAAGATGCGCAGCGCCTTCTCCTTGTTCTGCAACTGGCTCTTCTCGTCCTGGCACGTGACCACCGTGCCGCTCGGGCGGTGGGTGAGCCGCACCGCCGAGTCCGTGGTGTTCACCGACTGACCGCCGGGGCCGCTCGACCGGTAGACGTCGATCTCGAGGTCATTGGGATCGATCTCCACGTCGATCTCCTCGGCTTCGGGGAGCACCGCAACCGTGGCCGCGCTGGTGTGCACCCGACCCTGGCTCTCGGTGACCGGGACCCGTTGGACCCGGTGGGGTCCAGCCTCGTATTTCAGCCGGGACCAGGCATCGGGACCCTTCACGACCAGGGTGATCTCGCGGAACCCACCCATGTCGGACGGCTGACTCGACAGCGGCTCGACCTTCCAGCCGCGGCGCCGCGCGTACGCGTCGTACATGCGGTACAGGTCACCGGCCCACAGGTTGGCCTCCTCGCCGCCCTCCGCTCCACGGATCTCCACGATGACGTTCCGGCCGTCGTCGGGGTCGCGGGGCACGAGGAGCTCGCGCAGGTGTTCCTCCAACCGGGTGAGCGCGGCCTCCTTGTCGATGATCTCGGCCCGTAGGTAGTCGCGCATCTCCGCGTCGGTCTCGCCGTCGAGCAGATCACGGGCTTCGGCCAGGTCGGCCGTGGCCGATTCGTGGGACCGGAACGTCTCGGCGATCGGCTTCAGTTCGGCGCGGCGCCGCCCGGCGGCGCGCGCCGCCCCCTGGTCACCGGAGGCGTAGACGTCGGAGAGCCGGGCCTCGAGCGCGTCGAACTCCCGCGCCAGCTCGGCGAGCTGGTCGAACATGACGGTGGAGGGTACCGGTGGCTCAGGCCGAGCCGAAGGCCGGCCGACCCGGGATGCCTGGCTCGCGGCGGGCTCGCGCCGCGACCTCGGCCCGCTCCTCGGCCGTCAGGACCGCGAGCAGCGCACTGACCGCCACCTCGACCTGGTCGAGGCTCGGCGGGCGCGTCGTGAACTTCTGGAGACCCAACCCCGGCTTCATCGCCCACCGCACCCACCGCCAGCGCAGGTGCCCCGCCGCGAAACGGATGACCTCGTAACTGATCCCCGCCACCACCGGGATCAGGGCGATCCGTGACGTGATGAGCCAGGGCAGCGACGGCCGACCGACGAAGGCGTAGACGAAGATCGTGACGACCATCACGGTGAGGAGGAAGTTCGTGCCACACCGCACGTGGTCGGTGCCGAAGCGTTGGGCCGACTCGGCCGTGACCTCGACGTCGTTCTCGTAGGCCGCGATGGCCTTGTGCTCGGCGCCGTGATACTCGAACACCCGCTTGATGTCACGGATCCGACCGATGAGCACCAGGTAGCCGAGGAAGATGACAAGGCGGATGCCCCCTTCCACCAGGTGGAACCAGAAACCCTCGATGCCGAACCAGTCGGTGATGCCCTTGTTGACCAGTGCCGGCAGGAGGATGAAGATCGCCGTGAAGAACACCAGCGCAACGCCCATCGTCGCGCCCATGGCCTTCGAGGAGAGTCGCTCCTCCTCCGGGATCTGACGATCGGCTGACCACGAGAGGGCCTTGAACCCGAGTGCCATCGATTCGGCCAGGGTCGTCACCCCCCGGACCACCGGGAGGTGGCGCCAGCGCTCCGCCCAGGTGGGGACCTCGTTGACCACCACGTCGATGGCGCCATCGGGGGTGCGCACGGCCACCGCCCAGGTGGACGCACCGCGCATCATGACCCCCTCCATGACGGCTTGGCCGCCCAGGTAGCGGGGGGTGGAATCGGGCAACGCCCCTACTTCTTCGCGGCCTGCGACTTCGCGTACCGGCGCTGGAAACGCTCGACCCGTCCCCCGGTGTCGACGAGCTTCTGCTTGCCGGTGTAGAAGGGGTGGCACTCGGAGCAGAGCTCGACCCGCAGCTCCGCCACGGTGGACCGGGTCTCGAAGACGTTGCCGCAGGAGCAGTGCACCTGGCAGACGTCGTACTTGGGGTGGATGTCAGTCCTCATAGTGACTCCAGTCTAGGGGGTGGCCCCGGCGGGCCGCCCGACGGGGCCAACGGCTCAAGAGGCCGGAGCCTTGGCCATCTGCTTGAGGAACTCGGCGTTGGACTTGGTGGTCCGGAGCTTCTCGATCACCAGTTCGGTCCCCGAGGACCCGTCCAGGGCGCCCACGACCCGCCGGAGCTTCCAGACCTGGTCGAGCTCGAACTTGTCGAAGAGGAGCTCCTCGTGGCGGGTGCTCGACGCCGTGACGTCGATGGCCGGGAAGATCCGGCGCTCGGCCAGGCGGCGGTCGAGGCGCAGCTCCATGTTGCCCGTGCCCTTGAACTCCTCGAAGATCACGTCGTCCATCTTCGAGCCGGTGTCGACCAGCGCGGTGGCGATGATCGTGAGCGAGCCACCCTCTTCGAGGTTGCGGGCTGATCCGAAGAACCGCTTGGGCGGGAAGAGCGCCGATGCCTCCACCCCGCCCGACAGGATGCGCCCCGACGCCGGAGCCGCCAGGTTGTAGGCCCGAGCAAGGCGCGTGATGCCGTCGAGCACGACCACCACGTCGCGTCCCAGCTCCACCAGGCGCTTGGCGCGTTCCACCACGAGCTCGGCGACCTGGGTGTGCTCCTCCGACGGCTTGTCGAACGTGCTGGCGATCACCTCGCCGCGCAGGACGTGCCGACGCATGTCGGTGACCTCCTCCGGCCGCTCGTCGACGAGCAGGACCATGAGGTGGACGTCGGGTTCGTTGGTCTCGATGGCCCGCACGATCTGTTTGATCACCGTGGTCTTGCCCGCCTTGGGCGGCGAGACGATCAGGCCACGCTGACCCTTGCCGATCGGGGCAACGAGGTCGACGATGCGACCCGTGATCTCGTCGGGCTCACCCGGGCACTCGAGTCGCAGCTGCGAATCCGGGAACAGCGGCGTGAGGTCGTCGAAGCGGGGACGCTGACGGGCGTCGTCGGTGGGGATCCCGTTGATGTCCTCGACCCGCAGGAGCGCCGGGAACTTCTCGTTGCTGGCCTGGGGACGCGAGTACCCCTTGACCGTGTCGCCCTTTCGGAGCGCGAAGCGCCGGACCTGCGACGCGGAGACATAGATGTCGCGGAACCCGGGAAGGAAGCCCGACGTCCGGAGGAACCCGTAGCCCTCGTCACGCAGGTCGAGGAGACCCTCGACCTCGAGCGGCTCGCCCGCGACCTCACCGGGACGGGGCTCGTCGAAGGCGCCCCGACCGCGGCCACGCCGGCGCCGGCGCCGAACGTTGCCCTCCCCGTAGGAGGCCCGCTCGTCGTCGGAGTCGAAGGGCGCCGCATGATCGTCGCCCGCACCACCGTGCCGGTCGTCGCGGTCGTCGTCGCGGTCGTTGTCGCGGTCGTCGTCGCGGTCGTCGTCGCGATCGTCGTCGTTGTCGCCGCCGCCGCCGCCGCCGCCATCTTCGTCATCGTCATCGTCATCGTCATCGTCGAGGTCGACCACGGCGGGGGCCGCAACCCGGCGGCGCGGCCGGGGTGCCACCTCGGGCTCCGGTCCGGCACTCCCCAGCGCCTCCTCCTCGCCAGCCAACGCGTCGTCGGAGGCAGTAGCCCGGCTCGACCGCACCGTGCGCTTCGCCGGGGCCGGGCTCGGAGCACCGCCCGTGGCCTCGAGGATGGCCTCGACCAGGTCGGCCTTGCGCATCCGGGTGGGCGCCTTGACCCCCACCGCATTGGCGATCGCGTGGAGTTCCTCGCGATCCTTGCCGTCGAGCATCGAGCGATCGACCTCGGGAGTGGCCATCGAATCTCCTGATCGCGGCGGATTGGACCGCCGGTGTTCGGACAGGCCGCAGCGTCGTCACCGCGACCCGGCTGCGGGGGCGCAACGACGGTGAGGCCGTCGGACCCGCCAGCGGGCGGTCCGGATCCGGACCGGAAACGCCGCACGGATGCGGCACAACGCCGTCACTGTAGGGCTCCGCTCCTCCGACCGCCAACCGTCGGCACCGGCAGCAACCTTGCCCGCCCGCCTCGTTCGGGTGGAAGCGGCGCGGGTCAGGCGACGACGCGTCCCATCAGCTCGTGCGCCGCGACCGGCGTGGACCCCGCGACCCCCGTCTCGGTGTACACGCCACCGGGGCCGTCTCGGGTCGAGTCGAACAGCAGGTAGGGCACCGGATCCGCCGTGTGGGTCATCCGAGCGCACGGCGTCGCGTGGTCGGGCATCACCAGGACCCGGTAGTCCTCGCCGTCGAGCCCGGCGACCAGCGGCCCGATGATCTCGGCGTCCCAACGCTCGAGCTGGCGCACCTTCTCCGCCACCGCATTCTGATGACCAGCCTCATCGGTGGCCTCGACGTGGAGGAGGAAGAAGTCGCGGTCGGCGAGCGACGTCAGGCAGGCGTCGAGCTGACCCGCGTAGTCGTTGTCGAAGCCGGCGGTGGCACCGGGCACGTCGACGACCTCGAGCCCGGTCAGCACCCCCAACCCGCGCACCAGGTCGACCGCCGAACTGAGGCGGCCCTCGACGCCGAAGCGGTCGGCGAAGCGCTCCATGACCGGAGCGGTGCCCTGACCCCAGAGCCAGATCTGCGTGGCGACCGATCCAACCGCGACGGCGGCTTCGCGGACCACAGACCGGGAGGCGTCCATCAGGGCGCGCACCGGCGCCGACGCCGGGCCGGTCGGCCAGACGGCCATCTGTCCCGTGAGGTCGTGCGGCGGCACGCACTCGGCATCGGCCCACGAGGCCGGCGCCACGCACAGGTGCCGGTACTCCACCCCCGGGTGGAAGAACACTCCGTCACGCCCACCGCCGAGCCTCGCCTCGAGCGCCGCGAGGATCGGGCGGCTCTGCTCGCTCGTGATGTGACCAGCCGCGAAGTCGACCATCGTCCCGGCGTCGTCGAGGGTGACGAGGTTGCAGCGGTAGGCCACCTGGTCGGGCGCGAGGGCGACGCCCATCGCGGCGGCTTCGATCGGGGCGCGGCCCGTGTGGTGGGCCGCCGGGTCATATCCCATGATGGCCATGTTCCCGACGTCGCTCCCCGGCGGTAGCCCAGTGGGGATCACGTCGGCCAGACCCACCTCCGATCGGGCGGCCAGCGCAGCCAGGTGGGGCATGGCCGCCGCCTCGAGGGGCGTCCGCCCGCCAAGGGACTCGTTCGCCTCGTCGGCGCAACCGTCAGGCACCAGGACCACGTACTTCACGGGCCCGATGCTACGCGGCGGGACGGGCCCACTCCGCCGTCGTCACCGTCTCCAGCGTCGTCGACCGGCACCGCGCCCCCCACCACCGCGGGTCACCAACAGGCGCGGGTGGCTCCGTCGGGGTCGTCGACAACGCGCGTCGCCGCTCCGAAGCACCGGGTCGGGCGGCGCTGCGGGTCGTGACGCGGCCAGCCCGGGTCACCGGTGCGGGCGAAGTCGCACCAGGCCGTCCGCAGCTCGCGGCCGAGGGCCTCCGCCCGGTCGTCGGCCCCGACCGCCTGACCCCAACCGTCGCGGTCGAAGGTCCCGAAGACGAACGGCACGTCCACGGCGTGGGCCGCGCCGATCCCGGGTGCCTCCCAGTCGAAGCGGTAGACGAAACTCCGTCCGCCCCCCGCGGTGTGCACGTCGGCGACCCGCAGCGCCGGGACCCGCAGCACCGCGTCGGTCCGGGCGGCCTCCCAGATCCGGGCGGCCGGACGGCCGGGGTCATCGGCCCGGTAGGTCGCCAGGATGGCCGCACCGTCGCCGCCCGGACCCGCCAGACGGCCGAGCATCGTGGCGAGGTCGGCATCGGTGAGCGCGTCGGCCCGCGGGTCGGAGAAGAGGCGCAACTCGTCGCGGGTGGTCCCGATGACGAGGTCGAGGTGGTGGCCACGGCCGGCGGCGAACCCCGCACGCGGATCGCCGTCGACCAGGAGGCCCTCCGGCCCGTCACCCGGGCCCTCGGGGTCGTCGAGGGTCGGGTGGAACGGCATCAGCCCGGTGGCCATCCCCAACTCGGCGAACACGGCGTCTTGCGCCGCGACCAGCGCCGACCCCGGCACCGCCCGGAGCGCTGCGGCGACACCCGGTCCGACGGGTACCCCCACCGCCGCGCAGAGCGACGCGCGCACCTGCACCGCGAGGTCCGGCGCCAGCACCCGCGGCTCGCCGCTCTGGACGATCGCCCGCCGCACCGGTGGCGTCCGCCGGGCGGCCGCCAAGTGCAACACCGATCCGCCCCCGGCCGACTCGCCGCACATCGTGATGCGGTCGGGATCGCCACCGAAACCCGAGGCGTGGTCGCGCACCCAGGCCAGCGCCGCCCACTGGTCGCGCAGTCCGCAGTTGGCGACGCCGTCCTCGTCGGCCGCGAACCAGAGGTAGCCGAGCGCACCGAGCCGGTAGTTGACCGTCACGACCACGACGTCGTGCTCGGTGGCGAGCCGGGCGCCGTCGAACACCCCCATCGAACTCGCGCCGCTCGAGAACGCGCCGCCGTGGAACCAGACGAAGACCGGACGCGCGCCCGCGGTCCCCGGCGTCCAGACGTTCAGCGTGAGGCAGTCCTCGTCGCCGGGCGCCACCGAGAACGACGGGAGCCGGGATCGCACACCCTCCGACTGCAGTGCGGCGAACCCGAACCGGTCGACGGCGCGCACCCCCGCCCAGGGAACTGGTGGCGCCGGAGCGCGGAACCGTCGATCGCCCACCGGCGGCGCTGCGTAGGGAACGCCGAGGAACCGCACCACGGGCCCGACCCCGGGCACCATGAGCTCGCCGCCGGCGACCCGCCCCGCCACCGTCTCGACCACCGCGCTCATGCGCCCACCTCCGGGTGGGCGACGGCCCCGGCCTCGGCCGCGAGCCGGGCCCGGATGTCGTCGCGGAGCGCCCCCTTGGCGACCTTCCCACCCGAGGCCAGCGGCAGCGCGTCGCACACCACCACCCGCTCGGGCCAGAGCTCCTTGCCCACCCCCCGGGACCGGAGGTGATCGCGCACCCCGTCGAGGTCCGGGGCATCGGCACCTGGACGCAACGCCACGAAGATGCATACCCGCTCGCCGAACACCGGGTCGGGCATCGCCACCGCCGCGGCCAGGGCCACCGCCGGATGGGTCGCGACTTCGTCCTCGACCTGCGCCGCGCTGATGTTCTTGCCGCCCCGGATGATGAAGTCGGACGCCCGCCCGGTGACGCTCAGGATGCCGTCGGCGTCGATGGTGCAGTAGTCCCCCGTCAGCATCCATCCGTCGGCGGTGCGCAATCGGGCGTCGGCCTCCGGGTCGCCGAAGTACCCCTGACAGGTGAGTGGGCCCCGGCAGGCCGCGATGCCCGGACCGCCGGTCGCGGTGACGTCGCTCCCGTCGTCGGCGAGGAGCCGCACGTGCATCTCCGGGATCACCCGCCCGGCGGTGCGGAGTCGCACGTCGGCGGAGTCGGCGAGGGTCGTCCGGCTCAGGGCCCCGGTCTCGTTGGACCCGTAGAACTGGAGCACGGTGCACCCCGTGCGCTCCTCGAACTCCCGGGCCCGCTCGTACGGGACCATCTCCCCACCGGTGAACAGCACCCGGAGGCTCGACAGGTCGAACTCCGGCAGCGTCGGCTCGTTGAGGAGCATGATGAACTGCGTCGACACCGCGGCCAGCACGCTCACCCGCTCGCGCTCGATCATCCGCAAGACCCCGACCGGATCGAACTGCTGCATCCGCACGGTGGGCGCTCCGAGCAGCGTGGGGGTGACGTGAGCCGTCCAGATCCCGAAGCCGAACGGGGCCGGGAGGGCGCTCAGGAACACGTCGTCGGGCCCGAGGTCTCCGGCCGCGACCGCGAGGCGGTGGAACGCGAACCAACGCTGCTGGTCGTGCATCACGCACTTGGGCAACCCGGTCGTCCCCGACGTGGAGTTGCAGAGCCACAGGTCGTCGTCGTCGACCGGTCGCATGCCCCCCGCAGGATCCCCGATCGGCGCGCGCACCGTGCCCGGCTCGGGGCGGAACCCGCCCGGATCGAGCCGGGGGAGGTCGAGGTGAGTGCCCTCTGCCAGACGGTCGGAGTCGGTGACGACGAGTCGGGCGCCGGTGAGGCCCAGCAGGTGCTCGACCTCACGGGCACCCGCCCGCGGGCCGATGCCCACGATCACGAAGCCGGCCCGTTCGACCGCCAGGAAGGCGACGTGCACCGCCGGACCGTCGGGGACCAGGACCGCCACCCGGTCTCCGGCCGTCAGGCCCCGCCGGCCCAGCTCACCGGCGAGTGCATCGGCCCAGACGTCGTACTCCGCCCACGTGATGCGGTCGTCGGGGGCCACGAACGCGAGGCGATCCGGCTGGGTCCGGGCGTGCCGAGCGACGACTTCCGACAGACTCACGTCGCGGAACCTAACCGAGCGGCACGCCCCCGTGCAGCGCGTTAGCGTTTCGCCGTGGCGACCCCCCGCTGGACTCCCGGCGCCCTGGCCCCTGTCGGCCCCGGGCTCGACGAGCGTCAGGCGCTGGCATGCCTGCACCGCATCCTGGCCCGTACCGGGTTCAACGAGAACCTGGCCGGGCACATCACGGTCGCGATCGAAGGGTCCGACGACCTGTGGGCGTCACCGTGGGGGCTCTGGTGGGACGAGGTGCGCGCCTCGGACCTCGTGCGGGTCGCCCCCGACGGCACGGTCCGAGAGGGACGCTGGTCGGTCAGCCCGGCCATCTTCCTCCACACCGAGCTCCACCGGATCCGGCCCGATGCCCGCGTGATCGTCCACAACCACCCCTACGCCGCCACGCTGCTCGCCACGCTGGGACGCCTGCCCGAGATCACCCACCAGGCGGCCTGCATGTTCGACGGTGGGCTCCGGCTGGTCGACGAGTACCAAGGGCAGGTCCTCGACGCCGAGGCCGGCACCTGGCTGGCCGAGGCGGTCGGCGATGCCATCGGCGTGATCCTCCTGAGCCACGGTGCCCTGGTCGTGGGCGCCTCGGTGGCAGAGGCCGCGTACCGCAGCGTCACCTTCGAGCGCATGTGCCGCCTCACCGCCGACGCACTCACGGCCGGGATCACCACGCACGCGATCGCCCCGGAACACCGTCCCGGGCTGCGCGACGCGTTCCGCACCCATGCCCTCGACGCCTACTGGAACGGCGCGGTCCGGCGGGTTCTGGCGGAGTCACCCGAGACGCTGCGCTGACCCGCGGATCGCGGGCGAGTCCGGTGATTCAGTAGATGCGGCGCGTCACCGCACCGCTGATCCGCCGGGTCACGCCCGCCGGCAGCACGCTGCTCGCCGCCGCCGTGACGACGTTGAGCGCACCCGTGATGCACACGACCCGGCCCCGGTCGTAGGCGCGCAGGGCCGTCGCCGCCACCGCGTCGGCCGACTGCCAGACGAAAGCCGGGACGTCGCCCGGCGAGAACGACTCCGCCTGGAACTCGGTCCGGGTGAACCCGGGCGCCACGACCATGGCTCGCACCCCGGTGCCCCGCAGCTCCTCGGCGATGGAGTTGGTGAAGCTCGACACGAACGCTTTGGTCGCGCCGTACGTGGCGTTGAGCGGGAGCGGCTGGTAGGCGCCGAGCGACGAGACGTTGATGACCCCTCCTCGGCCGCGACCGACCATCGGTCCCAACGCCGCGTGCGTGAGCTCCACCAGCGCGCTCACGTTCAACGCGATCGACGCGGCCTCGCCCGCCGCCGGCATCTCCCAGAACCGTCCGAGCGTGCCGTGTCCGGCATTGTTGACCAGGAGGTCGACCGGGCGCTCCGGGTCGGCGAGGCGGGCCGCGACTCGGGCCAACCCGGCGGGGTCGGTGAGATCGGCCTCGAGCACCTCGACCGAGCATCGGGGTCCGAGGCGCCCGGCCAGTGCGGCGAGCCGGTCGGCACGGCGCGCCACCACGACCAGGTCCTCGCCCCGGGCGGCGAGCCGCGACGCGAACGCCTCCCCGATGCCCGACGACGCACCGGTGACGAGGGCGGTGCCCACCTAGAGCCCGATCACCCCGGCCACGGCGGAGGCCTCGGCGGCGACGGGCTCACCCACCTCGACCTCGCTGATGGCGCGCTGGGGATCCTTGAGCCCGTGACCGGTCACGGTGCAGACCACGACGTCGGCCCGGCCGACCAGTCCGTCGGCGGACGCCTGTAGCAGACCTCCCACCGATGCCGCCGACGCCGGCTCGACGAACACCCCTTCGTCGGACGCCAGGAACCGGTACGCCTCGAGGATCTGCGCGTCGGTGATGGCGCCGATGTGGCCGCCTGATTCATCGCGGGCCGCCAGCGCGCTCTCCCAGGAAGCCGGGTTGCCGATCTGGATGGCGGTGGCGATGGTCTTGGGCTTGGGCACGGCCTGGCCCAGCACGATCGGGGCGGCACCACTGGCCTGCCACCCGAGCATGCGGGGGGTCCGCGTGGCGTTCCCCGCCTGCCGGTCCTCCCGGTAGCCCCTCCAGTACGCGGTGATGTTGCCGGCGTTGCCGACCGGGATGCAGTGGACCGTCGGCGCGTCGCCGAGCTGCTCCACGATCTCGAACGCGGCGGTCTTCTGCCCCTCGATCCGCACGGGGTTCACGGAGTTCACGACCTCGACGCCCGGCTGCTCGCCGAGGGCACGCACGATGTCGAGGGCCTCGTCGAAGGTCCCCTCGACCGGAACGACGCGTGCACCGTGGATGAGCGCCTGGGCGAGCTTGCCCAGGGCGATCTGGCCCGCGGGCAGCACCACCGCACAGACGAGCCCGGCCCGCGCCGCATACGCCGCCGCCGACGCCGACGTGTTGCCGGTCGAGGCGCAGATCACGACCTTGGCCCCGTTGCCCAGCGCGGTCGAGACCGCCATCGTCATCCCGCGGTCCTTGAACGATCCGGTGGGGTTCGCCCCCTCCACCTTCAGGTAGGCGGCGGCCACCCCCGCGCGCTCCGCGAGGCGCGGCGCGGGCACCAGCGGGGTGTTGCCCTCCAGCAGCGTCACGACCGGCATGGCGGCGGTGACGGGGAGACGATCGCGGTAACGCTCGATGAGTCCGGGCCAGGCTCCCACCGTCAGTCCTCCTCGCCGACGACCCGGATGACACTCCCGACCCGGCGCACGGCGTCGGTTCCGCGCAGGTCGTCGAGCGTGGCCATGAGGTCGGCCTCGCGCGCCCGGTGGGTGATGAACACCAGCCGGGCGTCGGCGCCGATGCCGCGCTGTTCCATGGACGCGATCGACACGCCGTGGCGGCCGAACCGCTCGGCGATGGCCGCCAACACCCCCGGCCGGTCGGCGGCTTCGAGCAGCACGTAGTAGGGCGACGACACCTCGGCCATCGGGCGGAACGGGGCGGCGGTCAACTCACCGATCGTGGCCCCGCGCGCCCCGGCGGCGAGGTTGCGGGACGCATCGACGAGGTCACCGAGCACGGCCGAGGCGGTGGGATCGCCACCGGCACCCCGGCCGTAGAGCATCAACTCACCCACGGCGTCGGCTTCGATGAACACGGCGTTGAACGCATCGCGCACCGACGCCAGCGGGTGGTGCACCGGGACCATGGCTGGGTGGACCCGCACGGTGATCGCACCGTCGACCTCCTCGGCCACGGCGAGCAGTTTCACCACGTAGCCGAGGCGCGCCGCCGAGGCGATGTCATCGGCGGTGACCTGGGTGATGCCCTCCCGGTAGACGTCGCCCGGGCCGACCGGCGCCCCGAACGCGATGGTGGCGATGATCGCCGCCTTGGCGGCGGCGTCGAAGCCCTCGACGTCGGCGGTGGGGTCGGCCTCGGCGTACCCGAGGCGCTGGGCCTCGGCCAGGGCGTCCGCGAACGGTGCGCCGTCGTCGGCCATGCGGGTGAGGATGAAGTTGGTGGTGCCGTTGACGATGCCGAGCACTCGCCGGATGCGGTCACCGGCCAGCGACTCGCGCAGCGGCCGGATGAGCGGGATGCCGCCGGCCACCGACGCCTCGAACAGCAGGTCGACGCCGGCCTCGGCCGCGATGCGGAACAGTTCGGGACCGTCGCGGGCGATGAGCTCCTTGTTGGCGGTGACCACCGGCTTGCCGGCGCGCAGGGCCGTCTCGATGAGCGCCCGGGCCGGATCGGTGCCGCCCATGACCTCGACCACGACGTCGATGCTGGGGTCGCTCACCACCGCGGCGGCGTCGTCGGTGAGCACCCCGGCCGGGACCTCGACCGTGCGGGCTCGCGTCGTGTCGCGCACCGCCACCCGGGTCACCTCGACCCGGGCACCGACGCGCGCCGCGATCACGTCGCCGTGCTCGGCCACGAGACGCACCAGCGACGCGCCCACGTTGCCGCAGCCCAGGACCCCGACCCTCACCGTCTCCCGCACGGCCATCAGTCTGCTCCCTCGACGTCACGGGCCAGCAGGTCGTCGAGCGACTCCCTGCGCACCACCACCCGGGCCCGGCCGTCGCGCACGAACACGACCGCCGACCGGGGTACCAGGTTGTAGCTCGACGCCATCGAGGCACCGTACGCGCCGGTCACCGGGGTGGCCACCAGGTCCCCGGGCCCGACCGAGCCCGGCAGGCGGGCGTCGACGACCAGGACGTCGCCCTGCTCGCAGTGCTTGCCCACGATCGTGCAGGCGAGGTCGCGGGGCGCGTCGAGTGCCGCCGGGAGGAAGGCCTCGTAGCGGGCGCCGTAGAGGACAGGTCGCGGGTTGTCGGACATGCCGCCGTCGACCGCCAGGTAGGTGCCCACCCCCGGGATCTCCTTGCGGGTGCCGACCCGGTAGAGCGTGAGAGCGGTGGGGCCCACGATCGACCGACCGGGCTCGACCAGGATCCGCGGCTCGGCCTGGAGGCCGGTCGCGGCCCGGGCCGCG